>JAGBYI010000151.1 GCA_017628845.1 Bacteroidaceae bacterium
CCGAGTATGTTGCTGCACGCATCAACGCTGCTAACCCCACTCCAGAGAAGCCCTTTAAGC
Organism: Bacteroidaceae bacterium; assembly: GCA_017628845.1. Lineage (GTDB taxonomy): Bacteria > Bacteroidota > Bacteroidia > Bacteroidales > Bacteroidaceae > Physcousia. The sequence continues at coordinate 61 of JAGBYI010000151.1, forward strand.
TGGGTTGCCCCACAGGTGGTTCTCCCCTGGGTCTGTACAAGAACCTGATTGAGATGTACAAGGCTGGCAAGGTAAGCTTCGAGAACGTCGTTACCTTCAACATGGACGAGTACGTTGGTCTGCCCGAGGAGCATCCCGAGAGCTACCACAGCTTCATGTGGAACAACTTCTTCAGCCACATCAACATCAAGAAGGAGAACGTACACATCCTGAACGGCAACGCTGAGGATCTGGAGGCAGAATGTGCTGCTTACGAGGCTGCTATCGAGGCTGCTGGCGGTATTGACTTGTTCATGGGCGGTATCGGTCCCGACGGTCACCTGGCCTTCAACGAGCCTTTCTCTTCTCTGACAAGCCGCACTCGTATCAAGAGCCTGACCACCGACACCATCATCGCTAACAGCCGTTTCTTTGACAACGACGTGAACAAGGTGCCCAAGACTGCTCTTACCGTAGGTATCGGTACTGTTATGGATGCCAAGGAGGTTCTGATCGTATGTAACGGCCACAACAAGGCTCGTGCCCTGCAGCACGCTATCGAGGCTGGTGTTAGCCAGGAATGGACTATCTCTGCTCTGCAGATGCACCCCCACGCAATCATCGTTTGCGACGAGGCTGCTACCGCCGAACTGAAGCACGGCACATACCTGTACTTCAAGGATATCGAGAAGGACAACCTGTAATAAGACACAAGACCCACCCTATCCCTCCCTGCAGGGAAGGGACTAACAATAACTGAGGCAGTGCGTGGCACTGCCTCAGTTATTGTGTTTATACCAAGGAGGACAAAGTGAAAAGCACACCGCGCCAGCAGACTGTCCCCCTGAGACAGGGGGCGAAGAGGGTCTTTAGAAGAATGACTAAATGTCATTCTGTGCCCTCTGAGGGGAGCACTACCCAGTGCGACGCTGGACCCGAAGGGAGCGAAGCGGATGGGGGGATGAGAACGAAGAACGGAAAACTATCCACCCCCTCCCCCTGCGGGGTACTCGCCCCTGTCTCAGGGGGAGAGTTGGCTGGCGCGATGAAACTATAATAGACCGTATTACCATCATCCACATTGTCCCCCTGAGACAGGGGTGACGAGGAGCACAGCGACGGAGGGGGTGGATTAGAACGAACGAAAAGGCGAAAACGGAAAACGGGAAACTATCACCGCGCCAGCAGACTCTCCCCCTGAGACAGGGTGGAGTACCCCGCAGGGGGGAGGGGGTGGATAAAAGTTCCAGCTTTTCGTTATTTATTTTTTTGTTTTAATCCACCCCCTCCGTCGCTACGCTCCTCGTCGCCCCTGTCTCAGGGGGACAGTCGGCTGGCGCGGTGGTCGCAGAGGTTATATCCTCTCTCTTGGCTTTGATAATTTCGCGAATCTGTCTGCATATAGCTTCTGGATTTTTGAACACATCCTTGTTCTCATACCTAAGTGTCATGATGCCATGCTCTTCATGCAGGTATGTATTTCGTACTTGGTCGTGCTCATAACCATCGGCATTATAGTGACCATCACCATCTAATTCTATACAGATACGAAATTCTGGACAGTAGAAATCAAGTATATATGCTCCTATGCTGAATTGTCTGCGGAATTTTGCGCCTTCCAATTGTTTACCTTTCAGTAATTTCCACATCATTGCTTCAGCAGGAGTACCATGTGTTCGTAGAGTTCGGCGTATGGACTTCTGTTCTTTTAGATTGTGGCTATAGTCTTTCTTGTTGGCCTGATTGTCTTCCATATAGTGATAACGTTATGATGGTATGATTATTGTCTTTGTAGGTTATTATTTAGTTTCCACCGCGCCAGCCACTCTCCCCCTGGGACAGGGGGAGAGTGGCTGGCGCGATGGGTACAACAACAAGAAAGCATGGAGTAGTGCTCCATGCTTTCTTGTTGCATTATATGTCGTCTCCTACAGGGAGGTTTACTTCACGTAGTTCCAAATCTTGAGGTCCTTGACGGTACTGTTGAAGTTGCCGGCCTTGCGGAGGGGGAAGACGAGGGTGCGCTGGTAGAAGAGTTTGGCACCATCGGTGTTGTACATCTCCACATTCTTCATGTTGGGATCGGAGATGTAGTTGGCCTTGTTGCTCTCGTTGATGGTGTAGAGCATCTTCACGCCAAGTTCCTCGTGCTGCTTGCCGTTAACCAGGAGACGGGTCATCTTGTTGTTGCCCTGGATGGTAATCTCTACGGTCTGGCCTTCAGGAACTCTGTAGTTGAAGGTGTTCAGGTAACCGTCGCGCTCGAAGCCGAGCTTGCCCTCCTTAGGATCAGCAAGATAGAAATTGGTGTGCTTAGAACTGAAGAGTTTGGTACCCTTCTGCTCCTTGGCACCAGTTACCTTGAATGAAACGGTGTAGTCGTAGCCGATTTCCTCGTAGGGAAGTGTCTCGCCTGCCTTCACTTCAGCAATCTCTGCCACGAGGGACTGCTTCTTGTCGCCCAGACGGCCCAACCAGTTCACACCGGGAGCCTCGCTCAGGTCCCAACGCTTGGCATCCCACTCGGCATAGGGCAGAGAGGTCTTGCTTGCTGACCAGCACTTGACGGCAATAGTCTGCAGGGCAGGGAATGTACGGTGGTGCACGTCGTAGGTAGAGATACCATTGCCGTGATGGTCGTTCCATACGGCAAACATACCACCGAGGATGTCGGGGTCGTTCTCCTCGAACTGCACGCCGCCGATGTTGGCAGGAGTCCAGCTATTGTAGAGGTACTGGCAATTCAGGTAATCGTAGTAGTAGCCTGCTGCTGGAACGATGTAGACAAGACCATCGGGGATAGACACCAGTTTATAGCCCTGCTCCTTCATGTCCTTGGGCTGGGCATAGGGATTGTGCCAGATATTCATGATAACGTTCTCGCTCTTGACGGGAGTCTCGCCCTTGGCATGAGTCAAAGCGCCCCATACCATAGCCTGCTTGCCGAAACTCTCGATGAAGCGGATATAGTGGTCGGTGAACTCGCGGAACTTCTCCACAACCTTCTTGTCGCGGTTGCTGTACTCGTCGGTACCGATGTTTACGCGCTTGCCACGGAATACGGGATTCTCGCCCTCCAGATATTCACGGAATACGCTATCGATGAAGGGATAGGTCTCGGGGTGGAACATATCCAGGTGGTCCATGCCATACTCCTTGCTGCCCAACTGGGGCTTGTAGTGAACGAATGCAAGGCTGTGTGCAGGAACGTCTATTTCGGGGATCACCTCCACGTAGTTGTTCTCGCCCAGAATCTGCAAGTCGATGAACTCCTGCTTGGTATAGTGGCCGTCCTTAGAGGTAAGACCGGGATGCAGGGTGCTCTCCAGACGGAAGCCGGAAGGAGTCTTGTCCCAATCGTTGCCAAAGAACTGGCGGAAGCCGTTGTCGTTGAGGTGAACCTGCAGGGCGTTCATCTTGTAGTAAGCCATCACCTTCACCAGGTCGTTCAGGTAGTCGATGGGCATGAACTTGCGGCCAACGTCCACCATGAAGCCACGCAACTCGTAGACGGGAACGTCCACGGTCTCGCCCTTGGGCAGAGCAGCCTTCTGCTCAGACATCTGCAACAATGTACGTGTTGCCCAGAAAGCGCCCTGAGTGGTAGCAGCGGTAATGGTAACGTACTTGTCGATGTTCATGCGGTAACCTTCCTTGCCCAGAGCCTTGTCGCCCTTCTTCAAGACGAAAAGAATGTCACCAGCCTTGGGGCTGCCGCTCTTCACGGTGAGGCTCTTGCCAAACATTGCCTCATAGTCGGCAGCGAAAGCCTTGGCAACGCGCATCAGCTCCTTGTTGCCGCCCTTTACGCAAACCACGCCAGAGAGACTCATTTCGCCCTCGGCGCCAGTCCATGACTGCAATTCGGGAATCACAAAGGGCTTAGGGTTGACATCGGCATAAGCCATGCCAGAAACAAGCATCAGGCATGCGCAAAGTAGCCAATGCCCTACTCGTTTTAAGTTCTTCTTCATAATAACTTAGTTTAAGTGAATAATATATATATATATAATGTGTACAACGGACTACATTTCCGTGCAAAGATAGTCTTTTTTTTCTTTATCTGCAAATTACACCTTGGGATATGAGTCGTAAAGAAGCAACTTCCCGAGTATTGCAGCTCTCCCATCCCCATAATCCTAAACCGGAAGGCAGAAAAATGCCCTCCCGAGGGCGGAAGCCTGTCCTCCCGAGGACCGAGGCGAGAGTTCCCGGTTCTTTCGGTTCGGTCCTCGGGACGGCATTTTCTGCGCTCCTGAAATCGCAAATAGCAAGGCGGAATATTCAGGTGCAGAAGACGGCAAAGTCCTGGTTTTTCCAGGTTACTGTCCGATAAAGATTTGGAACGATGAGCGATTTTGTCCACCTCCTCCCCCTACGGGGTACTCTCTCCTGTCTCAGGGGGAGAAAGTGGGTGGTAGCGTTAGGCAGTAGTAACTGACTGTCATCCTGAGACAGGGGGCGAAAGTGGATGATAAAGTTAGCCAGTAGTAACTGACTGTCCCCCTGAGACAGGGGGACGAGGAGTGAAGCGACGGAGGGGGTGGATAAAAACGGAAAACGAAAAACGAAAAACTATCCACCCCCTCCCCCTTGCAGGGTACTCCCCCTGTCTCAGGGGGAGAAAGTGGGTGATAACGTTAGCCAGCAGTAACTGACTGTCCTCATGAGACAGGGGGCGAAAGTGGATGATAACGTTAGCCAATAGTAACTGACTGTCCCCCTGACAGGGGGACGAGCAAAGCGGAGGGGGTGGATGAAAACGGAGAACGGGAAAATATCCACCCCCTCCCCCTGCGGGTACTCCCCCTGTCTCAGGGGGAGAAAGTGGATGATAACGTTAGCCAATAGTAACTGACTGTCCCTCTGAGACAGGGGGACGAGCAAAGCGGAGGGGGTGGATGAAAACGGAGAACGGAGAACGGAAAACTATCCACCCCCTCCCCCTACGGGTACTCCCCCTGCAGGGGGAGAAAGTGGGTGGTAGCGTTAGGCAGTTTTCAGTTTTCACCTTTCCGTTCGTTAGCGGAGGGAGGGAATAAAATATGTTTAGCGGACAGTAATAAGTAGAAAAATTAATAAGTAGAAAACAAAAATGGGTCGTGCCCGAAGACACGACCCATTTCTATACTGCTAATATGCTTAGAACAGGGTGTTCTCGATAATCTTACCCATCTGCCATACGCAGCGAACGTTGAGGTCGTTGTCCAGGATAAGGATATCGGCATCCTTGCCACGAGACAGTGAACCCTTGCGGTCGTAAACGCCCATGATGTGAGCAGGAGTCTCGCTGACCATGCGGCAAGCATCCTCCAGAGGAATCTCTGCCTGCTGTACGGCGGTGCGGATAAGGCGGTCCATGGTGGCAACGGAACCTGCCAGAGCAGAGCGGTCGGCAAGCTTGCAGACACCATCCTCGATGATTACACGGGGGTCAAATGCCTGGGCATCGCCACCGGCAGCAGCAACCGCCAGAGCATCGGTGATAAGGGCCATGCGCTCCACACCCTTGATCTTGTAGCACATGCGCATGATGGTGGGAGGAACGTGGATACCGTCGGCAACAACCTCCACGGTCATATCGTCCATCAGGTAAACGCTCTCCACGGTACCTTCGTACTTGTACTCGCCCTTGTTGTGGAAACCGGGCATGGCATTGTAGAAGTGGGTAACGTGGGTGAAACCAACCTCGTAGGCAGCCTTTACGTCCTTGTACTCGGCTGCGGTGTGGGCGATAGAGGGAAGGATACCCTTCTCAGAACAGTACTTGCCGAACTGCAGAGCACCGGGCATCTCGGGGGCAGCATCCCAACGGGCAATGCATGGACTGTTCTCCACAAGGGGGATGTACTCATTGGGGTCGGGGTTCTTGATGCACTCGGGCATCTGTGCACCGGCCTTGCTGGGGTTGATGTAGTGGCCCTCCAGGTGAAGACCCAGAATGGGACTGTTAGGTTCTGCCATCAGTTTCTGGCAGGTGTCCACAGCCTTCTCCAACATGGGGATAGTGCTGGAACTGAGGGTGGGATAGATACTGGTTGTACCATACTTGGCATGAGCGGCACATGCTACGCGGAATGCCTCCTCGTCGCCCTCTTGGAAGTCGCGGCCGCCACCACCGTGGATGTGCATCTCTATACCGCCGGGCACTACGTACATGCCCTTGGCATCAATGACATTGGCACCGATTATGGCCAGGTCGCAATTGGTAACTTCAAGTATCTTGCTGTCGCGAAGAATGACACTGCCATCCTTGAGCCATCCCTGGGGAGTAAGGATGCGTGCGTTGATAATCTGTGTTAACATAGTGATTGGTTCTAAAAATTGGTTTTACTTAATTGAGGGCTATTGGCTGCCCTGCCTATATATCTGAAAAAAGCCCGGGAGGTCCCGGGCTATAGCCACGGGACACATTGCCCGCCTTTATGGTGTTTCTTACTTGACCATTGAATAGACAACATCCATGATGTCCTTGCCCAACTGGTCGGCAGCCTCCATGGTGCTTGCCTCGGAGTAGACGCGGATGATGGGTTCGGTGTTGGACTTGCGCAGGTGTACCCACTTGTCGGGGAAATCGATCTTCACACCGTCGATGTCGTTAACCTCCTGGTCCTTGTACAACTCCTTGACCTTCTCCAGAATAGAATCCACATCGGTACCTGCGGTGAGGTCGATACGGTTCTTGGCAATCTGGTAGGGAGGATATGTGGCGCGGAGTTCGCTGGTCTTCATGCCCTTCTTGGCCAGATAGGTCAGGATAAGAGCGATACCTACGAGAGCGTCGCGGCCGCTGTGGGCAGCAGGATAGATGACACCGCCATTGCCCTCGCCGCCGATAACGGCGTTAACCTCGCGCATCTTGGTAACTACGTTCACCTCGCCTACGGCAGCAGCGCTGTACTGACAACCGGCGTACTTGTTGGTAACGTCGCGCAGGGCACGGGTAGAACTGAGGTTGCTGACGGTGTTACCGGGAGTGTGCTGCAGGATGTAGTCGGCAACGGTAACGAGGGTGTACTCCTCGCCATACATGGTGCCGTCCTCGCAGAAGAGAGCCAAACGGTCCACGTCGGGGTCTACTACGAAAGCGATGTCGTGCTCGCCCTTCTGCATGAGTTCCTTGATCTCCACAAGGTTCTTCTCCAGGGGTTCGGGGTTGTGCTGGAAGTCACCAGTAGGTTCTGTGAACAGACCAGTGATCTTCTCTACACCCAACTGCTCAAGCAGCTTGGGCAGGATAATGCCACCAACACTGTTTACGGCATCGAAGGCAACCTTGAAGTGAGCGTTGCGAACTGCCTCAACGTCCACGAGGTCGAGGTTCAGAACCATGTCTATGTGCTTCTGGTCGTAAGAGTCGTCCTCGGTGTACTTGCCCAGATGATCCACATCAGCATACTCAAAGTCCTCGGCCTCGGCAATACGAAGAACTTCCTCGCCCTGCTCCTTGTTGAAGAACTCGCCCTTCTCGTTCAGAAGTTTCAAGGCATTCCACATACGGGGGTTGTGGCTTGCAGTGAGGATGATACCGCCATCGGCACCTTCCATGGTTACTGCCACCTCGGTGGTGGGAGTGCTGGCCAGACCGATGTTCACCACATCAAAGCCCATGCCCATGAGGGTACCACACACTACGTTCTTGACCATCTCGCCAGAGATACGTGCGTCGCGACCAACAACAATCTTGTTGGAACCTACGGGAGAGGTCTTGCGGATAACGGTTGCATAAGCGCTTACAAACTTGACAATGTCAAGGGGGTTGAGGGTATCGCCGGCCTTGCCGCCGATGGTACCACGAATACCTGAAATGGATTTAATCAGTGTCATAGGTATGTTTTATTTAGTGATTATGTTGTTTTTTCCTTACAAATATACACAAATAAATAATAGGTTGTCACGAAATAAGCGCTTTTCTTATCAATATACTTAAGTTTGGCGGGTATTTTTGCATAAATGTCTTTGCCCGATACCATATTTTGCGTATCTTTACACACCTTTTATGAAAGAAAGGCAATAAACACAAGTATCAAGATGAAGGTTATAGACCTTATCCACGACAATAACAGCAGACCATTCTCTTTCGAAGTGCTGCCGCCTCTGAAAGGCAACGGCACGGCACAGCTGTTCAATACCATTGACCGCCTGAAGGAGTTCGCACCAAGATACATAAATATCACCACACACAGGAGCGAGTTCGTATACAAGGACCTGGGCGGAGGACTGATGCAAAGGCAGAGAGTAAGACGCCGCCCTGGCACCATAGCCATAGCCGCAGCCATACAACAGCGCTATGGCATACCTGTGGTTCCGCACATCGTGTGTAGCGGACACACCCGGGAAGACCTGGAGTACATGCTGCTGGACCTACAGTTCCTGGGCATCAGCGACCTGCTCGTGCTAAGGGGAGACAAGGCCAAGGAGGACCACATGTTCCAACCTACGGGAGACGGTCCTGCGCATGCCATAGAGTTAATAGAGCAGATCAACAAGTTCAACTCCGGACACTTCTTTGACGGTACAGAGATAAAGTGCCCTGGCGAGCATTTCCGCTATGGAGTGGCATGCTATCCCGAGAAACACGAGGAGGCTGCCAACATGGAAAGCGACATGGCTGTACTGAAAAGGAAGGTGGAACTGGGTGCAGAATATGCAGTAACACAGCTGTTCTACGACAACGAGAAGTACTTTGCCTTTGTGGAACGTGCCAGACAGGAAGGCATAAACATACCCATCATCCCAGGCATCAAGCCTTTGGCAAAACTGAACCAACTGAGCATCGTGCCCAAGATATTCCATTGCGACCTGCCCGAACCACTCTACAAGGAGGCCGTCAAATGCAGTACGGACGAGGAAATAAAGCAGGTGGGCATAGAATGGGCTGTGGAACAATGCCGCGAACTCCTATCTAAAGGGACACCCAATCTGCACTTCTACACAGTGAGCGCCGTGGACAGTATTTATGAAATAGCAAAGAGAATATATTGAACTTCGACAATATCATAGGCCAGGCTGAAGCAAAGGCCAGACTGACAGAAATGCTGGGCAGCAACAGAATACCACATGCCCTGATGTTCTGTGGCCCCAAAGGAAACGGCAAACTGCCTTTGGCCCTGGGCTTTGCCAAGATGCTTGTATGCAAGGACAGCAGTGATGAGGCAATGCTACGAAACTGGGCACATCCTGACCTGCACTTCTCCCTGCCTGTATACAAGAAGAAAAGTACGGACCATCCCGTGTCGGACGATTTTCTGCCGCAATGGCGCGAACTGCTGTCCGAAAAACTGTACTTTGACGTAGAGGACTGGCTCAGTGCCATAAAGGCAGAGAACCAGCAGATAGTGCACTACGTTTACGAAAGCGATGCCCTTCAGCAGAAACTGCAACTGAAATCCAGTCGTGGAGGACGCCGCGTGGTGGTGGTCTGGCTGCCGGAAAGGATGATGACGCAAGCCGCCAACAAACTGCTGAAACTGATAGAGGAACCGCCAACGGAGACATACTTCCTGCTGGTTAGCGAGGACCCGGAAAAGGTGTTGGGCACAATACAGAGCCGTACGCAAAGGCTCAACATCCCCCCACTTTCCGAAGAAGAGATAGCACAGGCCCTGAACAAAGAATACAACCTGACGAAAGAGAAGGCCATGGTAATGGCACATGTGTCACAGGGCAGCTATACCGCAGCCCTGAAGCGCATGGATGCAGAAAATGAGGAGAAGATGTTCTTTGACCTGTTCGTGCAACTTATGCGCCTGAGTTACATGAGACGCATCAAGGACATGAGGGAATGGAGCGAACAGGTGAGCGACATGGGACGCGAGACACAGAAAAGACTGCTGGAATACTGTCAGAGACTGATAAGGGAGAACTTCATGTACAACTTCAGACATCAGGAACTGATATACGAAACAGAAGAAGAGGCGGCATTCAGCACCAACTTCGCACGCTTCGTGAACGAGAAGAATGTTATACCAATCATGGAAGAACTGTCTACATGCCAACGCGACATAGAGCAGAACGTGAACCCAAGGATGGTCTTCTTTGATTTTGCATTGAAAATGATAGTACTACTAATACAATAATGGAACATAAATATATATCAGGCGGAGGACGCGGACTGTGCAGCAAGGGGTGGCACACCAACCACTACACACAGCTGAACGTTTGCGACTACATGGCCGACATCCCCAACAATACCGAAGTGACAGACCTCGTGGAGGTTCAGTTCAAGAACACCCGCAAGGGATACTACCACAACTCCAACGGACTGGAACTGAAGAAAGGCGACATCGTTGCAGTAGAGGGAAATCCTGGTCACGATATAGGCATAGTAACACTGACAGGAACACTTGCTGCACTGCAGGTGAAGAAAGCCAACCTGAAGAGCGAGGACGAGATAAAGCGCGTCTACCGCATAGCCAAAGAGGGCGACATGGAGAAGTATGAGCAGGCAAAGGCCCGCGAACACCAGACCATGATAGAGTCCCGTCAGATTGCCAAGGACCTGGGACTTGACATGAAGATTGGCGACGTAGAGTATCAGGGCGACGGCAACAAGGCCATATTCTACTACATAGCCGACGGACGTGTGGACTTCAGACAGCTCATCAAAGTACTGGCAGAGGTTTTCCACGTAAGGATAGAGATGAAACAGATAGGCGCACGCCAGGAGGCCGGACGCATCGGCGGTTTCGGGCCATGTGGCAGAGAACTATGCTGCTCCACATGGATGAAGAACTTTACCAGCGTAGGCACCGCAGCGGCACGTTTCCAGAACCTGTCGCTCAACCCACAGAAACTGGCCGGCCAGTGTGCCAAACTGAAGTGTTGCATGAATTACGAAGTGGACCAGTATATGGAAGCGGGCAGAAAACTGCCACACAGGGACATCGTGCTCAACACACAGGAAGGAGAATGGTACTTCTTCAAGGCCGACATCCTGGCAGGACTGGTGTCCTATTCTACCGACAAGCATTTTGCAGCCAACATCACCACAATAACAGCAGAGCGTGCAATGGACATCATTGCACAGAACAAGAGGGGCGAGAATCCTGTTGCACTGGCAAAAGACAGCAACAAGGAAAAAGCACACACCATAGACCTTGCCACACAGGAAGACCTCAGCCGTTTTGATGCCCAACTGGCAAGCAAGAAAAAGAAGAAAAAGAAAAAGAACAAGCGCAATGACAACCAAGGCAACTCTGCAAAGGATAATAACAACAGTAATCCTGACGTCCCTGCTCAGTAGTTGTATAGGCGATACCATCCAGCACCAGTACCGGCACATCAGCAAGGACGGATGGAGCAGGAACGACACCATCGTATTTGAACTCCCTCCGACAAACTCGGAGTGCCGCTATGCCGTAGATACGGAAATACGTACCGCACGCCAGTTTCCCTACCAAAGGATATGCCTTGTCAGAGAACTGGCACTGCAAGTCCCGCTAAGGATGCACAAGGACACAATATGCATAGAAACAAGAAACAGTGATACATTCTTCGAGAACAAAGGCGTGACCATAAAGGTCTACAGCCATAGCGACACCACCTTGGTTCTGAAAGAGCGCCAGACAGGATACATGAAACTATACCATATAATGTCGCGCGAAGTGCTGCCATACATCGCTGACATAGGGATAAGAGTGAGGGCCATCCGATGATGACCCTCACTTTGTTTTTGTACGTTCAGCATCAGTGCTGCATACGGTTACGGGCGGCATCTATCCTGAGAAAAACAAAGAGCAGGATGGTAAATCCCCATAAAGAGGAGCCTCCATAACTGAAGAATGGCAAGGGAATGCCGATGACTGGCGTCAGGCCCAGTACCATACCCACATTGATGAAAACGTGGAACAGAAATATAGACAGTACGCAATAACCGAAGACACGACCGAAACGCAACGGTTGCCGCTCGGCAAGATATATAAGCCTGAGGATGAATACAAGAAAAACCGTCAGAACCAGAGCACTGCCCACAAACCCCTGCTCCTCTCCCACAGTACAAAATATGAAGTCGGTATCCTGCTCGGGAACGTATTTCAGCTTGGTCTGGGTTCCGTTCAGAAAACCTTTACCATGCAGGCCTCCAGAACCTATTGCTATCTTGGCCTGGATTACATTGTAACCTGCACCCTTGGGATCATCCTCAAGTCCCAAAAGCACGCGGATACGTACCTGCTGGTGCGGCTGGAGCACATCGTTGAGCACATAGTTTACTGAATAGAAGAAACCCGTACTGCCTATTGCAAACAAAGCTATCAGTGCATAGGCCAGCAACTGCTCGCGGACAGAAAGATAGAACAGATAACCTATGGTGACGGCAAGCACTATCCACTGCACCCAACAGGCATTGAAAGGTATAATATATCTGGCATACAGAACTGCCAGCACATAGGCAAAGGAACCAAAGAGCAGGGTCTGGAAGAAGGGTTTGCGCAGGGAAGTGTAGACCCACATCATACAGGCCGAGAAGACATGTATGCCGGCAAGGACAAGAAACTCGCCCATGCTAATCTGCGGTATTTCCCAAAGCGGGACTTCAGCATAACGTACCCCGACAACAAAATAAAAAACTGCCGCGGCTCCAGCAAAAAGAATACTGCCTATCATTCCTTCGCGATAGAACATGAAGAAAAAGGCAAGGTAGACCAAGGCGGAACCCGTCTCCTTCTGCATGATGATAAGCCCCATAGGCAGAAAGACAAGTATAGAACAGATAATGAGGTCGCGCCAGCGGGAAAGGTCCAGATTAAAGGTACTGATCACCTTGGCAAGGCAAAGAGCTGTGGCAAACTTGGCAAATTCAGCAGGCTGGATACTGAAAGAACCTATCTTGATCCACGAGAGGCTTCCCTTTATGTCATGCGCTATCATGGGGGTAACAAACAGCAGGGCAAGGAAACCTATATATATAATATAGGAAAGGCTCTCAACAAGACGGTCGTCCACACACATGATGATGGCACCCAGAACAAACGAAGACAGTATCCACACCATCTGCATGCCACTACGGGAGGAAAAGTCCAGCAGGCGGGTACCCTGTTCGAAATCGTAACTGGCACCGCACACACTCATCCACCCCATAACCACGAGAGCCACGAAAATGAACAACGTGAACCAATCCAGATTGCGCAGTGTACTTTGTCCCTTTGTATTATTTGGCGATGGCATTATCTACTGATATTAAATGTCGTTCTTCAAAACTTTTAGCTTTCTCCTCACTCTCCGGCGACAGCCCTCCCGTCAGATATTGCTCCATCATCAACGATCCAATCGGAACACCGAAAGTGGCTCCCCATATACCATTCTCCACATATACGCAGATGGCTATCTTTGGATCATTCATCGGAGCAAAGCCCATAAAGGCGGAATGGTCCTGACCATGCGGGTTCTGTGCTGTACCGGTCTTGCCGCAAACTTCATAGTGTGGAGAATTGGCAGCATGGCAAGTACCGGCAAGTACCGCCTGACGCATGCCCTGCACCACGTATTCGTAATTGGCTGCATCTGCCATAGTGTAACGGCGCTTAGTATAAAGCGAGTCCAGATCCTCGTCCTGTATATCCTTCACTACATGAGGAGTGATGAACCAACCTCGGTTGGCAATGGTAGCGCCCAGGTTGGCAATCTGCAAAGGTGTGGCATTCACCTCGCCCTGACCAATGGAAATGGATATGACGGTAAGGCCGTTCCACGACCCACGGTATGCCTTGTCGTAATAGGGAGCATTGGGTATCATTCCACGTTTCTCGCCAGGCAGGTCCACACCGAGGGCATAGCCGAATCCCATGGAAACCATATAGTCCTTCCAGCGCGTCATGGCATCCTGCACTGTGGAATACTTATTGCGATTGGAGAACATCTGGAAAAGTCCCCAGCAATAGTAACTGTTGCACGAAGTGGCCAGGGAAGGAACTAAGGGAATGGGAGCAGCATGGGCATGGCACCCTACGGTAAGTCCCTTGAAACGGAAACCCATGCTACAAGGGAAAAGTGTCTGCGGTGTAACAATTCCCTCCTGCAGGAACGTCAGTGCCTGGGTGGTCTTGAAGGTGGAGCCAGGAGGATACTGGCCCATTATGGCACGGTTAAGCAAAGGCTTATGCGGATTGCGCGAAAGCAGGTTATTGTTGGTTCCACGCTGGCGACCCACCATCATACGAGGGTCGTAGGTAGGACTGCTGACCATACACAGAATCTCGCCAGTAGAGGGTTCTATGGCCACTATGCCACCCTTCTTGCCAGTCATAAGGCGCTCGCCCAGGGCCTGCAACTCCACATCTATGGACAAGGTAAGATTCTTGCCTGGAACCGGTGGCTGATCGAACTTGCCGTCCTGATAACGTCCCTTTATACGTCCACGGGAATCGCGAAGAAGAATTTCAACACCCTTCTCGCCACGCAACTGACGCTCGTACTGACGTTCGATACCAAGTTTACCTATATAGTCGCCACTTTTATAGTAGTCATCGCGTTCAATGTCCTTAGGCCCAACCTCGCCCACATCGCCCAGAACATGGGCAGCATAGGGATAAGAGTACTGGCGGATGCTACGCTTCTGGATATAGAAACCGGGATAGCAGAAGAGTTTCTCGCGGAAAGTACTGAACTCCTCTGCCGAAAGCTGACTCATGAACAGCTGCTGAGTGTAGCGACTGTAGCCCGGATTGCGTCGGGGATCGCGGATTTCATCCATACGACGCTTGTACCATTCGGGGGTGATGCCAAGAGTGTGGCACAAGTCCATAGTATCCACGCCAACCTGTTCGCGCATCACCACCATTACGTCATAGGCAGGCTGGTTGTACACCAACAGCTTGCCGTTGCGGTCGGTTATAGCACCACGGGCAGGAAAGAGAATATGCTTAAGGAAAGCATTGCTATCTGCATTCTGCTTATAGTCTTCGCTGAGCAACTGCAAGGAGAAAAGGCGCAGTATATACGTAAAGATGATGACACAGGCTATACTTGCCATGACATACTTGCGCTTGCCCAATTCGTACTTCTTCTTCATACAAACCTACAACTATCTGTTTTTCGATGAACGAAGCATCTCCATGGACAAGGCTATGAGCATGGACAGGACATAACTGCCAAGAAAACGCAGCAGCAAATCAGATGCATTGAAGAACGTAAAAGCCTCGAGAAGGAAATATACAGCATGATGCACTGCCATCAGAATGGCCATATATGAGATGTATCCGCCCTTGCCAAGCATATCCATATCCGGCACTGAATCTTCCACAACATCCTTAGGCGCTATGGAATGAAGGAATGGATATTGGACAAAAGCAGTGGCCGTCATAGCTCCCGCAGCAACACCTGGTGTATTACTGAATGCATCAAGAACCAATCCTGTGAAAAATGCCATGAACATGGACGACTTACGACCAACATTGAGCGGCATATAAAACAACACCATAATGCCCAACAAAGGTACTGCATACCCCCACAGGCTAATGTGATTAAATACAAAAACCTGAAGGAGTATAACCAGAAGCATAATACCAAACCTACGGAGCAATATCTGAATCATGGTCAACAAGAATTACGGCAACATCACGAATATTAGCAAGGTCGGAAGCAAGTTGCACCATCAGCTGGAAACTGAGTCCGTCACGGCTATCACGTATCTGTATAATCCTGCCCACAAAAATACCTGAGGGGAAAACATGGCTGAAACCGCTGGTCTCCACTGCATCTCCTATTTTGAAATTGGCATGACGTGGAACATCATCCAGAGTAGCGACCAGGACATTCCCACCCTGCCAATGCAAGTAACCGAAATAATTACTGCCTCGAAGACGGCAAGATATGCTGGACTTACTGTTGAGCACAGACATAACCACAGCATAATGTTCTGATACATGCGAGACGATACCCACTACACCGGTACCACATACAACTCCCATCTTGGGGCGGAGCCCGTCCGCCCTGCCTTTGTCTATGGTGATATAATTGTCACGCATAGTGATGCTGTTTGACACTACACGGGCTTGGAGCATGGGCAGCCCCCTGAGCTTGGCAGCCAGTGCACGCTCTGTATAAGAACTGTCGTGCTTCAGTTCGGACAATTCCTTGCGGAGAACATCAAGTTCCTGCTCTAAGGCTATGTTTCTTGCGGCCAGTTCCCTATTAGTACTGCCAAGGCTAAAGTATGACAGACACTCCTGCTGCCAGGCATTAACTGTCCCCACAACAGTATTGGCACCGGAAAACCACACACTACCCTGATAGCCATTGAACGACACCAACAAAGCAAGGCTGATACCCTCCAGAAAAAGGAATACCAACCAATGCATGTATTTGCGTATCCAATCAATGATGCCCTGCATAAGACGGAAGCCTCATCCATTGTGTGGATGAGGCCTTTATTTTATTATTACATCAGGAAAGAGAACTCCTGAATGTGCTTCAGAGCGATACCGGTTCCCTTTGCCACACAATGCAGAGGGTCGTCGGCCACGTGGAAGGGGATGTTTATTTTGTCTGTCAGACGACGTGCAAGTCCTTTCAACAAGGCTCCACCACCGGTCAGATAGATACCGTTGTGCACAATATCGGCATAAAGTTCTGGAGGAGTCTCTTCCAGAGCCTGCAGAATAGCAGCCTCTATCTTTGCCACGGTCTTCTCCAGACAACGTGCTATTTCCTGATAGCATACTGGCACTTCCATAGGCAGAGCCGTAATACGGTTAGGGCCATGTACGATGTAATCCTCGGGAGCCTCCTCGCCAAGGTCTGTAAGAGCAGCACCCACGTTTATCTTAATACGTTCGGCCATACGTTCACTGACCTTCACGTTGTGCTGGCGCGACATATACTCCTGGATATCATAGGTAAGGTCGTCACCCGCCGTGCGCAGGCTCTTGTCTGCCACGATACCGCCCAAACTGATAACTGCAATCTCAGTGCTACCGCCACCTATATCAACAATCATATTGCCTTCAGGCGCCAGCACATCAAGACCTATACCTATGGCCGCCGCCATTGGTTCGTAAATCAGATATACCTCGCGTCCGCCGGCATGCTCGGCACTATCACGTACGGCACGCAGTTCCACTTCGGTAGAACCACTGGGCACGCTGATCACCATCTTCAGGGCGGGAGTAAACAGATGAGTGCCGGTGTGTATCTTCTTTATAAGACCACGCATCATCTGCTCGCAGGCGTTGAAGTCTGCGATAACGCCATCGCGCAAGGGACGAATGGTGCGGATGTCGGGGTTGGTCTTTTCGTACATCATCTTGGCACGCTCGCCCACAGCTATCATCTTCTCTGTGCGACGGTCCAAAGCCACCACACTGGGTTCGTCTACCAAAACCTTACCATCACTGATGATAATGGTATTGGCCGTTCCCAAGTCCATGGCTATTTCTTTGGTAAAACTAAAGAATCCCATTTAACTATCTTCCGGTTGTTGATGATGTCTACCTCGTAAAATACTCATGAATAGCAGTATCGTAGTGACTGCTCACACCGAAAGCCTGAGCAGCAAACCACTTGCGATCCTCTATATCGCTCTCACCACCCTTCTGCTGCAACAGATCCAGCAGAGGCTGATACTCTGCCTTGCTGGGCACGATAACAACGTCATTGAAGTTCTTGGCACCAGCACGGATCAAACTGATACCGCCTATATCTATCTTCTCTATGATGTCTGCCTCGCTGGCACCGCTGGCCACGGTCTGCTCAAAGGGATAGAGGTCAACAATTACCAAGTCTATTTCGGGAATCTCGTACTGCTCCATCTGCTGACGGTCGCCATCCAGGTCGCGACGACCCAGAATGCCACCGAATACCTTTGGGTGAAGAGTTTTTACACGACCGCCCAGAATACTGGGATAAGAAGTGACGTCTTCCACCTTCACACATGGTATACCGAGGCTTTCAATGAAGGACTGTGTACCACCTGTGCTCAGCAGCTCTACTCCCTGTGCATGAAGAGTACGGAGAATCTCATCGAGACCATCCTTATGAAATACGCTTACCAAAGCGCGTTTAATTCTTTTTGTCTGTGCCATTTTAGTATGTTTTACTGTAGTTTCCTTTTATATTAATTTTATATTAAAGATGTGTGCAAAGATACATATTTTTTATCAAACTAATGCCAAGTGTGCACTATTATTTATATCTTTGAGATAAACTCGAATATACTTTCACTCGTCGGGAGAAAATATTCAAGCGAGCTTGATATTTTTTCACTCGTTTATTCGTATCTTTGCCATGACATCAACACACAATGCAAGAAATGAAGAAGTATTTTTTGGTGCTCATCGCTATGTTTGCGATAGCCAGCACACTGGCACATGCACAAATTGTAAAGAAGGAAGGAAGTTTCCGCTGTGGCGGTTGGAACGATGATTTTCGCCAATTGCGCGACCTGCAATGGAATATGGAGGAACTGGACCTCAGTCTGGCGGATTGCGACAGCATCCGCCAAAATGCCCTGCACTCACGCCACAGACTAAAGAAAATCATCTTTCCCGACAAACTGCGCATCATAGGGAGCCAGGCTATATTTGCTTGTGACAGCATAGAGAGCCTTACCCTTCCTGCCAGCATAGAGAGGATAGAGAGCCGTGCCTTTGGCAACTGTACCGGATTGAAGTCCATTACCGTACTCTCACCCACCCCACCCGTATTGGCAGAAGATGCTTTCAGTGGCGTGGACATCAACAAGATAAACCTTCTCGTTCCCAGAGGTTCAAAGAAGGCCTACAAGAACGCCCCCGTCTGGAATCGTTTCTTCAAGAAACCCGAAATCAAGGAGGAGCAGTGTCCCACCGAATATGCCATCATACCCGTACCCAACAACATAGCATATAGCCACACCTGCATGCTCAGCACAAAAGATTTGGGAAAAATCATAGCCCCTGCATCTCTGTCCAACGAACAAGAGCACCTGAAAAAGGTGCTATTGGAGAGACTCGGTATCAAGACCTTCAATAAGAGCAAGCGTCCCATCACCCTTGCCATAGACAGCAACATTGGCAGCAAGGAGGCGTACAGGCTCACTGTAAGCGAAGAGGGAATAAGCATTATCGGTTCGGATGCCATAGGGGTATTCTATGGAATCATGACTCTTGACCAAATGCTCATACCCGAACAGGACAACGGCATACTGTCACACTTAAGAGGTGTTACCATAGAAGACAGCCCACGAACCAAGATGCGCGAGTTGATGATAGACCCCTGCCGTATATTTATCCCCTTTGAAGACCTGAAGGGCATGATAACGGAAATGGCTCGCTACAAGATGAATGCCATGCATCTGCACCTTACCGACGACCAGGCTTGGCGAATAGAGATTAAGAAGTTCCCAAAACTTACTGAATTGGGCAGTTTCCGTGTGGGCATGGACGACATGCAAATGCCCATTGGCGGGTTCTACACTCAGGAGCAAATGAAAGAACTGGTTGACTTTGCCGCCAAATACCACGTGGAAATTATCCCTGAAATAGAGATGCCGGGCCATCAGGTAGCAGCCATACATTGCTATCCAGAACTGACTTGCGGTGCCGTGAAGCTACCCATACGCACCACTTGCGGTGTTTCAGACAACCTGCTTTGCCCCAGCAGCGAGTTTACCTACGAGTTTCTGGAAACCGTATTCAGTGAACTTTCCACCGTATTCACCTCAAAGTATGTCCACCTTGGTGGAGACGAGGCTGGCAATCCTCCTCTTGAATGTTGGTCGGGGTGCGAGAGCTGCCAGGCTCTGCTAAAGGACATCATGTCCGCCCCTGACACCAAGCCCCAGCCTGGTTCCAGAAACGACAACTGGAGGTTGCAGAAGTACATGTTCGACCGTGTTATTGATTTCCTGCACAAGAAGTTGGACAAGACTCCAATGTTCTGGTACGAAACCGACTTCCACGAGATACAGCCCGGTTGCGTTGTCTTTGCATGGCGTCATGGTCTTACCGCCACCGCCATAGATGCAGCCATACGCTGCAATGCCAACATCATGCTTTGCCCTGGCGAGCATTGCTATCTGGACTACCCCGCTGCTCCTGGCGATATGCCCGAGGTGAACTGGGGAATGCCCGTAACTTCCCTTAAGCAAACCTACAAACTGGATCCAGCCTGGGGATATGGCAAGGACTTTGAAGATAACAATCTGTTTGGTGTAGCCGGCACCCTGTGGAGCGAGTGTATCAACTCTACCGAACGCCTCTACTATATGGCCTTCCCCCGTGCCTTGGCACTTAGCGAGGCAGGATGGAGCCAACAGAAGAACCGCGACTACCAGAACTTCCTGAAACGTCTTGAACGCATCAGTCGCGACATGCACCGCCGTGGCATCTGCACGGCAAATCCGCAATAGCAGAAATATCGGTCATCAAAGAAGATGTGACCCAAACAGAAGTGCCCCCAGAAGTTTTCGTCTAACTTCTGGGGGCACTTCTTATACGGACACGCCCTTTTTATGGACTACGGTAATCTAATTAAGATTATTCCCAGTTGCCAGGAACACCGGTACCGCTCTCATACCAACGTACGAGGTGCAGACGGAATTGTAGCGTGGAATACCCCGGAATCACTCCACTGCCGTCAGGACCATAGGCCAAAGTGTAGGGAACAAATACCATCCAGTCATCCCCCTCAACCATATACTGGACAGCAGTACTGAAACCTTCTATCAGATTTCCAACGCTCATCAAAACAGGAGAACAAGTAGCCTGGTCATATTCTCCCCTATAACTTGTGTCGAATATCCGCTGCTGCCACTCCTTGTCTTCCGTACCGTTACCTACATAGTCATAAGTGGGCATAAACCATCCTCTGTAACTGATATGCGCAGAATCGTTGGCGGCTGGAGAACCCTTTTCCAAGGGATCGGCACCCCTGCTGAGAATACGCACGCAGATGCTGTCTGTCATAGGACCTGCCGACACAACCGTCCTAAACAATGACTTGTACATACGCCAGTGGCAATGGTCTTCCCAATTGTCTCCAAATTCTGCCTTGGCCTGCGCAATGGCAGTGCGAGCCACCTGAACCGTATCCTCAAACCATTTTGCATTACGGCTCTGCCAGTTCTCGTATGGATCGTAGACCTCATTGGTTTCCGAGCAAGAAACCAGACATAGGATTGCCAACAGGAGTATGTATATCTTGTCTTTCATCTGTTCACAAAGGATATGATTTGCTTTTCACTATAATCTAATATTAGAGAAGTTTCTTCAGCAGGCTGGTGATGCTTACCTGGTCCTCGATGATGCCACGGAGTTCAGAGATGTGCACGCGGCGCTGCTCCATACTGTCGCGCTCGCGTAGGGTTACGGTATTGTCCTCCAGAGTCTGCTGATCTACGGTTACGCAGAAGGGGCAGCCGATGGCGTCCATACGGCGGTAGCGCTTGCCAATCTGGTCCTTCTCCTCGTACTTGCAGTTGAAGTGGAATCGCAGGTCGTTCATGATCTCCTGTGCCTTCTCGGGCATACCGTCCTTCTTGGTCAAGGGGAATACGGCCAACTTGACGGGAGCCAGTGCTGCGGGCAGGTGCAGGACGGTACGTGTCTGTCCGTCGGGCAGCTGCTGCTCCTCGTAACTGTGGCACATGATGGAAAGGAACATGCGGTCTACGCCGATAGAGGTCTCGATAACGTATGGAGTGTATGACTCGTTTGTCTCGGGATCAAAGTACTCGATCTTCTTGCCGCTATACTTGGCATGGCTGGAAAGGTCGAAGTTGGTACGAGAGTGGATACCCTCCACCTCCTTGAAACCGAAAGGCATGTGGAACTCAATGTCGGTAGCAGCGTTTGCATAGTGCGCCAGCTTGTCGTGGTCGTGGAAACGGTAGTTGTCTGCACCGAATCCCAGAGCCTGGTGCCATGCCATACGGGTCTGTTTCCACTGGGAAAACCAGTCCAGTTCGGTGCCGGGCTTAACGAAGAACTGCATCTCCATCTGCTCAAACTCACGCATGCGGAAGATGAACTGACGGGCAACGATCTCGTTGCGGAATGCCTTGCCTATCTGTGCTATACCGAAGGGCAGTTTCATGCGGCCGGTCTTCTGCACGTTCAGGTAGTTTACGAAGATACCCTGGGCGGTCTCGGGACGGAGATACACCTTGTTGGCGCCGTCGGCAGTAGAACCCATCTCGGTGGAGAACATAAGGTTGAACTGGCGAACCTCGGTCCAGTTTCTGGTGCCGCTGATGGGACATGCAATCTCCTCGTCCAGGATAATCTGGCGCAGTTCTGCCAGGTCGCTATTATTCAGGGCTGTTGCAAAACGTTCGTGCAGAGCATCGCGCTTCTGCTGGTTTTCCAACACACGGGCATTGGTTGCACGGAATTCGGCCTCGTTGAATGCCTCGCCATACTTCTTGGCAGCCTTTTGGATTTCCTTGTCAATTTTCTCGTCGTACTTTGCAAGCTGGTCCTCTATCAGCACGTCGGCACGATAGCGTTTCTTGCTGTCCTTGTTGTCTATGAGGGGATCGTTGAAAGCATCCACGTGTCCGCTGGCCTTCCATACGGTAGGGTGCATGAAGATGGCAGCGTCTATGCCCACGATATTCTCGTGAAGCAACACCATTGACTGCCACCAGTACTGCTTGATGTTGTTCTTCAACTCAACACCATTCTGGCCGTAGTCGTAAACTGCGCCCAGGCCATCGTATATGTCACTTGAGGGGAATACAAAGCCATATTCCTTGCAATGAGAAATGATTTTCTTGAAAACGTCTTCTTGTTGTGCCATTGTTGTAAATATTTTCGCGCAAAGGTAAGAAATAATGCCTTACTAAGCCCCCAATAGTCTAAAATACTTTGAATATGGGGGTTCTTTTTAACATTTTGCCGTCTTTCCTTTGGCGATTACAATAAAAAAGCGTAGCTTTGCGCGCTGAAATATGCAGTTTCGGCATTTTGCCGGAGCAACAGGATAACAAACAACTAAAAAAGGCATAATGAGACAACTAAAAATCACCAAGAGCATTACCAGCCGCGACAGCCAGTCACTGGACAAGTACCTTCAGGAAATAGGCCGTGAGCAACTTCTTACCGTGGAGGAGGAAGTGGAACTCAGCCAGCGCATCCGTAAGGGCGACCGTCAGGCACTGGACACTTTGGTAAAGAGTAACCTGCGCTTTGTCGTTTCTGTAGCAAAGCAGTATCAGAACCAGGGACTCACTCTCCCCGACCTTATCAACGAAGGCAATGTTGGTCTCATCAAGGCCGCCGAGAAGTTTGACGAAACCCGTGGCTTCAAATTCATTAGTTATGCTGTATGGTGGATACGCCAGACAATTCTGCAGGCTTTGGCCGAGCAGAGTCGTATCGTACGCCTGCCACTGAACCAAGTTAGCGCCGTAAACAAGATCAGCAAAGCCATTACGAAGTTTGAACAGGAGTTTGAGCGCAAGCCAAGTCCAGAGGAACTGGCAGAACTGGTAAACGAAGTCCCTGAGAAAATAAATGACAGCCTGCGTGCCAGCGGACGCCACGTAAGTATGGACGCTCCATTTGTTGAAGGCGAGGACAACAGCCCCCTTGACGTGATGGAGAACACCGACGCTCCTGCCGCCGACCACACTCTCATCAGCGAGAGTCTGCAACTGGAGATTTCAAGGGCCTTAGATATCCTCAACGAGCGCGAACGTGATATAATCGAAATGAGTTTCGGCATATCCCAACCCGAGATGACCCTAGAAGAAATAGGCGACCGTTTCGGCCTGACCAGAGAACGTGTACGACAAATCAGAGAAAAGGCCATCCGCAAACTGCGCGTAGCTAACAAGGAGAGCATACTTCGTTCCTACCTGGGATAACGGGTAATCCTGCAAGAGGTAGAAATATACCAAGACCAAAACACAGACACATACCGGTGGTGTATGACGGGTATTCACAAATACCTGCATACACCACCTTTTTTAGTTGTTCAGCGAAAGGGTCTTAAACCCATAGGGTTAATCACATTGACATATGGGGTGTCTCTCCATTGGCCAAGAATGCACGCGAAACAAAAATGGCACTGCCCCCGAAGAGACAGCACCATTGTATTCTGTAGAAATCACTATTATCTCTGGAACTTGGGGTCGTTCTGGATGAGCCATTCGGCTATCTGTACGGCGTTGAGGGCAGCGCCCTTCTTGATCTGGTCGCTTACGAGCCAGAAGGTAAGGCCGTTGGGGTTGGCGATGTCCTTGCGGATACGGCCCACATAAACATCGTCGCAGCCTTCCAGGAATAGGGGCATGGGGTAGTCCTTCTTCTCGGGGTCGTCCTGAAGGCGCAGGCCGTTGCCGTTCTTTACTGCCTCCTTGAACTCCTCCACGCTTACGGGACGCTCGGTTTCTGCCCAGATGGCCTCAGAATGGCAACGGAGCGAAGGAACGCGGACACACATAGCAGAGCAGTCTGCATCGGTGTGCATAATCTTCTTTGTCTCGTGGAACATCTTCATCTCCTCCTTGGTGTAACCGTTGTCGGTGAACACGTCAATCTGGGGGATTACGTTGAAGGCCAATTGATATGCGAACTTCTCTACTGTAGGTTTCTCGCCTGCCAATACCTGGCGGTACTGCTCAAACAGTTCTGCCATGGCAGCAGCACCTGCACCGCTGGCAGCCTGATAGCTGGCAACATGGATACGGCGGATGTGGCTGATGTTCTCCAGAGCCTGCAGGGCAACAACCATCATGATAGTGGTACAGTTGGGGTTGGCAATGATGCCGCGGGGACGCTCCAGGGCGTCCTTGGCGTTACACTCGGGAACTACCAGGGGCACGTTCTCGTCCATGCGGAAGGCGCTGGAGTTGTCTATCATCACGGCACCATGCTTGGTGATGGTCTCAGCAAAGTCCTTGCTTGTACCGCCACCAGCACTGGTGAAGGCGATGTCCACACCCTTGAAGTCATCGTTGTGCTGAAGCAATTTTACCTCTATCTCCTTGCCACGGAAAGTGTATTTTGTTCCGGCGCTACGCTGGCTGCCGAAAAGCAGAAGTTCGTCAATTGGGAAGTTGCGTTCGTCCAAAACGCGCAGGAATTCCTGGCCTACGGCGCCACTGGCACCTACAATTGCTACTCTCATCGTTTATGTTTTGTCTTTGTTGGTTACTGCGTTTGATAAATTCGGCACAAAATTACGGAAAATATTATAAATAAGGTGTGTTCTTGTCCATAAATAGCACAAAATGCTTTATCTTTGCACGAAATTATTCACATTGGACATGCTTCAGATACCGACATTCATACAAATGCCCCTGGCTTTGGTTACCGACCCAACTTGGGTGTTTTTTGTCGTACTGATGATAATCCTTTTTTCTCCCATCCTCCTTCGCCGTCTCCGCACCCCCCATATCATAGGCCTGATACTGGCAGGTGTGATGATAGGCCAACATGGTTTTAATATCATAGAGAGGGACAGGAGTTTTGAGATATTCGGTCAGGTAGGCATCTACTTCATCATGTTCCTTGCCGCGTTGGAGATGAACATGAGCAGTGTGCGACAGTATGGGCGCAGGGGACTCCTCTTTGGTGTCGTAACCTATGTGATACCCTTTGTAATGGGGTTCCTTGCCGCACACCATCTTCTGGGCTTTAGCGCCACCAGTTCCGTGCTGCTCAGCTGCATATTGGCATCGCACACGCTGATTACGTATCCCATTGTGGGCCGCTTCGGCCTTACCCGTCACCCCGTGGTGATAGTCTCCGTGGTAGCCACTGCAGTTGCACTTTTCGTTGCCCTGTTGGTGCTGGCCATTACCGTTGGCGCACTTCAGGACACCAACTGGATGTACTGGGTGCTCTTTGCCTTCAAGTGCATAGTTTATGGCGGCTTTGTCATCTATGCATATCCCAGAATAGGCCGTTGGTTCCTGCGCAGATACGATGAGCCCATCATGCAGTTCATCTTCATCCTGTCGCTGGTCTTCCTCAGTGCTGCACTGGCGGAGCTGGCAGGCCTGGAAGGTTTGCTGGGAGCGTTTCTGGCAGGTCTGTCGGTTAACAGGCTCATCCCCCGTACCTCGCCTCTTATGTCCTATATCCAGTTCGTGGGCAATGCCCTGTTCATACCTTATTTTCTGATAGGTGTGGGTATGCTCATCGACTTGAAGGTTCTCTTTGGCGACCTGCACACAATATGGATTGTTGTAGTGATGGTGCTGGTTGGCACTTCATCCAAGTGGATTGCCTCATATCTGATGAGTTTCCTGTCCAAGGAGCTGAAGGGTGGTTCCCTGCTTATGTTCGGTCTCACCAACGCTCATGCTGCCGGTGCCTTGGCAATAGTGATGATAGGCACCGACCCCAAGGTGAATCTCATGGATGCCTCGGTGCTGAACGGTACGGTCATGCTTATCCTCTTCTCGTGCATAATAAGCAGTTTTGCCACCAGCGAGGGAGCACGCCGCATTGCTCTCATGGACACCGATACAGAGGAGAACCAGGGTGCATGGCATGGCAAGTGCCTTGTTACATACAGCCAGCCGGACAGCGTGGGGCTCCTGACTCAGTTGGCGCTGATAATCCGCAACACCCGCATTCCCGACAGCCTTATGGGTCTTACCGTCACCCTGAACGACTATAACGGCGAGGCCGAGGGCTATCGCGAAGCCCAGCGCATGCTGGAGGATGCTACCTCCGTGGCTTCCGCAGCACAGGTGGACATGAAGACCCTCTCGCGCCTCAGTACCAATGTGGCTGGTGGTATCCTGCATACAATCCGTGAATACGATTGTGGTGAGGTGATGGTATGCCTTACCGACCGCACCACTGGTATGCCCAAGTCCAGCCTTGGCCTCATCATCGACCACGTTCTGGAGGGTACCAACCGCGAGATAATGGCCGTGCGCCTTATCGTCCCCCCTGGCACTCTGCACAGAGTCATTGTTGCCGTACCGCAGAAGGCCGAGTACGAGGCAGGTTTCTACAAGTGGCTGGAGCACGTCTGCCGTATGGGCGAACAACTGGATTGCATGCTCGAGTTCCATGCCCACCCCGACACCATGCCGCACATCAAGAGCTACATGTGGCGCTATCACGTCTCTCTGCATGCCGACTACATAGAGATGGCTATTTGGACAAAGATAATGTCCCTCTCGCAGAGGGCAGGAAAGGACGACATGGTTGTCTTCATTAGTGCACGCCCCGGCTTCATCTCCTATAAGGGAGCCTTTGCTGGCCTGCCACTGATGATACACAGATATTTCAATCACACCAGCGTAATGCTGCTATACCCCGACCAATGGTCATGATCAAGATAGAAGGAATAAAGAAGAGTTTTGGCAATCTGCAGGTGCTCAAGGGCATCGACCTGCAGGTGGGCAAGGGCGAGGTGGTCAGCATCGTGGGTTCCAGCGGTGCTGGCAAGACCACGTTGTTGCAGATTATAGGCACTCTGGACAGAGCCGACGAAGGCCGTGTCATCATAGCAGGCGAGGATGTTACCAACCTTTCTTCCGACCGCATGGCACGTTTCCGCAACCGCCACATCGGTTTCGTATTCCAGTTTCACCAGCTTTTGCCAGAGTTCACTGCCCTGGAAAATGTGATGATGCCGGCCTTCATAGCAGGCACCTCGCACAAGGAAGCTAAAAAGCGTGCCATGGAACTGCTGGACTTTATGGGCCTTACCGAGCGTGCCGACCACAAGCCAAACGAACTTTCCGGTGGCGAGAAACAACGTGTCGCCGTAGCACGTGCCTTGATGAACAATCCCGAACTGGTCCTTGCCGATGAACCCTCGGGAAGCCTTGATACTAAAAATAAG
>JAGBYI010000152.1 GCA_017628845.1 Bacteroidaceae bacterium
ATGGATGGGATTGTACATTAAACAATTCCGGGAAAGAATACGGTGGCATTACTTGGGGACCAGGCTATGTTACAAAGCATTCATGCAGTAACGGCCCTTTTATCAGTCCTCTTGTATGGCTTCATGAAATATATAAGGATAGTGAAGCAACAGTAACGTATGGTTACATCAAGCCCGATAAGTCTCGTGCATCAAAGACAGTCAAGAAATCGGAATATTATCTGGAATTTGCAAAGAAAGTCTATGATTTTCAGAGAAGTAATCTTATGAGATCTGATGGCGTATATGATGATATGCTGGGGGGAGATGATACTCACGGACAGGTCGTATATGAAGAGGTAGGAGGCAAGAGATATCGCAAACATACAAATCTATACAATCGTGTTGGGCCGGCGTACAGCTACAACAGCGGCACAATGCTTTCCGGTGCTTCGGATCTGTATAGGGTAACGCGTGACGGGAAATATCTCTCGGATCTCCAGAATCTGGTTTCTTCAAGCTTCCGTTATTTTGCGAAGCTTGATGCTGATAAGCCAGGCTTCTATTCGTATGACATATCTGATTTCAACAATTGGTTCAATGGCGTGTTGATGCGTGGCTATTTTGATGCTTACAAGTATGATATATCTGCTGAAACGCCTTTAGAAAGTTTCCAGGCAAATCTTGATTATGCTTGGGATAAATATCTGTATTCAAGCATGCTTCCTACCAATCTTCTTCTGGGTTGGGGTGCTGATAGGTCAAAGCAGAATGTCGAAGGAATGTTTGTCTTTGCCTTTGCTGCAGAATATGCAGTTCTTGCCAGATATAAAACGGAATATTAATTATGAAAGCAATTAGAATATTGGCGGTGGCACTATGCTTCATCTGTGCTCCGTTAATGACCTTTGCACAAGGCAGGATTACCGTGAAGGGATGTGTTCTCGACGAACAATCTCTTCCGGTAATCGGCGCAAGTGTGATGGTAAAAGGTACATCACAAGGTGTACCGACAGACCTTGATGGCAATTATGCAATTGAGGTACCAGCCGAAGCTGTTCTTGAATACTCTTGCATCGGCTATGCGACAGTGCAGGCAGAGGTTGCCGGAAGGACAGTCATAAATATAGTTCTTTCGGAAGACAGCAATTACCTGGAGAGTGTTGTGGTTGTCGGTTATGGTACCCAGAAGAAGGGTTCAGTAATCGGCGCCGTAGCCGGAGTTGGTTCGGAGGGCATCCTTACAACAAAGTCAGAGAATCCGCAGAATATGCTCACTGGTAAGATCCCGGGGCTCCGAGTGTGGCAGAAGAGCGCAGAACCGGGAACCTATAGTGCAAACTTTGACATCCGTGGTCTGGGTGCACCGTTGGTCATCATAGATGGCGTGCCGCGCTCTGTTGAAGAGTTCCAGAGACTCAATGCAACCGATATTGATAATGTCTCTGTGTTGAAGGATGCAGCGGCAGCGATATACGGAGTCCGCGCAGGAAATGGAGTCGTCCTGGTGACCACAAAGAAAGGAGCGGAAGGCAAGGCTAAGGTCAATTACAGCGGTTCGTTCACTTTTCAGACTCCGTCTAAGATGCCGGCCCTTACTGATGTCTATGATGCGATGACTCTTTGGAATGAGAAGAACCTTAACAAAGTCACTGGAGGATCCATTATCTTTAACGAACAGGATTTTGAGGATTACAGAACCGGAAAGAAGATGTCTTCAGACTGGAACAGCCTCATCATGGCCAAGATGGCACCTCAGACACAGCATGATCTCAGCATCTCTGGAGGTAGTGAAAAAATACAGTATTACCTGAGTTTCGGATATCTTTACCAGGAAGGTTTCTTTAAGTCCCGTGATCTTTGGTATGACAAGTATAACCTTCGTTCGAACATTACAGCAGAGATTACTGATGGCCTGAAGCTTAACCTGAATATCAGTGGTTTGATAGATCAGCGCCACACCCCATATTCAAGTTCCGTGGATATCATCAGGAACTATTGGTCTCAGGGTGTGGTCAATCCTGCTTTTGCTGATAAGGAGCAGACAATGCTCAATTATGCAGGTCTCGATCTTAACAAGAACACCGTAGCGATGATGACTTCTGATATTTCAGGATATCATCTGTATAACCAGAAGTATTTCCAGTCAACAGCGTCAATTGAGTATGATTTCGGGACTGTAACTCCAATACTTGAAGGTTTAAGCGCAAAAGCCCTATTGGGTTATGACTTCAAGTATAATAAGAACGAGTCGTTCAGAAAGGAATATTACCTGTATGCTTGGAATGAAAAGGCACAGTCATATGATTCACAGGTATATAACGGAAGTACCCCAAACAATCTTTCCCGAGCGACATACAATCAGCAACAGACTCTTGTTCAGTTCATACTGAACTATGACAGGACATTTGCTGAAAGTCACAAGGTTGGTGCCCTAATAGGTTATGAAATGCAGAAACATGATGCTGACAACTATTATGGCTCCGGTGATTTGGCATTTGGAACACCATACTTTACATCTCTCTCTGGCAACAATCAGCTTGTCGGTATAGATAAAGGTGCATTTTATGAAGTGATGTACCAGGCTCTCATCGGAAGATTGAACTACTCCTTTGCTGATAGGTATCTCGTTGAAGCTCAGTTCCGTTATGACGGTTCTTCAAAATTTGCCCCTGGTCATCAGTGGGGTTTCTTTCCGTCTGTGTCTGCCGGCTGGAGGATTTCTGAGGAGCCTTTCTTCAAAGAATCCGCATTGTCATTCATCAATCAGTTGAAGGTCCGTGCAAGTTATGGAGTGCTGGGTGATGATAACAGCATGAACTATGAGTGGATCTCAGGATATACTTTTCGCGGTGGTGAAACACCTGATGATGGAAAAGGATGGTATCAGGGTTATGCGCCAGGATATATGTTCAATGGTGAATTCGTTTACTCTGTCGATCCTTCGTCACTACCAAATGTAAACATTACATGGCTCCGTTCGACAACATTCAATGTCGGAGTTGATTTTGAGGCATGGAAAGGAAAACTCGGTGCGTCATTCGATTACTTCAAGCGTATCCGAACAGGAATCTTCAGCCGTAATTCAGTAGGACTTCCTACGATTGTAGGAGCCTCAGCGCCACTTGAGAATCTGGACAGTGACAGCCATCTTGGTCTCGAACTAGAAATCTACCATAGGAACAAAGTAGGGGAATTCTCATATGAGGTGAAGGGAATGGCTGCTGTTACAAGACAGAAGCATCTGATTTCATCAAGAAATGGCGCCTACGGAAACTCTTACGAGAAATGGCGCAATGATAATCTCAATAACAGATATCAGGGAGTCCAGTTCGGTTATGAGGCGGCTGGAAGATATGAGAGCTGGGAGGATATCTGGGCATATGATATCTACAAGGAAAACAGCACCTTACCGGGAGATTACAAGTATTTGGATTGGAATGGTGACGGTGAAATCAATGGTTATGACGCCCATCCTATCGCATTTGACCAGACTCCATGGATGAACTATTCGTTGTCATTCAGCGGTTCTTGGCGAGGAGTTGACTTCAGCATGCTGTGGCAGGGCTCTGCCCTTGGATCAATGAAGTATTCAGAACCTCTATATAATATCTGGGGTAGTACTGGTGGAGGTACACTCGTGCAGTATCTCGACCGTTGGCATCCAGCAGAATCCGGAGCAGACATATATGATCCTTCGACTGAATGGATTCCAGGATATTACGGATTTACAGGACATTATCCTGACGAGAATTCATCATTCAATAGGGTGAGTACGGCTTTCTTGAGATTGAAGAGTGTAGAGATCGGTTATACTCTGCCAAGATTCAAGAGATTTGATGATTTCAGTCTGAGAGTTTATGCAAATGCATATAACCCATTGACAATCACTGCTGTAAAATTCGTTGACCCTGAGCATCCGGATAGTGATATGGGACGAATGTATCCATTGAATAAGACTTATACTATTGGTCTTTCACTGTCATTTTAAATTCAAAACGATAAAAGTATGAAGAAATCAATATTATACGTCCTGACAAGTCTGTTGTTTCTGTCATCGTGTGAGATGTATATTCCACCGAAGAATACTTTGACGGATAATGACTTAATGTCTTCAGATGCAGGTCTCTCTATTTACATGTCAAGACTTTATAGTCAGATGCCATGGGAGGACTTCAAGTATATGGCTCAGTGGGGTCTGCCTCGCAGGAGTTCATGGCTCGGATGTTTTGGCGTTGAAGGAACAGGCGAGGCTGTGAACAGAGATGGACTTACAACTCCGTTCAGAGGAGAGGATGACCCATGGTGGGGAGCTGCATATACATTGATACGAGATGCCAACAAGCTTATTGAGGGGCTTCCTGCTTACAAGGATAATTATGCCAATGAGGCAGTATATAATGATTATATAGGCCAGGCATACTTTGTAAGAGCATATTCATATTATCAGATGGCAAGACGCTACGGTGGAGTTCCACTTGTAACTGAGGTAATTGAATACCCCGCAACAAGTGATAAACTTGAGCGTTATCGTGCTTCAGAGGAAGATACCTGGAATCAGATTCTTGCGGACTTTGACATGGCGGCAGAACTGATGATGCCTAAGAGCAAGCTCAGAGGATACGCTAATAAATATGTCGCTTTGGCTTTTAAGGCAGAGGCAATGCTTTATGCAGGTTCAGTCGCTAAATATAATTCAACAGTGACTGGTAATCTGACAGGTATTGGCGCCAAGTCTGGCAACAGGGTTATGGGTTTCGGCGATAATGCTGCAGAATTGTCCCAAAAGTGGTTTACAGAAGCCTACAAGGCAGCTAGAGAGGTCATGACTGAAGGCGGGTATTCCCTTTATAAGAAAACTTGGGCAGAAGGTGATAAGGAAGCACAGTACCGCAATATGGTTGACATGTGGTCTGACCTGACAAGCCCTGAGAATATCCTGGTGCGTGAGTATGAATATCCAACACTATGTCATGGACTTGATGCGTATAGTTCACCATTCCTATGGCATTCACCTCTGGCAGGAGGAACCTGTCCTACATTGGATTTTATCGAGATGTTCGATGGTCTTGAGTATCATCCTGACGGTACGCTCAAGCTGACTACCGGATCTACCAATGATAAGGGAGAGTATCTTCTTTATGATTCTCCAATGGATCTATTTGCTCAGGTTGAGCCAAGACTCAGAGCCTATGTCATTCTCCCAATGGATGAGTTCAGAAAGGAGATAATAGAAGTGAGAGCCGGTATATTTACAGGAGGTACCCAGGGACATGTCCCTCTCTTGTTTGGAGATAATTATTCATATGGAGCAGCTCAAACCAAATATGCTGATTCACCATATTATAAGGGAAGCAATAAATCACTGTATCTTGGTGCACAGCCTACATCGGGAATCGAAACAGTCAGCGTAAATGGCAAGGAAATGCCGGCAACTGGTGCATGTGGTGTTTGGCAGGAATACTACGAGTCGACTTTGACCGGTCTGCATCTGCGTAAGTATCTCGATGAGAACAAGGTTATCGAGAATATTGGCGAAGGAAAATCAGACCAGCCATTCATCCTGATGCGCTATGCCGATGTTTTGCTTGCTGCTGCCGAAGCCGCTGTCGAACTTGCCATTGCAGGCGTTCCATGCCCGATACAAGGCGAAGACATGCTTGCTGTTGCAACCGAGGCGATCAACGATATCCGTCAGCGAGCGGGTGCGGATCTTTTGACACAGGGTCTGACAGCAGATGAAATAAGTCGTAACATCGTCAGACGTGAACGTCGAAAGGAACTTGCATTCGAGCATAAGACGAAATGGGACCTCAGACGTTGGAGAGTGCAGCATGAGGGTGCAAAGGAACTTTTCTGGGGAGTTGAGAAGGATGCAGGAATATTCAGCAGCGGTTCAAAGTATCGTTTCCGTGCGCTCTATCCTTTCTATTCATCAGTGAATGGCAAGTATTTCTTTGATGCACACTTTATAAATGTGAGTCCGAAGGAGTTTGAATATAATGTTATCGACTACTACTTCTCTGTACCGTCAGACGAGGTATCCAAGAGTGAATATATTGATCAGCAACCAAATAGATAATTGATAATGAAAAGCATAATAAAGTATACGGTTATTCTCAGTTGCCTGTTGTCAACTGTTTCCTGTTCTTTATTCCAGTTGGATAATTATGATGCTCCAGAAGAAATTCTCAGGGGAGAGGTTATAGATGCCGAAACAGGTGAAAGAGTGTTGACCGATCAGGGATCAGAGGGAATCCGAGTACGTCTGATAGAAACATCATGGGAGGGAAATGTTACACCACTGGACTTTTATTGTCGTCCGGACGGAACTTTCCAGCATACTAAATTGTTCGAAGCAGACTACAATGTAAGGGTAGATGGTCCTTTTGTTCCTATTTATGTCGAGGATCAGAACGGTGTTCCGATTGTGAATAAAACTCAGGATATTCATCTCAAAGGAGAGGAATATCTGACTTTTGAGGTTCAGCCTTTCCTTAGGGTCGAGTTGGATGACACTCCTATGATCAGCGATGGAGTCATTACCGCTCGTGTCAAGGTTGACAGAGGCGTGTCAAAAGACGACTTCAAGAAGGTGGTTGCACAGACAGGGGATTATAGTGATTCATATCTCAATATGACTGACATTCAGTTATTTGTAAGTTATTCATCATCGTGCGGATATAGAGCAAGAGATGAAAGGTGGTCAAATGAGATACTGTATTCCGGCAAGGCATTCGAAACACAATTCGGTAAGACCATCACGATTACTTCCAATCCTAAGAACCCTATTCCATCCGGAAGAAAGGTCTTCATCAGGGCCGCAGCCAGAATAAACTACGACACTCCAGCCGGAAGTGGAACAAGAAGATGGAATTATTCAGAAGTTGTAGAAGTTGATATACCGTAAAGATCATGAAAATAAAGAACATTTTAATATCGATGCTGTTTGCCCTGCTACCGTTCGGTCTGCTTGCATCTGATCCTGTCGATCATGTGAGCATATTGGTTGGTACAATGTCAAAGCACTCCCTGTCGACAGGAAATACTTACCCTGCTGTTGCACGTCCATGGGGAATGAATTTCTGGACACCTCAGACAGGTACAATGGGAGATGGATGGGCATACTGCTATACTGCCGATAAGATCCGCGGATTCAAGCAGACTCATCAGCCTTCACCATGGATTAATGATTATGGTCAGTTTACCATTATGCCGGTAACTGGCAGACCTGTCTTCAACCAGGATGAGAGAGCCAGCTGGTTCTCTCATAAGGCTGAAGAGGCGAGACCATATTACTATGGTGTATATCTCGCTGACCATGATGTATATGTCGAACTGACTCCGACTGAAAGAGCCGCAGCCTTCCGTATGACATATCCGGAAAGCGACCAGTCTTATATTGTCATCGATGCATTTGACAATGGGTCGTATGTAAAGGTTATTCCATCAGAGAACAAGATTGTAGGATACACTACAAAGAATTCTGGTGGTGTGCCTTCTGATTTCAAGAACTGGTTCGTGATCGAGTCGGATACTTCTTTCGAATATGTTCGTACAATTGCAGATGGCAATCTTGAATCAGAAAATCTTGAATCGCAGTCCTCTCATTCAGGCGCAGTAGTAGGCTTTAAGACCGCCAAGGGACAGAAGGTCAACCTTAAGGTTGCATCATCATTCATCAGTCTTGAGCAGGCAGAAATTAACCTTAAGGAGCTTGGTGACGGTGACTTTGACCGCATCAAGGCTGAGGGACGCAACCGTTGGAATGAGATTCTTGGAAGGATAAAGGTGGAGGACGATAACATTGATAATGTACGCACATTCTATTCTTGCTTATATCGTTCAGTCCTTTTCCCTCGTAATCTGACAGAGGTTAATGAGGCTGGTAAGAATGTTCATTACAGCCCTCACACAGGAGAGGTTTGTGACGGATATTTCTTTACAGATACAGGTTTCTGGGATACATTCCGTTGTCTTTTCCCTCTATTGAATCTTGTTTATCCGGAAATGAACGAGATGATGCAGGAGGGATTGGTAAATACTTATAAGGAGAGTGGTTTCCTTCCTGAATGGGCGAGTCCAGGACATAGAGGATGCATGGTTGGAAACAACTCTGCGTCAGTAGTGGCAGATGCTTATGTCAAGGGTATCAGAGGATATGATATAGAAACATTGTGGGATGCAGTCAATCATGGTGCCAACGCAGTCCATCCGACAGTCCTCTCAACAGGAAGATGGGGCTGGGATTGGTACAACAAGCTTGGCTACGTTCCATGTAATGTCGGCATAAATGAAAGTGCTGCCCGCACTCTTGAATATGCATACAATGACTGGTGTATATATACTCTTGGAAAGGCTCTTGGCAAGTCGGCACAGGAAATAGAGGTTTACAAGCAAAGAGCGTTGAATTACCGCAACCTCTATAGGAAGGAGTTCTCGCTTATGAGTGGAAGAAAGAGCGATGGAACATTCTCGGATAACTTCAGCCCATTGAAGTGGGGTGGGGATTTCACTGAGGGAAATGCGCTCCATTATACATGGTCTGTATTTCATGATCCGGCAGGTCTGATCTCTCTTATGGGAGGCGACGAGGCCTTCACCGCCAACCTCGATAATGTGTTCGAGATCCCACCGCATTTCGATGACAGTTATTATGGATTCACTATTCATGAAATCCGCGAAATGCAGATCATGAACATGGGTAATTATGCTCATGGAAACCAGCCGATCCAGCACATGCTTTATCTGTATAACTGGAGCGGTCAATCTTGGAAGGCTCAGGAGCGTATCCGTGAAGTTATGGATAAATTCTATACATGTAATCCAGACGGATATTGCGGTGATGAAGACAATGGACAGACATCAGCTTGGTATGTTTTTTCTGCTATGGGATTCTATCCTGTGTGCCCAGCAACAGACCAATATATTCTTGGCACTCCTTTATTCAAGAAGATGGAAGTTCAGATGGCAAATGGAAAGACCCTGAAGCTCTGTGCACCTGATAACAGTCCTGAGAACTGTTATATCGACGCTATGAAGGTAAACGGCAAGAAGTACAGCCGCTCATATCTGACTCATGACCAGTTGATTAACGGTGGCACAATCATTTTTGACATGTCTGACCAGCCAAACAAAGCAAGGGCAACGTCAGTAAAAGATAGACCATATTCATTCTCAAATGAGCTATAACATGATTAAGAGACTTTTTGTATTTTCTTTTCTC
Source organism: Bacteroidaceae bacterium (assembly GCA_017628845.1). Lineage (GTDB taxonomy): Bacteria > Bacteroidota > Bacteroidia > Bacteroidales > Bacteroidaceae > Physcousia. The sequence continues at coordinate 9,206 of JAGBYI010000152.1, forward strand.
ATATTGATGACATCTACAGCATCTGCGCAGGAATATACAAGCAACAGACCAGCTGAGCCTGACAGACTCTTTAAGTCAGATGCTGTAGAAGCTAAAATCAACGAGGTTGTGACCATGCTCACAAACCCTCGTCTTGCATGGATGTTCATGAACTGTTTCCCTAATACATTAGATACCACAGTTCACTATAAGGGAGAGGATAGCGATGGATTATATGACACATTTGTCTATACAGGGGACATCCACGCAATGTGGCTTCGTGATTCAGGAGCTCAGGTCTGGCCTTACATTCAGCTGGCCAATGAAGATGAGAATCTGAAGAATATGTTGGCAGGAGTCATCAACCGTCAGTTCAAGCTTATCAATATTGATCCTTATGCCAATGCTTTCAATGATGGTCCTACAGGCGGCGAGTGGCAGAGTGATATGACTGAAATGAAGCTTGAGGTTCATGAGCGTAAATGGGAAATTGATTCCCAGTGTTATCCTATACGCTTGGCCTACCATTACTGGAAGACGACTGGAGACGAGTCTATATTCGGTCAGGTTTGGCATGACGCAATCAGAAATATCCTTGTTACATTGAAGCAGCAACAGAGAAAAGAGAACCTTGGACCTTACCGTTTCCTGCGTAAGACCGATCGCCAGCTTGATACAAAGTGCTGCCTAGGCTGGGGAAATCCTGTAAATCCAGTTGGTTTGATCGTTTCTTCTTTCCGACCATCTGATGATGCTACTACATTCGATTTCCTGATTCCGTCAAACTTCTTTGCGGTCACATCGCTCAGAAAGGCTGCAGAAATCTTGACAGAGGTCAATAAAGACCATGAAACAGCTGCAGAGTGTCTTGCTCTTGCTGATGAAGTGGAGAAGGCGTTGAAGAAATATGCTGTGGTTAAACATCCTAAGTATGGCAAGATCTATGCTTTTGAGGTTGACGGTTTTGGAAATCATTTCCTTATGGACGATGCCAATGTTCCTAGCCTTCTGGCTATGGCATATCTTGGCGATGTGCCCGTCAATGACAAAGTCTATCAGAACACCCGAAGATTTGTCTGGAGCGAAGATAACCCGTATTTCTTCAAGGGAACTATGGGAGAAGGAATCGGAGGCCCTCATGTCGGATACGATATGGCATGGCCGATGAGCATCATGATGAAGGCATTCACATCTCGTGATGATGCAGAAATCAAGGATTGCATCGAAATGCTGATGAAGACTGATGCAGGAACCGGATTCATGCATGAGTCGTTCAATGTGAATGATCCGAATGACTTTACTCGTCCTTGGTTCGCCTGGCAAAATACTTTGTTCGGCGAGCTGATCATCAAATTGATCGACGACGGTAAACTTGATCTACTTAACTCGATTGAA
>JAGBYI010000153.1 GCA_017628845.1 Bacteroidaceae bacterium
ATAGACAGTCCTTTCCTTTGCGCCCTTGCCCATGATGCGGATTGCACCTAGGTTATAGTCGAAGTCCTCCCATTTCAAGGCTAGAAGTTCCGAAATCCTTATGCCGGTAGTAATCAGCAAGCCGAGCATGTATTTGTCAATCCCGAATGCTTGCTCAAACGCTTGGCGCAGTTCACAGATGTCAATAGTGTTAGGCTGACGCTCAGGTTGTTTGCGCCTGCTCTCATATTTCGCAGGGTTATCCTTTAGAAGTCCCTCTCTCTGAAAGTAGCGATACAATGCGGAAATGCTCGCTAACTCTCGGTTTGTGGTTGATGGCTTTATACCCTCTTTCGCCCTGCAGCTTATATACTCGTCAATGTCTGAGCGTGTCAGCGTTGACCATCTCGCATCCTCTTTGTAGGTCTTTGCCCATTTGGCAAAGCCTTTGAGGTCTTTAAGGTATTCAGAGCATGTCCGCTCTGAATAGCCTTTAATGTTCCTAAGATAGTTTTCAAATCGTGTAAGCATTGCTTTTCCTCCTGCTATTGTTTAACTTGTTCTTGTTTCTACTGCAAAGTTACTAAAAAGTATAGACATATCCAAATTATTTTAGTTAAAAATGTATATACATATTGTTAAAGAATGTATATACATAGTATGTAGGCAGTCTTAAAGTATGTTAAACTTTGCCCCTCGGCTTCGCCTCGGTGCGTTTACGAAATGTTAAAGGTTGTTTCCCGAAGTGTTACAGAATGTTAACGGCTAAATATAAACAAATGTTAAAATTTGCCCCAACTCCTTAACAAGTCTCACCCAAGACCTACACACCTCTCACGCTACTCTCACTCAACTCTCACTTTTGAGATTTCGAGAAAAGTTTGTACCTTTGCCGACGTTGAGAAAGGTCGATTTCATCGCCCCTCTTATTTCCTTCATCTATTGTTTCACTAATTTCAATAATCATGGGAAAAGTAACTTCGCTTTATGGCAAAACCACCGGTAAAATCGGCAGTATTGTCTTTTCCACCTCGGGCGGTGAGACTATCGCTCGAGAGTATAACCCGAATGTGGCAAACCCTAACACAATGGCGCAAATCAACCAACGTGCAAGGCTTAAGTTGATGTCTCAGCTTTCCGCTGCTCTTGCTCCTGTTATTGCCATACCTAAGAAAGGGTTAGTTTCATCTAGAAATGCATTCACAAAATTGAACTTCGAGAACTCAATGGCACAGAATGGTGTTGCTCAGATTACCTATGAAAACGTGCAGTTGACTAATGGCAACCTCGGTTTGCCTACTATAGAGGCTACACGTTCACAGGCTACAGGCATTTCTATCAACCTTGCCGAAGATGCAAGCTCAGCCGTTTCACGTGTCGTTTACATTCTCTATCGCAAGACATCTGAACAGAGATTGCAGTTTGTATCTTCTGTAATTGCAGAGGGTGCTGGCACAAACGGCACTTTCCCCGCAACTCTCCCTTATACAGAGGGTGACATCGTGCTTTACGCTTATGGTATGCGTGACACATCTGAGAGCGCAAGCGCTAAGTACGGCAATATGCAGGTTGCTAATGCTATCGATGTGGCAAGGCTTACAGCATATCGTAACATCTCTTCTGAGGACTACCAATTCACAGAAACAAGAGGTGCAACAATGTATGCAGACCAATCGGAGATAACACCTGTTCCCGAGGGTTCAGCTCGTGTCTTCGTCACCGCTCTAGGCGATGGCTCAGTAACAGGAAATGGTGTGTATGTTATAGGTCAGAATGCAACTGTTGTTGCTACTGCAAATGCAGGATCACGTTTCGTAGGTTGGCGCACTCAGCAGTCAACAGACATCATTTCTACTGATGCTTCATATACCTTTGCCGTGCAGGGTACTACTGACTTGATAGCAGTATTTGCCGAATCATTGCCAGGTAGTTCTTACGTGGTAAATGTTGCGGTTGACCCTAATAATTCGGGTGCTTCTGCTGCCGGTGCACAAGTAAAAGTTGGTGCTCAAACAGGCACGCAGTTGAATCTTGAAGTCAACGCAGGGGAGTCTATCACCTTGGAAGCTGTTGACCCTACAGGCGGTAACTTTGAGTTCAACACTTGGATTGCTGTAGTTGACGGACAGAGACAGAACATTAGTTCTTCAAGTCCATTTACCTACACACCTTCAGGAAATGTGACTATCTATGCGAATTGGAGACAATCAGGTCTTTGATTGCTAGATTTTGAGCGAATTGTTTAGGTCGTCTCAATGACGTATCACATAAGTGCGTGTTAGGGGGAATCCGTGAGGTTTCCCCCTTTTTCTGTCCTACTTCGTGGGACACTTTGACCATTTTCGCATATTTCATGGAAAAAGTTTTGGCGGTATCCAAAACTTTTCCTAATTTTGCAGACGTGTAGGATAGTGGGCAACGCAGAGGTGCGACCCATGAACGTAACACATCGCCAACGGCATGAGGTGGGACGATTTCCTAACGGAAAATCCCACCTTTTTTTTGTTTTTGTGTTTTACCTTAATAGTCATTCTAGTTGGAATGACAAACACTTTGACAAAAAAGATATATTTGCCGACCTTGGCATATCGGCTCAGATTAAGCGATTTGTGTTTCTGTGGGGAATTATACCACATTTCGCCCAAAATCCGCACACATCAATTTTATGTATAACGTCAAAATCTATCAAAAATGAATCGACCACCGCCACCAATCAGATTAAACGTATTAATCGCTTGCGAAGAGAGCCAAACAAGCTGCATGGCATTTAGGCAGCTTGGGCATAATGCCTACTCTTGCGACCTGCAACCTTGTTCGGGAGGTCACCCCGAATGGCATATACAAGGGGATGCACTCGACTTGCTGGATTTACATTGGGATTTAGTGATTGCGCACCCACCCTGCACATACCTTTGTCAAGGTTCTGCCACTAGAATGTTTCCAAATTCGCAGTTAGACCCTATCAGATTGCAGCAGGCAGAGAAAGCCAAAGCATTTTTCATGGCATTCTACAATGCAGCTTGCCCACATATAGCTATTGAAAACCCTAGACCGCTAAAGATAGTCGGTCTTCCGTGGTCCACTCAGGTTATCCAACCTTGGGAATATGGCGAGCCGTGGAGCAAGGAAACGCATTTATGGCTTAAGGATTTGCCCCTTTTGCGCCCTACTCAGATCGTGACACATCATAAATGTTTCACCTCTGCACAATGGGATGCAAAGTCAAGGTCAAAGACCTTTCCGGGTATCGCAGCAGCTTGGGCAGACCAATGGTCTAGGTTTATCCTAGAAAGCGATTATGCGTGATTTTATTACATGCCGAAGCGAACAACGTAAAAAAACCTCAGTTATGACCTAATAGCCATAAGGGGATTTCTTACGCTTTTATTATTCACCCTTAAATACCTAAAATTATGTTACAGACTACAATTATCGGTTTCCTCGGTGCAGATGCAGAAACAAAAGTTTACAACGGAAAAGAGTTTACCACATTTAGGGTTAGTCACTCTGATAGGTGGAAGTCAGAGGACGGAGTAACCCATGAACAAACTACGTGGGTAGATTGTGTTATGAACGGCAAACCATCCGTTCTCCAATACCTTAAGAAAGGCACACAAGTACTTTGCCAAGGCTCAACGTCTTTGCGTGTGTATTCATCCCCAAAGGACAAGTGCATGAAAGCAGGACTATCTATCAACGTACGTATTTGTGAACTTGTCGGGGGCAAACCCGATGCAGTTCCTTCCGTCCTCTATCGTGCTGACGGAGGCGAACAGATTGCAGTAAGCAAATTGTATCAAGCGCCCTCTCTTGTCCGTGACGAGAAAGAGCAAGAATATGTCGCCCTCATTTCTGCAGGGGCAAAGCAATTTGTCGCAGATAGACAAGGCTGGGTTTATCCATACGAAGAGCCGAAGTCATGACGGATTTAATCACACGTGCCGTCATTGGCACGAAGTACCAACAAAGACGAGACGACCTTATTTCTGAGGGGTACAACATCTTGTTTGAACACACCGATTTTGTCGGTGTGTTTACAAAGATGCGCCACAGAAATGGAAATATCGTCATAATAACGTGTGACTATGACAAACGAACAATCACACAGAAGACAAACGGACGCATCGTCCACACGGAAAAGGTGTGTGAATCTTGATTGGCTCGAAGTGCATTGCCGTGAGCCTATCGGACAGCCACACAATGCAGACTATTTCCGTGAACATGGTTGCGAGGTGCAGGAGAGGGACTATGGCACACGTGTCTATAAGGAAATGTTTGTCATACTTGGTGAAGACGGACTTCCTGCTATCGAAGTACGCAGAAATCCTGCATCTCAAGGACTGCACGGCATTCATGATGCAGAAGAGACCCACATCAGATTAAACAACCGCCTTTGCTACTTCGATGATTGCGCCATTTTGTTTAAAAAATTCCTCGATTTCCACCATTACACCGATATTCGTATATCTAGAATTGATATATGTTTGGATTTTGTTACCTTCGATTTTGGCGATGACCCTTCCAAATTCGTCCGTAGGTATTTGAAACACCATTATGCGAAAATCAATCAAGGCGAAATATGTGTGCATGGAAAGGATGCTTGGGAGGGGCAAGAATGGAACTCATTGAAGTGGGGAAACCCTTTGTCTATCGTTTCTACGAAGATGTATAACAAGACTTTGGAACTTAAAGACCATAAGTCGGGACTATTCGGAAAGCCATACATACGTCAATCATGGTTATTATGTGGCTTTATAGACGATATGCAGAGGGTAACAAAGAATGGTGAACTAGTGAACGTGTGGAGGGTAGAATTTAGCGTAAAGAGTCCGAAAGCTAATTGGGCAACCATTGAGTTAAACGGACACCCGAAAGAGAAATATTCTTTACCCAATAGTCTTGATGTGTACACTAATCGTTTAGACATTCTTACTGCATTTGCTAGTCTATCACGTCATTATTTCCGCTTTAAGAAGTACAAGAAAGGAGTGCGAAAAGATAGATGCGAGGATAAGAAACTCTTTGATTTCTCAGATGTTCAGAATGTTTACAAACTCACGAATGAAAGGAATGTTTGCGGACTTGGTGACAAGAGTAGGCAGAAATTCAATCGCTTGCTTCAGCTTCTACAGGAGTACGACATGACACGTTTCACTAGTACGACAAAAGAAGCCGCTCAGACGCTTATTTCTTCCTTGAAGGAGGAAATGATTAACGCAGACCTAGTAAAGCCGTGGGACAACCGAGAAAAGGCAATTTTACGTGCTCAGTTTGTTCGCAGACTACTAGAAAGTGACTGGGATAGTTTGCTTATCCAAGACATCTTGAAATCTGTCTTCGGAAAGTCGGATGATAGTGTGCGGAAATTGCTTGATTGATACCCATGTCCGAAAATGGGTACCGTGGTACATTAGAACCACGGTCGAATTTCCAAGGGAAAACGACATAAGTCGTTGACCCTTACGAAATTCGGGAGATTTTTTCTCGCCCACACGGGGGCGCACGCACACACGCATGCGAGGACACGATAAAAATGATACATTAACTATACAACTTATGAAACAATTCACTTTAGTCTTTACAACGAGACACAGAAACGGATATGCAGTTGAAAGAGATTGTAATATCATATGCGCTTGCATAACTAAATTTACGACCAGATATAAGTATCTATACAATGGAAAAGAATTGATTGTGTTCCATGTCTATGATACTGACAAAAAGGCTCGTAACGGCATATTGGCAGAACTGCTAGATAGAATGAACTCACTTACTTATTTCAAGTCGCTAGATTTGCAGTCATACACTCACATTTAGCTTGTTCCTCGCTCGGGGTGGCGGTGGTGTCTGCATCTGAGTATGCAGCCACCATCCGCCATCCCTTGCTCGTTCCAACAACCGCCACGGCAGGCAGGCAGGCAGGCAAGGGAGCACCCGACACCCCGACACCCGACACCCCGACACCCGACACACCGACACGGCAGGCAGGCTAAAGGCTGGCATCGAGGCTGCAATCCGATGCAAGCGGATGCAAAAGGGGAAAAGCCTATGCAAGCAGATGCAAGGGCATGCAAGCGGAAAAGCAAGGAGGCAAGGGCAAAGGGGTAAGGGCATGCAGGGAAACAGCGCCAAACCTCGCCAAAAGGCGCAAAAGGTCAGAGCCTTGGCGGTTATCAGTCGGGGTGTCTTTATCAGTCGTGGTCTAGCGCCAAGGCTCTTTTGCGCTTTTGGCTCGGTTGTCGCTGATCCCTGCATTTGCCCTTACCCCTTTGCCCTTGCCCCCTTGCTTTCACGATTGCATTGCCCTCGCATTCTGCTCGCATTACGGCTTTTCTTCCCTTTTGCATTCCGCTCGCATTCGGTTTTCATCCTCTCCACCAGCCTTTAGCCTGCCTGCCGTGTCGGGGTGTCGGGTGTCGGGGTGTCGGGTGCTCCCTTGCCTGCCTGCCTGCCTGCCGTGGCGGTTGACCCCCTGCCCCCTCCCCTTTGTCCCCTCCCCTGCCCGGAGGGGAAAAAATTTTGCGGCTGCTTCCCCTTCGGGTCGCAGCCGCGTCTTAATCATCTGACCTACGCAGTCGGTCGGCTCTAATCAGATTGTTAATGTAGCGCCCTTTATTGGGCATTGTGGAGAGCCAAAACTCATTCTCTAAGTCTAGTCTAAAGGCTACTAGCTTTTGGCTTTTCTCGCCACGTTTAGCGTACTTTCGGCGAGTCCTTTCTTTCTTTTCTTCTTCCATAGTGTGAGTGTTTAAATTATAGATTGTGACCGCATCAGATTGCGGGTGTCGCTTTGGGCTAGGTCAATGTATTGCTGAGTAGTTTCTATTCGGTTGTGTCCAAGCGCATTTGCTATGGTCGTGACGTTCGCACCATTCTTTGCCCAATAAGTAGCAATGGTGTGGCGGATAGCGTGAGGGGAAAGCTGCTTTCCGTGGCAGTAAGGACGGAGTGCCTGATATATCCTATACCTTGCATCTCGTTCGTTCAGATTAAACACGCAGCTTGTAGGGTTGAAACGCTCAGATAGTTCATGGAATAGGCTAAGAACCTCCGCACTAGGATAGACAGTCCTTTCCTTTGCGCCCTTGCCCATGATGCGGATTGCACCTAGGTTATAGTCGAAGTCCTCCCATTTCAAGGCTAGAAGTTCCGAAATCCTTATGCCGGTAGTAATCAGCAAGCCGAGCATGTATTTGTCAAT
>JAGBYI010000154.1 GCA_017628845.1 Bacteroidaceae bacterium
TATGGATAAATGAAAACGACATTCCGTCTTCCAACATGTGCATGTAAGAAAGTACGTCACGTATAGAATGTTGTTTGCGTTTCTTGATGTTCATAATAAAACCCCGAAAGTTTTTTGTCTAACTTTCGGGGTTCATATCAAACGGGACGCTCCCTCTTTTGCTTGGTAATGTAGGTTTAGGATATGAGCATATACATCAGCACTCCTGAGAAGAAACCCAGCAGTATCAGTGGAGTGAAACGTTTGAAGTAGTAGCCGAAGGAAATCTTTTCCATACCCATGACTGTAACTCCCGATGCAGAACCGATGATAAGGATGCTGCCTCCGGTGACGGCACAGTATGCCAACAATGTCCAGAAAGAACTGTCCGGAGCGAATACACCTCCATCCTGTAGGGGGTACATGCCCATTGTGGCAGAAACCAGGGCTACATTGTCCAGGAACGATGACAGGACTCCCAACACTATGGCAATGTTGTTCTCGTTGCTAAAAGTGTCGCTCAGGAAGTTTGCAATAATGGCGAGTTGCCCTGTAACAGTGAGCGCCTGGACGGACATGAGGATGCCCAGGAAGAAGAACACTGTGCTTATATCCACTCTCGACAGGGAATGGTGTACCCGTAAGTTCTGCAGACTTTCATCGTCTGAGGAAGCATACTTGCGGTCGGTAATGGCCCATAGGGCAACCAATCCGATTAATACACCCATGAATGGCGGCAGTTGTATGAGTGTCTGCAGGATGGGAACCATAGCCAGTGAGCCAAGTCCTACGCACAGGACTGTCATGCGTGTTTGTGAACTGATATTTGGTTGATTGGCGGTATCATTTCCGGCAGGAACTACTTTAGCATTCTTAGGCAACATGAACGAGGCGATTGCCAAGGGTACAGCCACCATGCACAGAGAAGGTAATATCAGCGTGGATATCTGATGCAAGGCAGAAATGTTGCCACCAGTCCACAGGAGCAAAGTGGTAACATCGCCGATGGGCGAGCAGGAACCGCCAGCATTGGCCGCAATGATTACAAGGCAACTGAAGACGAGGCGTGTTGCACGTTCGGGAACAAGTTTGCGCGCGATGGAAATCATTACTATCACGGTTGCCAGATTGCCCAGCAGAATGGACATGAAGAAGGTGATGATACCCAGAACCCACAACAATTTACGTTGTGTGTTGGTCTTGATGGCCTGTGTTATAATGCCAAAACCTCCATGCGAGTCAACGATGTCGATGATGGCCATGGAGCCAAGCACGAAGAAGAGGGTTGTGGAAACATCTCCTAAGCCACGTATCAATTTTATCTCGGTAAATTCAAAGGCCATGTCGTGGACCGACATTTCTGCCAGTTGGGGGAACACGGTTATGAATTCGCGGATGTGTGCTGGAGGGTTGATGACGAAGAACTGTTCTGCATTGATAAGGAAGATAATCCACAACAGTATGGCCATGCCAACGGCGGTGGCGGCTTTGTTTACCTTGATAACATCCTCAAAGGCGATGGCCAGGATTCCGAAGATGAAAACCACAGGCATAAGATAATAGAAGAACATGGCTTTTCAGGTTAGGTTGGTATTTGCTCCTATTTCTCCAGAGTCAGTCCCAGGTACATGCCGTCCACATTGTTGGCAAGGCTTACGATGGTATTGATTGTGGAGTTATTGGACGAATTGCCTGCAATCGAAAGGATTTTGGAAATGAAGTCAAGCAGTTTGTCAGCCTTAAAGGAGAGTTGCATGGAGCCTATGCCTAATTTGCAGTTCATCTTGAATGAGGTGAATTTGCTGAGGTTAAGGGATGAAGTGTATTTGCTTAGACTGTTGCCAGCCAGATTTATGGTCAGATCGCTGTCCTGTATGCTCCACTTGAAGGGGATGTCCTTGGTGCCATATGTTACGGTGCCAGTGCTATCCTCCTTGAATGTAATCTTTACTTTCCCAGCGGTGAACCCTATCTTGTCCAGGTAGGTCTGCAGTTTTTTTTGTGCAGCCTTTCCTGCAGCCACGCCTCCGACATTCGTCAGCATGTTCTCGCTCTCGAAGACTACTGCCGGTTCTGTATAACTCCATGTGCCGATAAGGTTGTACCCATTTATCTTGCCCTGGCCTAAAAGACCGGCAACAAAGTCACCCAATTCGCTCAGAGTGTTGTTTGTGCTCTTGGTAGAGTCCGGTTGTGACTCTGTCTGCTTAGAAGATAATCCTTTCAAAAGGTCAAGGATGTTTTGTGCATGGCTCTGTGTTGTACATAAAGCAAACATGGCCATTAGGATGAACAGTGTCTTTTTCATGAGTGTTATGTTATTTGTGTTGTAAGTTCTATTTGTTTGACTACGTTTTTGTGCAAAGGTTTAGTGTCTTTTGCCTTAAATGTTTATCCTATTGCCTGGGCTATTGCCGTGGGTAGTGCCAGTGTGGCAAGGGTTAGCAACTGTGCCGTGGTGGAACCGACTTCACTTCGTGGCGCACATGTCAGCAGGGTGGGGTAGATGAGCAGGGCAACGGCCATTGTCCATCCCGCCAGTCTTTGCCACTGGAGTGTGCCCATTGCCACGGGTAGGAGCAGGATGATGATGCCTGGCAGAAGCATTAGCAGGGCTGCCATGTACTTGGCCCTGTACACGGCACGAAGGCCGTGCAGACGTGTGTGTAGCAGAGGCATGTAGGCTTGCTCGTAGCCAAGGCGTGCGGTGAGCAGTGGCAGGGTAGGGAAGGTAAGCGTATATAATACGGTAAAGTCCGTATATGCCTTCGTGTCCAATGCCATGCTTACGAGCGTTAGCATTATCGAGGCCACCATCCCGTTCCTGATTTTCTGCCTGAGTATAGGGTGCCTGAACCTCAGTTTCAGTTCGCACGAGAGGAAGGCACCATTGTCCAGGATACTGGGCAGACGGTGCTGTGTCTCCTTGCCCTTGGTCAGGTGCAGATACGTGTGCCAGCATGCCAGATACACGTATCCGCTCAGTATGAAGAGTACCAGTAGCCACCACTCTGGCCATACGGCAGGGAGCCAGATGAAATTGATGGGCATGAGGAGCATCCTCAGCAGGTAGGCGGCAAGCACATGCCAGTTTCTGATGGGTATGAGCCGGTACTGCTGTGCATTGTATGCCGGAGTGTTTTGGCTGAACCATCGTAGTATCTGGTCGGTCAGGAGCAGGAACGGCAGGCTTTCCCCTATGCTTATCCCCGCGCTTTCAAGTGTGCGTGGCAGAGCCAGTGCCATGCTTGTCCAAAGAACGATTTTCAGGCTCCAGATGATGACATCGCGCTTGAAATGCATACTGCGCCGTTCACGAAGATATTCGTGGCGGCACAGTTCTGCTATGTCTCTCAGTGCGTTGTTCATCCTTGCGAACGGAAATCATAGGATTTTAGAGGACTTAGAGGATTTCAGAGGACTTCATAGATTCTCCTATGATTTCTTCGTCTTCGTTTTCGTCCTCGTTTTCGTTTTGTTTAGAGTTTAGTGAGACGCTGCGCTTTGTTTAGTGAGGCGCTACGCATTTGTTTAGTGTTTAGTGTAGTCGCTTTGCTCCTGTTTAGTGTACCCTAAACCCTAAACTCTAAACCCTAAACAGTCCTCGTCCAAATTAGTTTTCCGTTTTCCGTTTTCACCTTTCCGTTTAAATTTATCCCTTTAGCGCCTTCACGGTCTCCTGCAGAGCAGCAATCTTGCTCTCGGCATCGGCCAGTTTCTTCTTCTCCAGTTCCACCACCTGGGCAGGAGCGTTTTGCACGAAGCGCTCGTTGGAGAGTTTCTTCTGTATGCCACCCATGAAGCCCTGCAGGCGTGCTATCTCTGCCTCGGCCTTCTTTATCTCAGCCTCTGCGTCAATGAGGTTGCCCAGGGGTACGGCATATTCGTTGGTGCCCACGAGGAATGCCTGGCTGCCCTCGCCCTTCTGTGCAACGTAGAGGATTTCACCCAGAGTGGCCATCTTGCTGACGATGCTACCCATAGATGGGCATTGTGTGATGCGGCTTTCGCCCTCTGCCATTACCACCTCCAGGGTGAGAGGTTCGCGCTGGGCAATGTTCTTGCTCTGACGAACGGCACGTACACCGGAGATAATCTGCTTCAACTGCTCGAACTCAGCAATCAGTTTGGCATCTTCGGCACTGGGTGCTTCCAGGTTCAGGGTGCTCACCATGATGCTCTCGCCCTCCTGGCGCTCTGCAATGTGTTGGTAGAGTTCCTCGGTGATGAAGGGCATGAAGGGGTGGATAACCTGCATCAACTGCTCGAATATCTGCATGGTAGCCTCCAGAGTCTTGCGGTCGATGGGAGCCTGGTAGGCAGGCTTTATCATCTCCAGGTACCAGCCAGAGAACTCGTCGGTGAAGAGTTTGAACATGGCCATCAGAGCCTCGTTCAGGCGGTACTTGCTATAGAGGTCGTTGATTTCTGCCACATAAGTGCGCAACTGTGCCTGCATCCATTCTATGGCCTTCACATTGGGCTCTGGCTGTGCTATCTCGTCGCTTATCTCCCAACCTTTCACCAGACGGAAGGCATTCCATATCTTGTTGCAGAAGGCAGCACCCTGTCCGCACAGGCTCTCATCAAAGAGTATGTCGTTGCCAGCAGGAGCAGCCAGAAGCATACCCATGCGCACGCCGTCGGCACCATACTTGTCTATGAGGCCCAGGGGATCGGGACTGTTGCCCAACTGCTTAGACATCTTGCGGCCCAGGTTGTCGCGTACGATACCGGTGAAGTAAACGTTGCGGAAGGGAACATCCTTCAGGTATTCCTCGCCAGCCATAATCATGCGTGCCACCCAGAAGAAGATAATGTCGGGACCGGTTACCAGGTCGGCCGTGGGGTAGTAGTAGTTAATTTCCTCGTTGCCAGGGTTCAGTATGCCGCCAAACAGGCTCACGGGCCACAGCCATGAACTGAACCATGTGTCCAGAGCGTCCTCGTCGTGACGGAGCTGCTCGGCGGTGATGTTCTCGTATCCAGCAATCTTGCGAGCCTTCTCCAGAGCCTCATCGCGGTTCATTGCCACCACGAACTGCTCCTCCTTACCCTCTTCGGCGGGCAGGTAGTAGGCTGGTATGCGGTGTCCCCACCAAAGCTGGCGGCTGATGCACCAGTCGTCAATGTTCTCCAGCCAGTTGCGGTATGTTGTAACGTATTTCTGTGGGTAGAACTTGATGTCGCCGTTCAGCACGGGAGGCAGAGCAATGTCGGCAAAGTGCTGCATGGACAGATACCACTGCATGCACAGACGGGGCTCTACTGCCACCTCGGGATTGCGCTCGGAGTAGCCTACCTTGTTGGTATAGTCCTCCACCTTCTCCATCAGACCAGCCTCTGCCAGGTCCTTGGCAATCTGCTTGCGCACCTCCATGCGGTCCTGGCTCACATAGAGACCAGCCGCCTCGCAGAGAGTGCCGTCGGGATTGAAGATGTCTATGGTCTCCAGGTTGTGTGTCTTGCCCAGGTTGTAGTCGTTCACGTCGTGGGCAGGAGTAACCTTCAAACAGCCAGTACCGAACTCTATCTCCACATAGCGGTCCTCGATAACGGGGATGACACGGCCCACCAGGGGAACAATCACCTTATGACCCTTCAGCCACTGGTTCTTGGGGTCTTTGGGGTTGATGCACATGGCGGTATCGCCCATGATGGTCTCGGGACGTGTTGTTGCCACTACGGCATAGTATCTGCCCTCTTCGTCCTGATGCAGCACCTCGCCCTCCTCGCCAGTGGGAACCACGGGATTTGTGTCGGCATCGGCCACATAGTAGCGCAGGTTGTACAGTTTGCTCTGCTCCTCGCGGTAGATAACCTCAATGTTTGACAGGGCTGTCTGTGCCTTGGGGTCCCAGTTCACCATGCGCAAGCCACGGTAGATGAGTCCCTTTTCGTACAGGTCGCAGAACACCTTCAGCACGCTCTCGCTGCGCTCCTCGTCCATGGTGAATGAGGTGCGGTCCCAGTCGCACGATGCACCCAGTCGGCGCAACTGCTTCAGGATGATGCCACCGTGCTCGTTGGTCCAGTCCCAGGCATGCTTAAGGAACTCTTCGCGTGTGAGGTCCAGTTTCTTTATGCCCTGCTCTGCCAGACGGTTCACCACCTTTGCCTCGGTAGCTATGGATGCGTGGTCGGTGCCGGGAACCCAACAAGCGTTCTTGCCCTGCAGGCGTGCACGGCGCACCAGGATGTCCTGGATGGTGTTGTTGAGCATGTGGCCCATGTGCAGCACACCGGTCACATTTGGCGGTGGGATAA
>JAGBYI010000026.1 GCA_017628845.1 Bacteroidaceae bacterium
CGGAGAAGATGCGCAAGGCCTCTTCCCTGTGGGCGTTCATCACGGGGCATGAACGTTGCGCTATGGTGTCCCTTACCTCGGTGTAGAACTCTATGTATTGGTTGTTCTTCATTTGCAAAGCATTTACTGGGCAACATAGTCGGCAAAGCCCTTGCCGTCAATCTCCAGGGCCAGTTCAGGACCTCCTGTCTTGATAATCTTGCCATCGATGAGGATGTGCACCACATCGGGCTTGAGGTAGTCGAGAAGGCGCTGGTAGTGGGTAATGACAATGGCGCTGGTTTCGGGTTTGCGGAGCTTGTTGAAGCCCTCTGCCACGATACGCAGGGCATCCACGTCCAGGCCCGAGTCAGTCTCGTCCAGGATGCAGAAGGTGGGTTCGAGCATGGCCATCTGGAAGATTTCGTTGCGCTTCTTCTCGCCACCAGAGAAACCTTCGTTGACGGAACGGCTGGTGAGCTTGTTGTCCAGTTCCACTATCTTGCGCTTCTCGCGCATAAGTTTGAGGAAGTCGCCGGCAGAAAGAGGTTCGCGTCCCTGAGCCTTGTAGCGTGCATTCACGGCGGCACGCATGAAGTTGGTCATGGACACGCCAGGAATCTCCACTGGATGCTGGAAAGACAGGAATATGCCTGCATTTGCCCTTTCCTCGGTGCTCATTTCAAGAATGTTCTGTCCGTTGAAGATGATCTCGCCCTCTGTAACCTCGTAGGCAGGGTTGCCCACGATGACATTGCTCAGTGTGGACTTGCCTGCACCGTTGGTACCCATCACGGCATGAATCTCGCCATCGTTGATAGTGAGGTTTATGCCCTTCAATATTTCTTTGCCATTGATACTGGCATGTAAGTTGCGTATTTCTAACATAGTTTCTAACGTTAAAGACCCATTATCCCACCGAGCCTTCAAGGCTTACGCCCAGGAGTTTCTGTGCCTCTACGGCAAACTCCATGGGGAGCTTGTTGATGACGTCCTTGGCATAACCGTTGACGATGAGGCTTACGGCATCTTCCGAAGATATGCCTCTCTGCTGGCAATAGAAGAGCTGTTCCTCGGAAATCTTGCTCGTTGTGGCTTCGTGCTCCACTATGGCGGTGTCGTTGTGTATGTCCATATAGGGGAACGTATGCGCACCGCAATTGCTGCCCAAAAGCAGGGAGTCGCACGACGAATAGTTTCTGGCACCCTCGGCATTGGCACCCACCTTGACCAGGCCACGGTAGGAGTTCTGGCTCTTGCCGGCACTGATACCCTTGCTGATGATGGTGCTCTTTGTGTTCTTGCCGATGTGTATCATCTTGGTGCCAGTATCCGCTTGCTGGTAGTTGTTGGTAACAGCTACGGAGTAGAACTCGGCTTGCGAACCGTCGCCCGAGAGAATGCAGGAGGGGTATTTCCAGGTGATGGCACTGCCCGTCTCCACCTGTGTCCAGGACAAGCGGCTGTCCACGCCACGCAGGTGTCCGCGCTTGGTAACGAGGTTCAGCACACCACCCTTGCCGTCCTTGTCGCCTGGATACCAGTTCTGTACGGTAGAGTACTTGACCTCTGCCCTGTCCTTTACCACTATCTCCACGATGGCGGCATGCAGCTGGTTCTCGTCGCGCATGGGGGCGGTACAGCCTTCCAGATAGGACACATAGGCATCATCGTCGCACACAATCAGAGTGCGCTCGAACTGGCCCGTGCCCATGGCATTGATACGGAAGTAGGTGCTTAGTTCCATGGGGCATCGCACGCCCTTGGGGATGTAGACAAAACTTCCGTCGGAGAATACGGCCGAATTCAGTGCGGCGAAATAGTTGTCGCGATACGGCACCACAGAACCAAGATATTCGCGCACCAGGTCGGGATGGTTCTTTACCGCTTCGGAGATGCTGCAGAAGATAATTCCCTTCTCCTTCAGTTTCTCCTGGAAGGTGGTCTTGACCGACACACTGTCCATGACGGCATCCACCGCCACCCCAGCCAGTGCCATGCGCTCCTCCAGGGGAATGCCCAGCTTGTCGAAGGTCTTCATCAGTTCCGGGTCAATCTCCTTGGGACCGTCCTTCTTGCTGCTTGCCGTTGGGTCGGCATAGTATGATATGTCCTGATAGTCTATCTGTGGCATGTCCAGGTGGGCCCACGAGGGCTGCTCCTGTGTCTGCCAGTATCGGAAGGCTTGCAACCTGAATTCCAGCAACCAGTCCGGTTCGCCCTTCTTAGCCGAGATAAGGCGGACAACGTCCTCGTTGAGTCCCTTCTCTATTATCTCGGTGTGGACGTCAGTGTGGAAGCCATATTCGTAATCCTTGTTTACAAACTCTCTCGTAATGTCTTCCATTTCTCTTCAATATAATTGACACCTGGCACGGAGTCCCTGTCCACGTACTTGTCCAGGTATTCCACCTGCCCCGTCATCACCGCTACGCAGACGATAAGCACTGCCCATTTGGTGACTCCGAGGATGCACCCGAGCAGACGGTTCATCAGCCCCCCCACCAGAGTCCAGTCCAGGAGTTTGGTGGCCAGCGAAGCCAGTATGCCCAATGCAATAGGGGTGACCACCCATATGCCTATGAAGGCTATGGCGCCACCCCCTATCTGCTCGTAATACTTCCATGCCAGATACAGACCTATGAAGAAACCGGTCATGCTGGCCAGTTCCTTCAAGAATCCGTTCTTAAGCCCCATGACTGCTCCGTAGAGCAGTATTGCCAGGGCCACTATTTCTGTTGTATTCAGAGGTATCATCTCGACGTATTTGCCGAGCTGCTGAATAAGTTCCATCTCTATGTTGTGTTACAGCTTTGCCTTGATCTCAATCTCAGCAAATGTCTCCAGGATATCGCCTTCGCGCAGATCGTTGTAGTTAACCAGAGAGATACCGCACTCGAAGTTGGTGGTAACCTCCTTCACATCGTCCTTGAAGCGCTTCAGGGCATTGATCTCGCCTGTGTAGACAACGATACCGTCGCGGATGACGCGTGCCTTGTTGGTGCGGCTTACCTTACCGTCAATAACGTAGGCACCTGCCACGGTACCAACCTTGGAGATGTGGTAAACCTGGCGAACCTCTACCTGAGCGGTAATCTCTTCCTTGATTTCGGGAGAGAGCATGCCCTCCATGGCGTCCTTGACCTCCTCGATGGCATCGTAGATGACGCTGTACTGACGGATGTCCACACCCTCCTGCTCTGCCAAACGGCGGGCCTGGGCACTGGGACGTACCTGGAACGCTATGATGATGGCATCCGATGCGGCAGCCAGTGTGACATCGCTCTCGCTGATCTGACCCACGGCCTTGTAGATGACGTTGACCTTGATCTTCTCGGTAGAGAGGCGCTCGAAAGAGTCCTTCAATGCCTCGATAGAACCGTCCACGTCGCCCTTTACCAAAAGGTTCAG
>JAGBYI010000155.1 GCA_017628845.1 Bacteroidaceae bacterium
GGTGGTGGGGCCGTGGCGGGGCGCGAAAATGGCGCCACGGCCCCAAAAAAAAGACCGGCACCCCCCTGGGGGTTTGTTTTTCTTTGGGACCGCGCCGACCAATGGGGGCTGCTTGTCCTGGAGTCCTGGGCATTACAAGACCAAGGGGGGGGCAGCCCATCCTCTTTGTCCCCCCCCCACCCTGCATATTACGGCGAGCGAGCGCAGCGAGCGAAGCCTCCCAGGGCGCTGCACATAAATAGGATAGTCCTGGCGCAGCTAATTAACCAGGACTATCCCCTAACAATGATGAATAAATAACTATGGCACCCACCGTGAGGGCCATTCTCCATTGCTTGCGCGCACCACATGCACAGCATACCCTATCTGCGTTGAATAATCCCGCTGCTCTGCCCATTCAGCAACACACAATGCCCAATTCCCAGGGATTGCCTTGTTAGCATATACCACATTAAGCGATATGGTGAATAGTGTGCGGTTCTCATCCTCCGCAGCTGTATAGGGATTGCTCACGAGGTTCCTACGATAATGCCTAATGCCGAAACGATTGCGCATTGACCCATTGCGTCTGAAGCCATACCAATAACCATCTGCGTACAAGTCCGTCCCATCCGGGCTATTGCTCACGATGTTGGAGACCTGCGCCATCCGGCCATTGATATGCTCAATGGGTGCAATGCTTGTTATGTATCGGCGCGATGACATTACGCGGGTGCTACGGCGGTGGTTACATACTTGGTGTCTGCACCAATCACATCCGTATCAATGATGTAATTGGTGTTAAGTTTCAGCCAACTGTTGCCTTTCTTCACATAACTATCTCCAACACCATCACCTACAATGGTAAGACCCAGATTGTTAAATCTTGTTTCATATGGTGTAGAAACGGCGATCAAATCTTCGAACTTCATTCCGGACACAGCAATACCCTTTGCCCCGTCCACGGCGAAGTAGATAGGAGTATCGCCATTGCTATTCGTTCCCAACTGCTGCCAGAACTTAACGAGGATATCGCTCGGAACATTGATTACAATGATATCGGTGTCGCTCGGATCAGGTCCAGCCTGGATAAACCATGGATTTAACACCTGGTACACGGGGCCAGCTGTGTAGAACTCAGCTGCTGCATTCTTGACATCAAGCATCTGATACAGCTTATCCGTCAAGAACTTCCGGAAGGTCTTCCCGGCCTGGGAAGGAACATTCTCCATTTCCCACTGCCACGACTGCTCCAGCTTATCGCGTACACCTCCCAGGGAGATGCTGGTCAGTATGATACCAATCATTGATCCAGTGCCACCAAGGACGGCCATACGTTTAAGACTGGCCACAGTGATCAGAGTGGCGCTCTTTTTCTTGATCATGAAATAGTTAAGTCCATCACTAGCACGCTTAGCAGCTACCATTTGCGTGCGGTAATTCTTCGCATATTGGCGTCCGATAGGTGCGTCAAATGCAGGGTTGTTGCGGTCATTGTACAACAGTTTCTGCCTACCTCCGAGAGCTCCACGGGCAGCCTCGAATGGATAAGCCACTTCGATTTTTTTCATAACAAATCACATTTTATGGTTAAACAAGTCCGCAAAATTACCACATTTTATGCCATTTTGCAAACAAATGTAATTTTTTGTAAATTTTTTTGCCCGAAAATTTGTGTATATCTGTAAAGTTTTGTAATTTTGCGCCGTAATTTAAAAATATATGCCTATGCAAGAGTTTAAGATGGAGGAGCTTTTCACGCTCGAGGAGGCCGCCAGATGGTGCGGCTTGAGTAAAAACGCCATGTACATGCGTTATTTCCGCGGCCAGATCAAGCCGGTGAATATGTTATGTCATCGCCTGTACTTCACCAGGCAGGCGATCGACGAGTTTAGGACCAACTATATACGCTTTGAGCAATGAAGTATTGTGCACTATTCAGAGAGACCTGGTTTGATAGTGCACGCAAGCACATGACCGATCTCGAGCGACTGGCATTCTATGAGTGCTGCTTTAGCTATGAGTTCACGGGTGAGGTACCTACTGCATCCACGTGTAAGTACCCATCGGTGCTGATGATGTTTGATATGGTCAAAGAGGATCTCAAGAATGACCGCGAGAAAGCGGAGAGGATCGCCAAGCGGAACCAGAACAACGGCCGCCAGGGTGGAAGACCGCCGAAAGTTTACGAAACATTACCAAACGAGGAAAACCCAGAGAAACCCAGAGAAACCCAGTCAAACCAAGTGGGTTATTTTGGGTTACCACTACACTACACTACACAACACAACACAACAATGCAGCAAGCTGCTAGCGACGGCGGCAGTTTGTTAGATGTCAAATTTTTTGATGAGCAGATCTGGCCACGTATCAACGCAGGCGGCAAGTTCAACACCCGCCATCGCAAGTGTGTGGAGATGTGGCAGAGCTTCAGCGATATCAAGCGACAAGCGATCATGAAGGCCGTGTTGTCAGATCTCTTCGTCGGATGTAGCAACCCGTATTTCTACCTCGAGGACTTCGGAGATCCAGAACCACGATATCTATCCGGGCGGGAGTGTGCGGATCTATGGGCAGCAGGGAAGAGTGTATTCGTGGTGAAGACCCCCAACGGTAGCTTTAAGAACGTAGCTGCTGAGGATGTTCAGACTTTCTCCCTGGAGGTTGTCAAGGAGATGCTACCAGAGACTTGATGAAGTGACTACAGTGATTTTGCACCGGGGGATCCAGGATCTTCCGGTGTAAAGTCTTGTAATGCCCAGGACTCCAGGACAAGCAGCCCCCATTGGTCGGCGCGGTCCCAAAGAAAAACAAACCCCCAGGGGGGTGCCGGTCTTTTTTTTGGGGCCGTGGCGCCATTTTCGCGCCCCGCCACGGCCCCACCACC
>JAGBYI010000156.1 GCA_017628845.1 Bacteroidaceae bacterium
CTTACCGAGCGTGCCGACCACAAGCCAAACGAACTTTCCGGTGGCGAGAAACAACGTGTCGCCGTAGCACGTGCCTTGATGAACAATCCCGAACTGGTCCTTGCCGATGAACCCTCGGGAAGCCTTGATACTAAAAATAAGGAGGAACTCCACCGCCTCTTCTTCGACCTTAGGGACCGCTTCGGCCAAACCTTTGTCATCGTCACCCACGATGAGACCCTCGCATCCCTCACCGACCGCACCATCCGTATGAAGGACGGGGTGATAATTGAAACGGAAAAGTGAAAACGGAAAGGTGAAATCTGTGAGTAAGCGAGAGCAATATATAAATAAACTATGAACGTAAGATTAGGCGAAATAAACACCCTTAGGGTGGTAAAGCAGGTTCCCTTCGGATATTATCTGGATGGCGGACGCATACATGGCGAGATACTCTTGCCACATAACGAGGTAGAGGGTGATGTTGCTCTGGACGAGGAAGTGGAGGTTTTCCTTTATCTCGACCAGGAGGAGCGCCTCATTGCCACCATGCGCAAGCCTTTGGCACAGGTGGGCGACTTTGCCTTCCTTGAGGTGGCATGGGTAAACAACTTCGGTGCCTTCCTGAACTGGGGACTGATGAAAGACCTCTTCGTTCCCTTCCGTGAGCAGAAGATGAAGATGGCAAAGGGACAGAGCTACATAGTGCACATCCATCTGGACGAGGATAGCAGCCGCATTATGGCCAGTGCCAAGGTGGAGCGCTATCTCGACCACGGCATTCCTTCCTATCGCCGTGGTGACGAGGTGGACATCCTCGTGTGGCAGAAGACCGACCTCGGTTTCAAGGTTATTGTGGACAACCAATGGGGCGGACTCCTCTACGACTCGCAAGTGTTCCGCGACCTTCGCACAGGCATGCGCACGCGTGCATATATAAGAAAGGTACGCGAGGATGGCAAGATAGACCTCACCCTCACCCGCCAGGGCCAGGAGGGCGTGGCAGACTTCAGCGACATTCTGCTGGCATACCTTCAGGACAACGGCGGATATTGCCCTCTGGGCGACAAGAGTCCTGCCGAGGACATTGCCCAGACCTTCAACGTCAGCAAGAAAGTCTACAAGAAAGCCATCGGCGACCTCTACAAGCGCCGCCTCATCATCATCACAGAGGAAGGCTTGAGACTTGTATGAGAACCACAACGAACTACTGAATACGGGGTTCGCTTAATTAGCAGGGACACGGTATGCCGTATCTGGGCAACAACAGTATAAAACACAACCACCTTTTAAAAAAGAGAAAACGTACGACACTATTGCCGCACGTTTTCTTTTTCTTGCTTTTGTAAAAAGGTGGATTAAGCCTCCTTGGTAACAACGCGCTTCTCAGCGATGCGAGCCTTCTTACCGGTGAGGTTGCGCAGGTAGTACAACTTAGCGCGACGAACCTTACCAATCTTGTTGACTACGATGCTGTCGATGTTGGGAGACTCGATGGGGAAGATACGCTCTACACCAACGGTACCAGACATCTTGCGAACGGTGAAGCGTTTCTTGTCGCCGTGACCAGCGATCTTGATAACTACACCGCGGTACAGCTGGATACGCTCCTTGTTGCCCTCGACAATCTTGTAAGCTACGGTTACGGTGTCACCTGCCTTGAATGAGGGGTGCTGCTTGCCAGTAGCAAATGCTTCTTCTGCAATCTTAATTAAATCTGCCATTTCTCTTATGACTTTTTAATAGGTTGTGTTGTCATCACTCATAGGCATAACAGGTCACACTTCTCCCCGCCAGCGACCTATGGTAAAGCGGGTGCAAAGGTACTGCTTTTTATTAAAACAGACTAAGATATGAGAAGAAAAATGTCAAGAAAAGGTCGTTTTGCCCTGTTTGGCTCGCGTATATGGCGTTCCAACTACTCAAAATAGAGCGAGAGGACTATCATATTGGAGGAACCGCCGGCAATACTATTGGTAAACTTCATCATGGATTTGTCCAGCAGGTCGTCGCGTTTCTTGCTGATGATGTCCACCAGCCCGAAACAGAATTTCAGTTCAGGAATGAGTTTGAAATAGGGCAGATATATGTCGCATCCCATGCCTACCTCCAGATAGCAGTCGAAGGTTTTTGCCTTGAAAGCTTCCTGGTCGTGGTTGTTGAGGCAGAAGGTGGGTGCAAGGCCCATGGTGAAGTAGGGTCGGAAATTGTTGTAACGTGGTGCGGCGAACTTTACGGAGAGAGGTACTGAGATGTAATTGGTGCGCATGTTCTGCGAGGTGTCCCTTTGGGATACATTGTCGCGCATCTTTATGAACTTTTGGCCGAAGTGCATGGTTGGGGTGAGGCGCAGTTCCATGTATTTGTTCAGGCGCAACGAACCCAGTACACCCACGCTGAAGCCTGGTTCGTACTTGCTGACGTCGGCGAACCACTGCTCACCGGTTGCAGGGTCTACATGGCCGTTGTTCTCCATTTCCATGTCCATTAGGTTCATGCCGAAGAAGAACCCCCAGTGCAGACGACGGTTGTCTATGAAGGGCTTGTTCATGATTGTCTCCTTCTGCGCAAAGGTACACAGACAGGTGGATATGAGAATCAGTATGGCGATAGTTCGTTTCATATACATAATAACACTGGCATGTGCTGTTTTATTGTACAAATAATCGTTTTTAATGATAAAGACTAACATTTTTATCATCAAAATCGGCTCATATCATCAAAAATAGTTATCTTTGCAGTGCAATCAAGGTTGGGATTTGTCCCACATCTGACTTAAGATAATAGTATATA
Source organism: Bacteroidaceae bacterium (assembly GCA_017628845.1). Lineage (GTDB taxonomy): Bacteria > Bacteroidota > Bacteroidia > Bacteroidales > Bacteroidaceae > Physcousia. The sequence continues at coordinate 2,773 of JAGBYI010000156.1, forward strand.
CCAATTTTAAATCTACAATTATGGCTTACGTAATTAACGACGATTGTGTTGCTTGTGGCACATGTATTGACGAGTGCCCCGTAGGTGCAATCTCTGAGGGCGAGAAGTACTCTATCAACCCCGACGAGTGCACAGAGTGTGGTACCTGTGCTGATGCATGCCCCTCTGGCGCAATCACTCTGTAAGAAAGAGTAAAGTCCTGAGAAAAGGAACAAAAATCCCTTGCTGTAAGAAGCAAGGGATTTTCTTTTTCTGTATAATAGGTTAGATAAGGTAGGAACACATGGTTGCCTACCTTATTATATATATTACTTCAACAGAGCCAGAGCCTCCTTGATGCGCTTCAGTGCCTCGATGATGTTCTCGTCGCTGGTGGCGTATGACATGCGGAAACACTCGGGAGAACCGAATGAAGCACCGCCCACAGTGGCTACGTGACCAACCTCCAGGAGGTACATGGCCAGGTCATCGCTGTTGTTGATGGTCTGCTCGCCATACTTCTTGCCATAGAAACTGCTGCACTTGGGGAACAGGTAGAAGGCACCCTGAGGATTATTCACCTCCAGACCGGGAATGTCCTTGGCAAGTTTCACAATGAGGTCGCGGCGGCGTTCGAAAGCAACACGCATATCCTCCACGCACTGCTGGTCGCCGGAGAAGGCCACCTCGGCTGCCTTCTGGCTGATGGAGCAAGGTCCGCTGGTGTACTGTCCCTGCAATTTGTTGCAACCCTTCACAATCCATTCGGGGGCGGCGATGAAGCCTATACGCCAACCGGTCATGGCATATGCCTTGGAGACACCGTTGATGATTACCACACGGTCCCTGATTTCGGGGAACTGTGCCATGGAGGCATGCTCGCCCACATAGTTGATATGCTCGTAGATTTCGTCGGCAATGACGATGACGTTTTCGTGACGAAGGAGCACGTCCTTCAGCCCCTCCAGTTCCTCACGTGTATATACGGAACCTGTGGGGTTGCTGGGAGAGCACAGAATCAGTGCGCGGGTCTTCTCGGTGATGGCAGCTTCCAGTTGTTCGGGAGTAATCTTGAAGTCCTGCTCGATGGTGGAGGGAATGAATACGGGAGTGGCATCGGCCAGAAGCACCATGTCGGGGTAGCTTACCCAATAGGGAGCGGGGATGATGACCTCGTCGCCAGCACCTGCCAGAGCCATGATTACGTTGCAGACGCTCTGCTTGGCACCATTGGAGCACAGGATCTGGCTGGGTTTGTATTCCAGACCGTTCTCTCTCTGCAACTTCTCCACAATGGCTTTCTTCAGTTCGGGATAACCTGGCACTGGGCTATAGCGGCTCCAGTTGTCCTCGATGGCTTTGATGCCTGCTGCCTTGATGTGGTCGGGGGTGTTGAAGTCGGGCTCGCCCACACTCATATTGATGATATCCACGCCTTGAGCCTTCAGCTCGCTGCTCTTCTGGCTCATGGCCAAAGTTGCGCTTGTTGACAGACGTCCAAGTCTGTCGGAAAGAATGTTGTTCATATTGTGTGATGTTTGTGTTTAGAGTTTAGAGTACAAATTCGCGAATCGTTAATCGCTCACCGCTCACCCGTTTCTAAAGCTTGTGTCCCATGCGAAGTTTCTTTGTCTCCAGATAGCGGCGGTTGAATTCGTTGGGGGTGATGACAACGGGAACGTTCTCCACTATGTCCAGGCCATAGCCTTCCAGACCTACACGCTTTACGGGATTGTTGCTGATGAGGCGAATCTTGCCAATGCCCAATTCGCGAAGGATCTGTGCACCAACGCCATAGTCGCGCTCGTCTGCCTTGAAGCCCAGATGCAGGTTGGCCTCTACGGTGTCGTCGCCCTGCTCCTGAAGTTTGTAGGCGGCAATCTTGTTCATCAATCCTATGCCACGGCCTTCCTGTTGCAGGTATACGATAACGCCCTTGCCTTCCTTGTCAATCATCTGCATGGCCTGGTGCAGCTGCTCTCCGCAATCGCAACGCTTGCTGGCAAAGATGTCGCCAGTCATGCAGCTGGAGTGCATGCGCACCAGTACAGGTTCTTCGGGAGTCCACTCGCCCTTGAATATGGCAATGTGCTCCAGACCGTTGCTCTTTTGGCGGAAGGGAATTATGCGGAAGTGGCCGTATTCAGTGGGCAGGTCAGCCTCTACGCCTTTCTCCACCAGGCTTTCCTGCTTCAGGCGGTAGGCGATGAGGTCCTTGATGGTGATTATCTTCAAGCCATGCTCGCGTGCCACCTCCTTCAGTTGGGGCATGCGTGCCATGGTGCCGTCCTCGTTGAGGATTTCAATTAGTGCTGCGGCAGGTTGCAAGCCGCAAAGGCGTGCCAGATCGATGGCAGCCTCGGTGTGTCCGGCTCTCTTCAGTACGCCACGATCCTGGGCATAGAGGGGGTTGATGTGTCCTGGGCGACCGAAATCGGTGGGTTTTCTGGTGGGGTCGGCCAAGGCACGGATGGTGGCAGCACGATCATGTGTACTCACACCGGTGGTACAACCGTCCAAGAGGTCCACGGTAACGGTGAACGGTGTGCCCAGCATGCTGGTGTTTGTCTGCACCTGGCGCTCCAGTTCCAGTTCCTCGGCACGGCTCATGGTGATGGGCGCGCAGAGTACGCCGCGTCCGTTCTTGAGCATGAAGTTTACCTTGTCTTCGGTAATGAGCTCTGCCGCTGTGATGAAGTCGCCCTCGTTCTCGCGGTCCTCATCGTCTACGACTATAACGAACTTGCCCTCTTTAAAGTCGGCCAAAGCCTCTTCTATTGTGCTAAGTTTGATTTCATTGTCCATATTCTTGTTTATTTATTCTATCTATGATGAATTGTCCTAACTTCTGTATCTGGTTTATGTCCTGATACAACCTAAGTCTGAATCGCCATATTCTGAGCCACAACAGTATACCCACTGGCAAACAGATACCGGCAAGCATATTCTTGCGCCTGGTATTGAACGGACGCGTGTGTGCCTCTGTATAAAGTATTGGCATGTCGTTCAGTGCACCTATTATAGCGATGTCCCTGCTATTGTGCAATTGCTCCACAAGAGCTTCCACCCTTTCTTTCAGTTCCTTCACGGTATGGTCCTCGTGGAATCTAAAGAATATGGCGTAATATGAAGGTATTTTGAGCAGTTTCTTACGGTTGCCGTACCGTCTGAGATCCTCCGTAAGGGTCTCTATGTCCAGCAGCAACTGTGGATAGTCGGGTTCGTGAATAATGATTTCCTTCCTGTTAAGTTTGCGCTTGGTACGTATTCCAAGCAGACGCTTGAAAAAGTTCTGGTAACCCTCCAAGTTAAAGACCACACTGTCCTTGTTAGCCTTACTGACAAGGAACAGTCCTATGGGGGCCAGTACCATTGTACTAAGCCATATTCCGAACCATACAGCCCACTCTCCGCTCTTGGCCATCTTCTCTCCACCGGCATTCACAATGTAATAAAAGATGAACACGAGTACGCTCACCACCACCGGCACACCCAGTCCGCCCTTCCTTATAATGGCGCCCAACGGTGCACCTATAAAAAAGAATATTAAACATGCAAGACTATTGGTAAACATCTTTCTTGCTTCCATGTGGTGGTAACGTAGGGTCATATTCAGGTTTTCTGTTGTCATGCCCCTAAATTCAAATTCTGCCTTGGTACTCTGGGCATTGCTGAGAGCGCTCCTTAAAACAGTCTTTCTTTTGTCCGCTGTAAGGTTGTGGTAAGTGCTGTCAAGAGGTTCCTGCGCCAGCACTCTGGCAGTTAAATCGGCAGAATCCTTGACCTCCATAGGAAAAGTTCCCTTCAGATACTGGTTTCGTACCGTCTTATGATAATGATGACCTATACTGTCACTGACGTTATTCAGCGAATCTATGCCACTGAGTATCGTTACAAGTTCCTTTGTCTTTGCATCGCCATTGAAGAGGTTGGCATCCATCATGTTGAACGACGCATCGAACGGAATCATGTCCTCCTCAACGAGAAAAGTCTCGCGCATGTAAGGAATGTTGGCCTTCAGCATATTACCTGTCTGCGAATCCATGTTCCTGAACCTCTCACCTCCATAAAGCGTAAGTTTCAGATGCTTCTGATCTTCTGTTCCCTGCAAACGGGCAGAATCCGCCAGAACTATCTCCATCTTCTGATATCCGTCCGTCAAGCTGTAAATCATCACTCCGTGCAGCATACCAGTCTTAGTGTCTTTCTTCTGCACAAAGATGCTGTATCCAGGAATATCGCTATAGAAAATCCCCTCAGGAATGTCCAGTTCTGGCGATTTCTGACGCATGCTCCATAGCAATGTGGCCAACTGCTTGGTAGCCCTGGGCTGCACCTTGTCCTGAAAAACAAAACTAACGACACACACCAACGATGCTACGATGAAAATCGGGCATAGTATCCTGACCAACGGCACGCCAGCCGCCTTCATGGATAGAAGTTCCAGTTTCTCTCCCATGTTGCCGAAAGTTATCAACGAGGCCAATAACACGGCCAACGGCATGGACATGGGCACGAGTGTCAGACTTGCATAAAAGAAAAATTCAAACAGAATATCCCAACTGAGTCCCTTACCCACCAATTCGTCGATGTACATCCACATGAACTGCATGATAAAGATAAACAAGCAGATGAAGAACGTACCCGCAAACAAAAGCAGGTAATTCTTCAGTATGTACATATCCAACTTCTTTATTATTCTCATGCGCGTACATTATTCTTCGCAAAGATACAAAAAAGAGGGCATTACACCACCTCCCTACACTTATTTGTATTTTTTAGATTAAAAAGTGCGCAAACTTCTTGGCAGTTTCAAATTATTGTCATACCTTTGCACTCGCAAAACAGCAAGACCTCCACACAATGGAGTGGTAATGGCGGGATAGCTCAGCTGGTTAGAGCGTCGGATTCATAATCCGAAGGTCATGGGTTCAAGTCCCATTCCCGCTACCAAAGGCATGAAAGGACACTTAGGTGTCCTTTTTTTATTTCTACATGTCAGACAAACATCAAAGACGAACCGCAAAATAGTACATCACACACCTTTCTCAAAATCTTTTTTAGTGCGTAGAATCCTATAGCAGAATCTTTTTAGGTTCAGAGAAAGCATCCCCAACCCCCCTTAAAATCAGACAAGGAGACAGGAATTAGAAACGTGGGAACATAACCGGTACAGACCCCTGCTCTGCCGACAAAGCGGTAAGTTCTATGACAGAAGACCAAAGCGCAGCATCACAGACATCCATGTCCATGTGGCAGGATTCAGGCATACCACCAGAATGCGGACTTCTGATTCTCTCTATGGCATCAAGCAGACGGCGGTCCATCATATAGTTCATCACATTGGACACGCCAAGCGTCCTACCCTCACGAATCATTTCCTGATAATTCACAGGAATAAAAGACTCCACATATTCCACCGCCTCATCTCCTACAAGCTCTACCGCGCCACCCTTGACGTCCAAATGTACGGTAGGAAGAGGATATTTTTGCAGGAAACCCAATGTTCCGCAAACGGTTTGCATGCGACTATACGGACGCGGGGTGGAAATATCATAATGCAGCAACATGCTGACACCCGAAACGGAACGCACAAGGGATGTATTCGTATGATCACCTGGCAGCGGCGACGACAGAGATACGAGATAATCCAGAGTATCTCCATCTGGCAACAATTGGCACATTGGACCTATAGCATGCGTTGGATATGGATTTCCCGCTTGCCTGCGACCATGGGCACGCATCCAACCCTCAGGCACCGTATGAGCATATGCACCCTCAAGGTGCTTGATACGTCCAAGCATTCCCTGACGCACCATTTCCCTTGCACCCAAATGCCACGTGTCGTAACAGCAGTTCTCCAACATTACACAATGCCGACCGGTTTCCTTCGCCACGGAGACCAAAGTCTCGCAATCCGCCACCGTCATGGCCGCCGGAACCTCCAAAGCCACATCCTTGCCGGCACGCATGGCAGTCACCGCCATGCGCATGTGCCATTCCCAAGGGGTGCAAATCCATACTAGATCCACATCGGGATGCGTGGCAGCATCGCGCCAGTCCATCTCCACATCGCACTGAATCAGAACATTGGCATTTGGAACGAAAGCAAGACGCTGCAATGTAGCCTGTCCACGCTGCCCAAGACCTATGAGAGAAATATTGACCATACAAAACTACGCATTCACCGACACAAAGGCCTTATTTTAAAGGCACATAGACACGCCTTCTTTCGTCCTCACCTTCCCACAAACCAATCACCATATCGTTCGTCTCCTTAAACCAAGCACCGAAACCATTGCGTATGTCGTTCTCATAAACTCCGAACCACAGACCGCCAGTAGCATAATAATAAATCCCAAGACCATGACGTCTGCCTTGATAGAACTCGCCCACATATCTGTCACCATTGGCAAAGGTCTGTGACATGAAAGTATAATCAAGCGAATCGGGAACCAACGGGAGTTCCATGACTCCATTTCTGGAGATATACTGCAACTTGCCTGAAGAGAGGCTATAACTGCAATAAAACTCCTTGCTGCCCACCGTAGCATTATCCCTTCCTACAATGACACCATGAAGCAATTCACCGTTACGGAACTTTCCCACGATAACATCACCGCTATCATTAATGAACTGGCCATAACCATACAAGGCCACACGACCATCCGTCTGCCCCACATACTGGCCTCCGCTTGCATCTATCAGGCGCACAGGAAAGTCCTTGATGTAATCCACGAACACATGTTCATAAGAACGCGGAACCACATCGTATTTGACAAGTGGTGTATATTGCGCCCTTGATGGCAACGCCATCAGGACAGCAAGAAAAATTACAGAAATTATCCTTTTCATCGCATTTTATATCTTATTCTATCCCAAACCTCGTCAGGCAACCCCTGACCCTCATAGGACGGATTCTCACTGATTTCCGCACGTATCCAAGTGCTGCTTATGTCTATCAGCGACACTTCCGCAAAATACACTCTTGCACCGGCAGGGAGTTGTCTATTCATTCCATCCGCCCCCTCCTCCTGCACCTGCTCGGAGCGACGTGGCAGAACAATAAGTCTATAGCGTTGGAGAATGCTTTCCCACTTATACCAGCGGTGGAAACAAAGCCAGTTGTCCATACCTATGACCAGAACAAACTCCCTGTCAGGATGCCTTGCGGAAAGGGTTTCCAAAGTGGTAAGCATGTAATTGGGTTTGGGCAACGAGAACTCCACATCAGACACCTCTACTCCCGGAATATCGCTAACAGCCAAACGAGCGAGGTTCAAGCGAAAATCATCATCCCACAACCCCTCGTTCTTGAGCGGATTCTGCGGACTTACCACCAGCCACATCTCGTCCACCAGAGAAAGACGCAGTATCTCCTTGGCCATGGAAACATGACCCACATGTATGGGATTGAAACTCCCTCCATATACTCCTGTTATTGTCTTTTTTGAATTCTGATGGCACATTTCGAAGACAAAGTTAGTCTTTTCTGCCGAATTTTTGCTATTTTTGCAGACAAATTTTATATTAAATAAGGTATGATACTTTCAATGACCGGATACGGCAAGGCTTCTGCCACCTACAATGACAAGAAGATTACCGCCGAGATAAAATCCCTAAACAGCAAGGCATTGGACCTGACCGTACGCATAGCGGGCAGTTATCGTGAAAAAGAAATGGAACTGCGCGCCATGATTAGCAATGTGCTCTTGCGTGGCAAGGTTGAATTCTCTCTCTGGATAGAGCGAGATGAAGTGGAGCAGACCGCCAAGCTGAACATACCGCTGATGCAGAAATACATCCAGCAGTTTTACGAGGCGAATTCACAATACGGTATACCTGTGCCCGAGAATCTCACGGAGGTAATACTGAGGATGCCGGATGCTGTCAGCAAGCTGGACACCACAGAGGAACTGACCGAGGAAGAATGGGAAGTAGCACGTTCTGTGACCGAACAGGCTGTAAACCAACTGATGGACTTCCGTACTCAAGAGGGCAAGGCTCTGGAGCAGAAGTTCCGCGAGAAGGTGGACAACATAGAGGAACTGATGAAAAGTATTGAGCCTTACGAGAAGTCCAGGACGGAAAAGATACGCCAGCGCATGGTGGATGCTCTGTCTGCAATTCCGGAAGTGGAGTACGACCGAGGCAGACTGGAGCAGGAGATGATTTTCTATATCGAGAAACTGGATATCAACGAGGAGAAGCAACGCCTGTTCCATCATTTGGGATACTTCCGCGAAACGCTGGACGGAGAGTACGGACAAGGCAAGAAACTGGGCTTCATTGCCCAGGAAATGGGGCGAGAGATAAATACAACCGGTTCAAAGTCTAATCAGGCAGAGATGCAAAACATCGTGGTGATGATGAAGGATGAACTGGAACAGATAAAGGAGCAGGTGCTGAACGTATTGTAGCAAATCTGCCCATAAGAACAATCAAAAGAAACTGGAATGAAAGGAAAATGCCTAATATTCAGTGCTCCGAGCGGTAGCGGAAAGAGCACCATAGTTCAGTGGCTTACCAAGGAACATCCGGAATTGAATCTGGTGTTCAGCATCAGTGCTACGTCACGACCTCCACGAGGAACAGAACAGCATGGGGTGGAGTATTTCTTCCTGACCCCAGAGAAGTTCAAGGCCAAGATAGAGGCAGACGAGTTCCTGGAATACGAGGAGGTATATGCCGACCGATATTATGGCACACTGAAAAGCCAGGTGGAGGAACAGTTGAAGGGCGGAAGAAACGTAATCTTCGATATTGACATAAAGGGCGGCATTAACGTAAAGAAATTCTATGGCGAGCATGCTTTGTCCCTTTTTGTCCAGCCTCCCAGCGTAGACGAACTGAGAAGACGCCTTGTTGGCCGTGCTACGGACAGTCCGGAACAGATAGAGGAACGTCTGGCAAAAGCGGAATACGAGATGTCGTTTGCTCCGCAGTTTGACAAAATCATCGTGAACGACGACCTTGAAACTGCCAAGGCAGATACCTTGCAGACAATAAGTGAATTCCTAAACAAAGAATAACATTGGCAACGATACTGAGTATAGAGACCAGCACCAACGTGTGCTCTGTGGCGGTGGCCGAGGACAACCATGTCATTTTCCATAGTGAAGATTTCGAGGGACCTTCGCATGCCGTGCAATGCGGAATGTTTGTACAGGAGGCGCTATCCTTTGCCGAGAGTCATGCCATCCCCCTGGATGCCGTTGCAGTGAGCGAAGGTCCGGGAAGTTATACTGGTTTGCGCATAGGAGTGAGTATGGCAAAAGGCGTGGCATACGGGCGTAATGTGCCATTGGTGTCTATCCCAACCTTGCAGCTTCTCTGTGTGCCGGTGCTGTTATATCACGAGGAAATACCGGAAAATTCCCTGTTGGTACCCATGATAGATGCCAGGCGCATGGAAGTGTATTCTGCCGTGTACGACAGGGCACTGAAGGAGATACGCCCCATACAGGCAGATATAGTGGACGAGAATACCTATGCCGAATATCTGGAACGCGGGCCAGTGGTCTTCTTTGGTAATGGAAGTGCCAAGTGCAAGGAGGTGATAAATCACCCCAATGCCATATTTATAGACGGCATACACCCATTGGCAAGCAATGCAGCACCTCTGGCAGAACAACGCCTTAGAAAGGGGGAAACAGTATCAACCGCCTACTTTGAACCGTTCTATTTGAAGGAGTTCCAAGCCACGAAACCAAAGAACCTGCTATGAATCAAATACAATATAATACGGAAAAGAGCAGCTTGCTGATGTCTGAATACGGGCGCATCGTTCAAGAAATGGTGGAGCATTGCATGACGATAGAGGACAGACAGGAGCGGCTGAAGTGTGCCACAAGCATAGTGGCGGTGATGGCAAACCTGGGGCAAGAGAAACTTGCCAATCCCGAGGTGCAGACCAAACTGTGGAATCATCTGGCACTGATAAGCAGGTTTCAATTGGACCTGGATTATCCAGTGGAGATTATTCCGCAAGCGGAGGCAAGTATGCGTCCGGCCCCCATGTCTTTGCCTCAGGCCAATATTCGCCATAAGCACTATGGACGCATAGTGGAGCAGGCTCTGCAGAAACTGACGGAAATGCCTGAAGGCGAAGAGCGAGACGCCCTTGTGCAACAGACGGCAGACAGAATGAAACAGAACCTGTTTACATGGAATCCCGATGTGATGAGCGAGGAAAAGGTGACACACGACATTGATGTGTATACCAAGGGACATAACCTAAGCGAAGCCCTGGAGGGACATCAGTTTGCTACCCTACATACATTGCCCACTAACATACTGAAAAGAAAGAAAAGAAAATAATGTCAGCATTCATAATAGAAGGAGGACGCCCTCTAAAAGGTGAGATTACACCTCAGGGAGCCAAGAACGAGGCTTTGCAGGTTCTTTGTGCCACGTTGCTTACAAAAGAACCGATAAGGATAAGCAACCTGCCGGACATCGCTGATGTTAACAATCAGATACAGTTGCTTCAGGATGTCGGAGTGCGTGTTACCCGTCATGGACATGGCGATATGACTTTCCAGGCCGACTGCGTGGATATCAGTTATCTGCAAAGCGATGAGTTCCTGGAGCGTTGTTCACGTCTGCGCGGCAGTGTCATGCTGGTAGGACCACTGGTTGCCAGATTTGGTCATGCTATGGTAAGCAAGCCCGGAGGTGACAAGATTGGACGCAGAAGACTGGATACGCACTTCTTGGGAATACAGAAACTTGGAGCTGAGTTCTCGTACAACGAGGAAAGAGGTATCTTCAACATCAAAGCGGATCGATTGCAGGGTGCATACATGCTTCTGGATGAGGCATCTGTTACCGGTACGGCAAACATTGTTATGGCCGCAGTACTGGCAGAAGGCACCACTACGATTTACAATGCAGCCTGCGAACCATACCTGCAGCAGTTGTGCAAAATGCTCTGTGGCATGGGAGCCATGATAGAGGGCATTGGTTCCAATCTGCTGACCATCACTGGTGTGAAGTCATTAAAGGGGACCTCGCACACGATATTGCCAGACATGATTGAGGTAGGCTCGTTTATTGGAATGGCTGCCATGTGTGGCGAGGGTGTCCTGATACGCAACGTCAGTTACGACCAGTTGGGCATTATCCCTACGGTATTCCAGCGCCTTGGCGTACAATTGGAACGAAGAGGGGATGACATATACATACCCAAGCAGGAACATTACGAGATAGAATCGTTCCTGGATGGCAGCATAATGACCATTGCCGATGCACCATGGCCGGGCCTTACTCCTGACCTTCTGAGCATCCTGCTTATTGTGGCTACCCAGGCAAAGGGCAGCGTGCTGATACACCAGAAGATGTTTGAGAGCAGATTGTTCTTCGTGGACAAACTGATAGACATGGGAGCACAGATTATACTTTGCGACCCGCACCGTGCCGTGGTCATTGGCCATGACAAGCGCTTCCAGCTGAAGGCAGCCCGCATGACTTCGCCTGACATCCGTGCCGGCATATCCATGCTGATTGCCGCCATGAGTGCGTCGGGAACAAGCAGGATAGACAACATCGGGCAGATAGACCGTGGATATGAGAACATAGAGGAGAGGCTTAACAGGCTTGGCGCCAATATAACTCGTGTGGAATGATAGAAACTTATAAGATAGGTACACTGACCCGTACCCACGGCATAGGAGGGGAACTGTCTATGAACTTCACGGACGACGTGTGGGACAGAGCAGATGCAGATTACGTCTTTCTGGAGGTGGATGGCATACAAGTGCCCTTCTTCCTGGAAGGGTGGAGATTCCGTAGCGATTCGGTTGCCCTACTCAAGTTTCAAGACATTGACAGTTCTGAAGATGCCAATGAGTATGTAGGTGCAGACGTGTATTTCCCTCATAGCCTGACTCCGGAACCGGATGAGGACGACGAGTACACCTGGCGCCATTTTACAGGCTGGCAGGTAGTGGATGCCCAGGCAGGGCCTATAGGCATTATAGATTATGTGGAAGACTCTACGGTGAACACTATTTTCTGTGTAGATGGCAAGCTGGTTCCTGCCAACGAAGATTTTATCGAGAGAATAGATGCAAAGGAGCGTATTGTCTATATGACCTTGCCCGAAGGTTTGTTGGATTTGTAAAGAAGAAACTGTATGAAGAGAAAAATATGCATATTAGGTTCAACTGGCAGCATAGGGACGCAAGCACTGCAGGTAATAGAGGAACATGCAGATTTGTTTGAAGCCTATGTGCTTACGGCCGGCAGCAACTCACGTTTGCTGATAGAGCAGGCACGCAAATTCTTGCCATGCGCCGTGGTTATTGCAGACGAGAGCAAGTATAACGAAGTTAAGGAGGCATTGGCCGACCAGCCCATACAGGTATATGCCGGAGATGAGGCCCTTTGTCAGGTGGTGACGATGGAACCCGTGGACATGGTCCTGACTGCCTTGGTAGGGTTCAGCGGGTTGAAACCTACGATATCTGCGATAAAGGCCGGCAAGCCCATAGCATTGGCCAACAAGGAAACCTTGGTGGTTGCCGGCGAACTCATTACTGCCTTGTGTCAGGAGTATAATGTTCCGATGTTCCCTGTGGATAGCGAACATTCTGCCATATTCCAGAGTCTGATGGGCGAGGAAAGTCCGATAGAGAAGATTATCCTTACGGCTTCGGGCGGTCCTTTCCGCAAGTTCACTTTGGACGAGATGAGGAATGTTACTGCTGCTCAGGCCCTGAAGCACCCCAACTGGGATATGGGAGCCAAGATTACCATTGATTCCGCAAGTATGATGAACAAGGGCTTTGAGGTGATAGAGGCAAAGTGGCTGTTTGATGTGGATGCCGACCGCATACAGGTTGTTGTGCACCCTCAAAGCATAGTACATAGCGCAGTACAGTTCCAGGACGGCGCGGTAAAGGCACAGCTTGGTGCACCCGACATGCGAGTGCCCATACAGTTGGCAATGTCGTATCCGGTAAGACTGGAAAGCAGTTTCCCGCGTATTGATTGGTGGGACATGCAAGACCTCACTTTTGAACGCCCCGACATGGAGCGCTTCCCCTGTCTGGCCATGGCATACGAGGCCCTGCGCCGAGGTGGCAACACCGCTTGTGTGGTGAATGCCGCCAACGAGGTGGTAAATCTGGCTTTCCGTCAGGACAGATGCGGATTCTTGCAGATGGCTGAAGTAATACAGGAGACACTTGCCCGTGTTCCGTACATAAAAACACCCTCATTGGAGGACTATCTGGAAACGGACCGTGTTGCCAGAAAAGTGGCCTCAGAGTTGTTGTAAAAGAGCATCCACGAAAGCAGGCCTTGGTCCTCGGGAGGACCGACCCGAGAGTTCCGGGTTCTTTCGCCTCGGTCCTCGGGAGGACCAAAACGGGTCGACCCAGAGGCATGGGGTGGTGTGACCGAAACTCTTAGGAAGTTACTATGCACCGCCCGTTTGATTCTGTGAGTGGCAAGCAGCATGCGTCTGCAACAATTCCAATAAATATTAATATAAAAACAGTTAAAACAAAAGGATAAATCTACATGGAAATAGTATTGATCAAAGCGGCACAACTTATCTGCTGCCTTAGCCTGCTGGTGTTTCTGCACGAAGGAGGACACTTTCTCTTTGCCAAATTCTCAGGAGTGAAGGTGGAGAAATTCTATCTGTTCTTCAATCCATACTTTCATCTCTTTTCTACAAGAGACGAGTGGTTCACTCGTTTGTTTCCCTATTTCAGGGACAACGAAACAGAATACGGCATAGGTTGGCTGCCCTTGGGCGGATATGTCAGCATTGCTGGCATGGTGGACGAGACAAAGAGCGCCGAGGATATTGCCGCCAGAGCACCTCAGGAAAGCGACTTCAACCAAAAACCTGTGTGGCGCCGTTTCCTTATCATGTTCGGCGGTGTACTATTCAACCTGATTGCCGCCCTGGTGATATACTCTGCTATAGTGTTCACATGGGGACGTGAGATTGTGCCCATGCGCAATCTTCCAGATGGATTGAACTACAACCAGACGGCACAGGAAATAGGTTTCGTCAACGGTGACACGCCTATACGTATAGACGGAATGGATATTGAAGGTTTCAGCGGAGCCTTGATGATGGACATTTCCGAAGCAAAGACAGTAACCGTCTTGCGCAATGGCGAGGAAGTGGACATAGAGATGCCTGCCGGCGGTGTCTCCTTGCTGGAAATGCAGAAAAGCCCACAGTTCTTCTCATTGCCCGTTAAACCCATCGTGGGCGAAGTTGCTGAAGGGATGCCTGCATATAAATATGGTATAGAGGCAGGAGACATCATACAGGAAATTGACGGAGTTCCTACTCCCGACGTTACCGACGTTACTACAGAACTGGGACGCAGACAGGATATTCTCAGTGCTGAGGGTTGCACACCCGAGGACAGCATACGTGCAAAGAGCATATCCCTTATAGTCATGCGTGCTGGAAGTGGAGCACAAGACACTTTAAGCCTGACCCTTGGCAACGATACCAAGTTGGGCGTACTTTGGGACAACAAGTTCAAGGACATCCCCACCGAGCATCAATCATACACCCTGCTTCAGAGCATCCCAGCAGGCTTCCAACTGGCATGGAAAACTCTGTCCGACTACGTGGTATCGCTGAAATATCTCTTCCACAAGGAAGGTATACAGCAGGTAGGCTCGTTCCTGACCATAGGCGATCTCTTTCCGCCCATCTGGGACTGGCAGAGTTTTTGGAACCTGACCGCCTTCATCAGTATTATCCTGGCAGTAATGAATATTCTGCCCATCCCCGGATTGGACGGAGGTCATATCGCCCTGCTCCTTTACGAAGGTATCATGCGCAAGCAGCCATCGCCCAAGGTAATGGATGTGATTGAAAAGGCGGGCCTGTTCCTTCTGTTCGCCCTGATGATACTCGCATTCAGTAATGACATAATGAGATTCTTCTTCTGATTCCTACCCTTATCACCAACGCATTTTGTAAAGCCGGAGATTTTGGAAATACCCGATAACCCGGTCATGCTTTGGTGCGGTCATATAATAAAGGTGTGGGACCATAAAACCTGTTTATCCTAAATTTCGAATACAAGATATGAATAGCAAAAGTCTCCTTTTATCGTTGCTCGCATTGATGATATGTGGAACGGTATTTGCAAGCACAAACGAAGAAAGTAAGGAAGTGCTAATGTTCCGTGAACTTCTTACCGATTCGCTTTCAAAGGGAAATGTAGTTACGTGGACATTGCCTGACACGTTGGAACCCGATGCGCACATGAACTTCTATCTCGGAGTTAAGGGAGACAAGCCCAAGGACGGATATCCAGTATTCCTATACCTTCATGGTTCAGGCCCGAGGGACAGGGAGTGGGCAACAGGTTTGCGACTTGCCAAACTTTTCCAAGATTCGCCTTCGATGTACATAGTGCCACAGATTCCTCGCGACAGGGAGTGGTATCGTTGGTGGCAGAGAAGCAAGCAATGGGCTTGGGAACGCATACTCCGCATCATCATGTCCATGCCCGAGGTGGACAAGAACCGCATCTATGTCTTTGGCATTTCCGAGGGCGGATACGGTAGTCAGCGCCTGGCATCGTTCTATGCCGACTATTGGGCGGCAGCCGGACCTATGGCAGGTGGAGAACCCCTGAAGAATGCCCCGGTTGAGAATCTTGGCAATGTGGCACTGAGTTTTCTTACAGGCGACCGCGATATGATGTTCTACCGCAACATGCTCACGCGTACTACCGGAGAAAAACTGGACAGCATGCAACGCCTCTTCCCCAACGAATACAAGCATCGCGTGGAACTCATTCCCGGCAAGGGACATTCCATTGACTATACGCCAACCACCCCTTGGCTGGCACAGTACAAGCGCAATGCCCAACCACGTCATTTTATTTGGGAGAATATGGAGATGGACGGCTTGAAGCGCAATGCTTTCTATAACCTTCAGGTTCTGGAAGAGACTGATGCCTATCGCACTCAATACGAATTTACGGCAAATGAGGACAATAGCATAGATATCAAGGTAGACGCCATCGAGTATTTCACAACATGGAAGGACCCTCAATGGGGCATAGACATGCTCTTCGGCAAGAAACTGATACCTGCTCAGCATGGTTATATACGCCTTTTCCTGTCTGACACTTTGGTTGATTTGAACAAGAAGGTTACTGTGCGCATAAATGGCAAAGAAGTATTCAACGGCAAGGTGAAGGGTTCCAAGAAGAACCAGAAACTGGCGCATGAACTCTGGGGCGACCCAATGCGCAGCTTCAAGCATGCCGTGGAAGTAAAATGGTAATCCCCCCTCATCAAACCGCCCTGTCCCCTTGCCAGGATAGGGCGGTTTGCGTTATAAGAGGAAAAGGAAAGGTGCTGTCGGCTCGGAAATGCCCAAATAAATTTAACCATAGGGTTCAATTTGCTCTCGTTCGGCATAAAAGTAAACTTTTTCTGCTCTCTCTTAATCGCAAATTTGGTATTTCGCTCACTTAATCGTACCTTTGCATGTTCTTATAAAGGTAGTAAGCGAGATAATTTATGAAATACGGTTTTGATAACGACAAGTATATACGCATTCAGAGTGAGCACATCAAAGAAAGAATAGCGCAATTCCAAGGTAAATTGTATTTGGAATTGGGTGGCAAGCTGTTCGATGACCACCATGCCAGTCGTGTGCTTCCCGGTTTCCAACCCGACTCAAAGTTGAGAATGCTCTCACAATTGTCTTCTCAGGCAGAGATAGTCATTGTTATCAGTGCAGTAGACATCGAGAAGAACAAGGTTCGTCAAGACCTCGGCATCACCTACAATGAAGATGTCCTGCGCCTAAGGAACGAGTTCCAGAACTGCGGTTTCATGGTTGGCAGTGTGGTGATAACACATTTCAATGGCCAAAGTTCTGCCTCAACATACCGCCGCCGTCTGGAATCGCTTGGCATCAAGACCTATTATCACTACACCATCGAAGGCTACCCCAACAACGTTGCCCTCATCGACTCCGACGAGGGATTCGGCAAAAACGACTACGTGGAGACCGAACGTCCCCTGGTCATTGTGACTGCTCCCGGCCCTGGTTCCGGCAAGATGGCAGTCTGCCTCTCGCAGCTATACAACGAGCACAAGCGTGGCGTCTGTGCCGGTTATGCCAAGTTCGAGACCTTCCCCGTATGGAATCTCCCTCTGAAGCATCCTGTGAACATTGCATACGAGGCTGCTACAGCCGACCTGAATGATGTCAACGAGATAGACCCCTTCCACATGGAGGCCTACAACGAGGTTGCTATCAGCTACAACCGCGACGTGGAGATTTTCCCCGTCCTCACCAGCATCTTTGATGGCATCTACGGAACTTGCCCCTACAAGAGTCCTACGGACATGGGCGTGAACATGCTCGGTTTCTGCATTACCGACGATAGCGTCTGCCGCGAAGCATCCAAACAGGAGATAATCCGACGCTATTATACTGCCGTCAACAAGATGGCCATGGGCGCTATGAACGAGGCAGAGGTGAACAAGATACGCCTTCTGATGAAGCAGGCAAACATTTCTACCGATGACAGACCTACAACCGTAGCGGCAAAAAATCGTGCTCAGGAGAGTGGAGACGAGTCTTCTGCAATCCAGTTGAGCGACGGCACAATGATTACCGCCGGCAGCAGCCCCCTGCTGGGTACCTGTGCAAGTCTCTTGCTCAATTCCATCAAGCACCTGGCTGGTATAGACCATTCCGTAAAGCTCATTTCACAGGACTTCATAGAACCAATACAGAAGACCAAAGTAGACTACCTCGGAGGCAACAATCCCCGTCTGCACATGGACGAGGTGCTCGTGGCATTGTCGGTTCTCTCGCTTCACGATGTCAACTGCCGTCGTGCCCTGGCCATGCTGCCCGAACTGAACGGGTTGCAGGCACATGCCACTGTAATGCTCAGCCAGGTCGACCAGAAGATACTGAAGAAACTGGGCATTTCCCTGACCTGCGACCCTGCAAGCAAGAAATAAGATGAAGGACCTCCCACACGACCCTTTCATGCTCATGAGCATCATCAACATGAAGCTCAGAGACTACTACCCCACTTTGGATGCCTTGTGCGAAGATATGAACATCGAGAAGGAAGTCCTCACCACCACACTGGGCAGCATAGGCATGGAATACAACCCCGACACCAACAAGTTCTGGTAAGATGAAAGAAACGAAAGTATTACTTATAACCGGTTATCTGGGCAGTGGCAAGACCACCCTGCTTAACCGCATCCTTAATAATAAAAGAGGTATACGCTTTGCCGTTATCGTCAACGACATCGGCGAGGTGAATATCGATGCCGACCTGATACAGAAGGGCGGTGTAGTGGATCAGCAGGACGAATCTCTGATGGCTCTGCAGAACGGTTGCATCTGTTGCTCTCTAAAGATGGACCTCGTGCTTCAGTTGCGCGACCTGATGAAGTCGGAACGCTTTGACTATATCGTCATCGAGGCATCAGGCATCTGTGAACCTTCCCCCATTGCACAGACCATCTGCGCTTACCAGCAGTCACTGGACCTCAATACCTTCAATGCCGGTCCTATCACACATATCCCCACGCTGGATTGCATTTGTTCCGTGGTGGATGCACTTAGACTGAAGGACGAGTTCGGTTGCGGCCTGGACCTCACAGGCAAGACCATTGCCGAGGACGACATCGCCAACCTGGTTGTCCAGCAGATAGAGTTCTGTAACACCATACTGCTGAACAAGGCAGACGAGGTAACGGCCGAGGAACTGGGACGCATACACACTATCCTGCATACTATACAACCCAAGGCAAATATAATCACTTGCAACTTCTGTGATGTGGACCTTGACATGCTGCTAAATACCGGCATGTTCGACTTTGAAACTGTTGCCACCTCAGCCAAATGGATAGAGGAACTGGACAAGCCTCATCACGAAGAGGGACATCACGAGGAGGAGCATCATCATCACCACGATGAACACGAGCACAGCCATGAGTGCGAGCACGAGCATCACCACCATGATTGCCACGAGCATCATCATCATGAGGATGAGAATGAGGAGGCATGCCCGCATTGTGGACATCACCACCACCATGATGAGGAAGGGCACTGCTGTTGCGGACACCATCACGATGCCGAACACCCCCATGGCGACGAATACGGCATCGGCACCTGGGTATTCTATAGCCGTCGTCCGCTCAACCTTGGTAATTTCGACCACTTCATTGCTCGCCAATGGCCTAAAAGCATCGTCCGCGCCAAGGGCATGTGTTACTTTAAAGGCGAAGAGCACATGTGCTATCTCTTTGAGCAGGCAGGCCGACAGGTGTCCCTGCATCAAGCGGGCCAGTGGTATGCCACCATGCCCGAGGAGGAACTGAAGCCCATCCTGGCCCGCGACCAGAGGTTGCAAGACGACTGGGATCCCACCTATGGCGACCGCATGCAGAAGATAGTGTTCATTGGGATACACATGGACATCAACGACCTGCGACAGAAGTTGGAAGCATGCCTCACTGACTAAACCATAACATAAACCTGCAACAAGATGCTTAACCTGATAAAAGAACACTACATATTGGTCGGTTGGTTCTGTTTCGTGGTACTGACATACCTGTTTGCATACCTTGATTATGCCTACTACCGCTACAATATCAAGGATAAGGTCATGCAAATCTACGAGGCACTGACCGAAGAGGAATAGGCTGGCTGACGGCATTGCAACAACCAATACAAAGCATTCCATGGACTCGATGCTCCGGGTCCTTTTTCATGGCTTTTGAGGTCAATTCGCCACTTGTTCACGCCTCTGCTCTTGTGCACCAAGGTACTTTCACCTGCAATTATCAAATTAAAAGGTCTTTTATTTGCTATTTCGCCCAGTTATTCGTACCTTTGCAGCCGCAAAACACTAAAAGTCAGCATATAACATCTAATAATTATACAATAATAACACATCTAAACATATAATTATGACAAAGCAAGAACTTGTACGTGCCATTTCACACGAAACCGGTATTGACCAGCCTACAGCCCTGGCCTCTGTTGAGGCTCTCATGAATATCATAAAGGAAACTATGGCAAGTGGCGAGAACGTTTACCTGCGTGGTTTCGGCACATTCAACCTGAAGAAGCGTGCCGCCAAGACAGCCCGCAACATCACAAAGAAGGAGACTATCATTGTTCCCGAGCACTACATCCCCGCCTTCAAGCCCTGCCCCGAGTTTCAGAGCAAAGTAGCCGAGTTGAAGGAAGTACAGGAATAATATTCTCTGCTTACGGATACATAAGGACAGATGCCGCTGGGCATCTGTCCTTCTTATTTATTTATCTTTTGAAGCCACTTATTCATACCTGTGACCCATATCTAAGATACCTACTTTCGGATTTCCTCAAATAAATTTGGAAAATCACTCACTTATTCGTACCTTTGCATCGTCTAAGTTGCGCTTGTGGTGGAATTGGTAGACACGCCAGACTTAGGATCTGGTGCAGCGATGCGTGTAGGTTCGAGTCCTATCAGGCGTACAACAGGAAAGAGGAGTCATTTCGGCCCCTCTTTCTTTTTATCCCAAATCGGTCATATCACACGCTATCGGCCTCCTCACTTACTTCCACGCCACATTATGGCAGGAATAAGTAGCAAATAGCCGGCGAGACAGAGGATGGGAGCGAGGACTATCCTTCGTGCAGAAAAGATGTCGCTGCAAGAAACTTCATTGTTGCTCGCTTCGCCCATCATTAGAAGAAGACCCAACAAAACAAGGACTGCTGCAAAGAAAGACATCACATAATGTATGTGTACCTTTAGAATATTTTTCATAATCATAAACATTATTTTAAGCCTTTCTCTGGAAGAACTGCACTAAGCAACTCTTTCCTGTCATAGTTATACAATATGGATATGGTCTTTTCCATTATACATCTCCACTGGTATTCCGTAAAGGCTGATCCACGACGGCGCTCGGGATTCAATGTGCCAATCCATTCCATCCACTCAAGAGAGCGGGAGAGCATTTCCCTGGCAAGTGTATCGGCTTCTGCATAGTGCCCTGTGTGGTAGAGGCAACGTAGCATGGAAAGGGCGGCTGCATCGTATGGAACAACTTGCTGAGGCATTTCCTTTTGCCATTTGCGTACAACGGCCACGGCACGCTCATTATCGCCCTGCTCAAGCAAGGAATCTATTAGGGTTGCCATTTTATGCTGATGTCCGTATGCCATCTTACGCACGTCATAGTCGGCATACACATCACCGGCAGACAAACCACCGTAGGAGAAGTTCTCCATGATGTTCTCGTACAGGCGTTCCACATTTACACGAGTTTCAGTATCAGAAGTGTCAGAAGGAACGACACGATACAGCATACCCTCCAGCACAAGGTGAGGTTTCAGATATGCTCTTTCGTCTATGTTCATGGACGTTGTCAGGTACAAAGGTCTGGTTTCATCGTCATTTACGAGAAGCTGGAGTATCAGCAGGTCACTTTTCAGAAGCATATCCATGCCAGCAAAGGAAAGAGGCATCTTCTCTCCTGACTTCCGCATGACAAAGGCCGTGTCCGTGGGGATGCAACGTATATCCAGCGTTTCCCAATCATCCTCTCGTCCACAGGCAAGTGCCTTCACATATTGCCTCAAACGTACATCTTCCTCGCTCATACCGTCCGTACGGTTGAACACCCAATGCCTCAGGATGTTTTCCATATCAAAAGGTTCCTCGCCAAGAATCCTCCTCAGGGTATGCGGTTCCCGCTCATACAATGCCAGCACTCTGTCATGCAATTCTGGTTCAATCCGTACAGCATCATTGTTGCCATAACTGTAGTCTTCGGTTTCCCATCCCAATGGCAAGGCAGGGGAATCGTAGGCAGGACGTAGCATCTGGTCAATGTACCAGTCGGCACTGGCATAGGACAAGTTGCACACCCTTGCGTCCGTGCGTTTCCCTTCCACTTCCTGCATATACCAAAGGGGGAAGGTGTCGTTATCGCCATTACAGAAGATGATGGGTTTGCCCTCCTTCGGTGCGCTCTCTAAGTAGTTTTGACCAAAGTCGCGACAAGTGTATCGTCCGCTACGGTCGTGGTCGTCCCAAGTTTGACATCCCATCTGTATGGGGACAAGCAGGCAGAGAAGCACACCAACAATCACCGATGGCAGCTCTCCAAACTTCAAACGTCTCAGCAACGACACCACCGCACCCGTTCCAAGACCTATCCAAATGCAGAAGGCATAAAAGGAACCTGCATAGGAATAATCTCTTTCCCTGGCCTGCAAGGGCGTTTGGTTCAGGTACAGAACTATCGCCACTCCAGTCATGAAGAACAACCAAAAGGTAATGAGAGACTGGTTTCTGCCCAACTCGCCCTTCCTTCTTTGCCACCAGATGCCCAAGATACCCAAGAGCAATGGCAAGGCATAATAGACATTGCGTCCCTTATTTTCTTTCAAGTCGGAAGGCAGTTTGCTCATATCACACCCCAAAAGCAAACCGTCTATTACATCTATGCCCGTTATCCAGTTGCCGTGCTCCGTTTCGCCGTTGCCGGGAATATCGTTCTGCCTGCCCACGAAGTTCCACAGGAAGTACCTTATATACATATAATATAATTGGTAGGAGACGAAGAAACCGATGTTTTCTTTCATCGTAGGACCTTCCACACCTCCCATCCACTGCTCGTAAGCCCGAGCATGGCGCGAAGAGTGCATACGTGGGAAAAGCATATTATGGTCATAAACGTACTCTATCTTTTTGCCCACATCCATGTAGCGCCCCGTCTTCTCCGACTTGCGGTAGACGGTCTCCCCCTCCTTGCGTTTGGCAACCATAAAGTCACCCTTGTGCTCGTACTCAGGCTTTGCCTTGTAGGTAGGCCCATAGAACAAGGGGTTGTCTTCGTATTGCTCCCTGTTGAGATAGCGTTTCAGAGCGAAGACATCTTCCGGAGAGTTCTCGTCCATAGGCGGATTGGCGGAGGAACGGACAAGGATGACGCCATAGCAACTGAAGCCCACAAGTATCAAGGTTACACAGGACAACACAAACCTCCTTGTTCCATGCCAGCGGATCAATCCCCAAACAATCAGTATGGAAAGCAACAAGATAAAGCCAGCAAGTCCGGAATTGAAAGGAAGTCCCAGCAGATTAACGGCCAAAAGTTCTGCCCTGCCTGCCAGCCACAAGACGCCAGGGATAAGGCCATAAAGAATACCGCCAAGCAGAATAAAACTAACCACCAATGCTTTGCACACTCCCCACATCGTTGTCTTCTTCGTCTTCCTGAAATAGTATACCAGCACCATAGCAGGTATGCAAAGGAGATTCAGCAGATGCACACCTATGGAAAGACCTATTAGATATGATATCAGCAATATCCAACGATTGGAATCTGGACTATCTGCCTCATCCTCCCACTTTAGAATTAACCAGAACACCAGTGCCGTTAGAAAACTGGAATAGGCATAAACCTCTGCTTCCACAGCAGAGTACCAGAAGGAATCGCTGAACATGCAGGCAAAGGCACCCACCATGGCGGAACCTTCTATCAGGAGGAGGTCCTGCACCCGTCCCACCTCGCCATAACCGCACACCAGACGGCGCAGCAGATGCGATATCGTCCAAAACAGAAGCATTATGCAAGCGGCACTGAGCAAGGCAGACATTATGTTCACCATATATGCCACTTGCGAAGGGTCGGAAGCAAACTGTGAGAACAAGTTGGCCGTAAGCATGAAAAATGGTGCGCCTGGCGGATGCCCTATCTCCAGCTTATAAGCAGAAATGATGAACTCGGAGCAATCCCACAAGCTGGCTGTGGGCTCAACCGTAAGACAATAGACCGTGGCGGCAATGGCAAAAACCAGCCACCCCATGGCACGGTCAATAAGATTGAATCGGTTTTGTTGCATGGTTGCACGGATTAGGTTTCTCCGGCAAAGGTATGAACAAAGGGCACACCTTCATGCAAAATCTATCTTACATTACCCTTACAATTGCTCTACAAAAAAAGTCTGCCTTATCTTGCAGACACTACCGGTGAAGGATTTCTCCCTTTTCATCGGTGAGAATGTATTGCCTGCCTCTCCTGTTCTCTATCTTGTATGAAGAAGATTGTCTTGCCAACGAAGACTTCATTCTGCTGATAAAGGTATATAGTGTGTCATCGGGATTATCCTTCTTTGGCCAAAGGGCAGAACATATCTCGTCCTTGGTAAGAGTACGGGTGGGACTTTCCAAGAACATATTCATAAGTTGTTCCTGCATTGGAGTCAGAGTCAGGTCAGTATGTATGGATGAATGTACAACAGCCACCTTAAAAAGTCTGCGGTTGGCAAGCATAAAGACAAGCATCAGCAAACCCGCAAGGAAAGAAAACATTGGCCATTCCATGCCGGCATGACCGAACACGCTTGCCATGGATGGATTGGCATAGGCACGTACCGCAAGAACCACCTCATCCCCTTTGGTAGCGCATCCTGCTAACATTATTGTGTCACTGCATATACGTGCATGGGGTGTCCCGATGTCATTACCGTCACCTTGCACCTGAACCATAGAGTAAGAGACATGTGCCGTATCACGAAGGGAAGGAATACGCAAAAAGTTGGCAAAACCATGGTGATTGCCGTTGAAGGTAAGCATGGGACTCCCCGGCATAGAGGACAAGGAGTCAAGTATGCCTTCCACGGTGGCATCTGTTAGTGCCGTACGTTGAAGTGCCTGGTTCAGGTCCTCTGCCATCTCTGTCCTGGCCTTGTCATAGCATCTCCATCCTGTGATAACGGACACCGCAATCATCAGTAATGGAAATATCACCATATAACGTAAGTTCTTCATTCTTGCGTGCGTATTGCCGTTTAAGCCCATTTCATCATTCTCTGAGCAACTTGCGTGCTGCCTCTATCAAAGTATCCTTGCCCTTCGCAACATCCTCGGCTTTCAGCTTGCATGGAATGGTGGGAGCGATACCGAATTCTATGTGCTGCTTCTGCTTGTCATACTGAGGGCAAGCGCTGAAGCGCACCAGCCATCCATTAGGGAGTTCGCTGGTAAAAGGCATGCCACCACCCCCACCTGTCCTGTCGCCCAAGGTGCGGACATTAGGGCAACATAGCATATCGCGAACGAAGGTATTTGTGGCACTGTAGCATCCTCGGTTGGTCAGCACTATGGCAGGCTTCTGCCAACGGATAGTTGTGCTCGGTTCCAGATACTCGGGACTTAGTTCCGAGAAGTCGGAATGCCCTGTACCGATCTTATATGATCGGTAACCCGTAAGGATACGTTCGTTGGTAAAGTGCGATGCCAACCGCTGAGCATAATCCAACTGCCCTCCTCCGTTGCCTCGGACATCTATAATCAGGCCCGAACACAAACGCAGATGATGCAGAACCTCGGCAATGTTGCCCTCTCCAATGCCGGAGGAGAAACTATGGTAGACGATGTACCCCACATTGTCATCCAATATACGGTAATACAAGCCTGCCGCAATACGGTAGTCCTTGCCCAGGTATGCTTCCCTGATTTCTTCGTTCAGGTTGGAGGGATAATCCTCCTTCCATGCCCAATAGCGGCCCACATCGGCGGCAGTATAAAGGTTGACATGCCCGTCTTGAAGTTCGCCGAGCATATTGCAAAGCACCTCCTGCAATTGCGGAGAGGTCATGTTATTGCTCAGCATCCCCCTGTACCTGCCATGCACCTCATTCCAATCAAGTCCAATGGCCTCTGCCTTATAGTCAAGGAAGCAATAGTGCTCGTCGATTATCTTCCACAGGGCTTCCATATTGCCCTCCGGGGTATTCTCGAACTGCACCTCATCTACACATGAGGCAAGCGTCAGTACTGATAATATAATAAGGTATAGCCTTTTCATCCGTCTGTCTCTGTAAACATCACACTACAATATCACCGAAGTCTTCCGCTCCGCCTTTTTTACCTTGCGGAAGTGCTTTACGAAGCCTATCATGAAGGAATGGGAGCGGTCGTGCATCTTGATGCCATAAACATGGCTCTGCCTGATGTCACACAGATAACCAACCCTCATGACCGTGTACTTGCCCAGGGGAATATCCATGGTAAGTTGCTGCCAAAGGCTGAAGGCATTACCCGGGTAGGAAAAGCAGGCGTTTCCATCGGCATATCCGCTTCCTATCTCGTAGTAACTTTGCCCGAACTGGGGTGAGAACATCACACCTGCCACTGGCATGTTTGCCTGATACCTGACCCCTAAATCAAGTCCCCACAAACGGATTTTGTATATTGCCATCACGGAAGCAGAGAGGTCCACGCATACCCTGCCTTGAGCAGGATTGTTGCCTCCACGGGAATTGTACAGCACCCCTGCATCTGCCCCTATGGCTCCACCAGCCATAAGCCGGAGCCCCTGCACTGGTGTCCAGTTGTAGTGCCATAAGGCATCGTATCCTATGTGCCCACCCCAATCAGTGGCTGTGCCCGAAATGTTGGAGGTTTGCGAGAAGGTTCCTTGCCAGAGGGTTTGGAAAGACACACGTCGGTGGGCAAGGCGTGTCATTCGCAGAGTTTCGCGAACGAACGACACCTGATAACCGGTATAGTTCAGTGGCGACAGGTATGTATCCAACTGATGCGATGAACCTATGCCCAAGACAAAGGAATGCGTACGTATGGAATCCCCTGCCGATTGCGCCACGAGGCGAAGAGGCATGGATAGTATTGCGAGGGTTATCGCAATGCTTGTAAGCAGACGGCGAGATACTATCATGGAAACTTCTTCTCTACTCAAACAAATGCATCTGCCCTGTCATCTCATCGGCAACATCCTGTTGGCTCTTGCCAGAATCGGGATCCAGGTTTTCAGGTTCCTCGTCATTTCCTCCCTCATCATTGTTCGCTACCTCTGGGAAGCGCAGTGGTTCCAGTTCCTCCACTCCGGCCACATTCAATGTGGTTATACGCTTGCCCTTGGCCTTGAAACTCTTCACACCGATGAATTCCTCGGCATCCAGTTCTATTGGCTCTCGGAAATCGTCGGCCCCGCCCATAGTCACCTTGATGCGCGGATAGACGGTATCGGTCAGAAGAAGCAGTTCGTTGTCGGGGTTCTCGCCAAGGAAGTTCTGCTTGCGCGATGTCGCCTCCAAGGGGAAGCGCTTCACATAGGCATAGCCGCTCTGGTCCTTGTCGAAGAGAACTGCCGTCCACACCTTGGCAGAATCGTACTTCTCTATGCGCAGTATGTTGTTCTCGTAGTGGTTGTTGGTATCAAAGTTGGTAACGTAGAAATCGCCGTTGGGCAGTAGAACCAGTATCTGATCATCGCTTTGGAACTCGCCCAGATATTCGCCCTGCTCGTCGTAGTTGATACGGTTCACATCGGGATCCCACCACACCTTGCGTCCGCCCAGGGTGCTGCCTCCGTGGCTCTTCAGCGTGATGCGGGCAATCTCGTTCTTGGACAACAGGTTGCCCATGGAGGCACGTCCCTTGATGGCAAGCAGGGAGAAGTCGTAGTCGAAGAACACCTTCTTCAACTTCGGGTTGGGTTTCATTACCACCTTTATCACCTCGGCCTCGCCATTGGGATTAGATGTAAAGTAGAGTACACGGCTGCCTGGAGTGCCCTTTGTAAGGTCGTACTCACGGTCGCGTGTCATGCTGGTCACGTTGAAACGCTTCACATAGTAGTTGCCAGCCTTTCCGTCGCGGTACACGGCATTGTATATGATGCGGCTGTCGTTCTTCTTGAAGATGGCCACGTGCATAATCTCCACCTTGCGCTTCTCCTTCTTCGAGCGTTCGGTTTCGCCTACGAAAATCTTTTCGGCAACCTTCACCACCTTGTACGTACCGTCCTTGTAGAAGATGATTACATCGTCTATGTCCGAACAGTTGCAGATGTATTCGTCCTTCTTCAGCGATGTGCCGATGAAGCCTTCCTCGCGGTTGATGTACAGTTTCTCGTTGGCCTCCACCACCGTAGCGGCGGATATGGTGTCGAAGTTCTTTATCTCCGTCAGGCGTGGATGGTCCTTGCCGTATTTGTCCAGGATAAACTGGAACCACTGGCATGTTACCTCCACCATGTTAGCCAGTTCCTTGTCTAGCTGTGCCAGTTCCTCGCGGATGCGTGCCATAAGTTCCTCGGCCTTGTCCTTGTTGAACTTCAGGATGCGTGCCATCTTTATCTCCATCAGGCGCAGGATGTCGTCCTTGGTAACTTCGCGCACCATCTTGGGATACCACGGTGTCAGACGTTCGTCAATCCATTCGCAAGCCTCGTCCATGGTCTTGGCATTCTCGAACTTCTTGTCCTTATAGATGCGCTCCTCTATGAATATCTGCTCCAGCGAAGCAAAGTGCAACTGTTCCAGGAGTTCACCCTTGCGGATAAGACGCTCCTGACGCAGGAGTTCCAGGGTGTTGTCCACGGAACGGCAAAGCACGTCGCTGACGGTCAGGAACTGGGGTTTCCTCTCGTCAATGACACAACAGTTGGGGCTTATGCTCACCTCACAATCCGTACAGGCATACAGGGCATCTATGGTCTTGTCCGACGAAGCACCAGGGGTGAGGTGCACCAGTATCTCCACATTGGCCGAGGTCATGTCCTCCACCTTGCGTACCTTTATCTTGCCCTTCTCGGCGGCCTTCAGTATGGAGTCTATGAAGGTCGAGGGCTTTGATGCCGTACCTGTTGTCTTGCCAAAAGGTATCTCCGTGATGGCCAGAGTCTTGTTGTCGCGCTTCTCTATCTTGGCTCTCACACGCACGGCACCGCCACGCTGGCCGTCGTTGTATCGGCTCACGTCAATACTGCCTCCTGTGGGGAAATCGGGGTAAAGATGAAACTCCTCGCCACGAAGGTACTTGATGGCAGCCTCGCAAATCTCGCCTACGTTATGTGGCAGAATCTTGCACGACAGACCTACGGCAATACCCTCTGCTCCCTGTGCCAGCAACAATGGAAACTTCACGGGCAAAGCCACCGGTTCCTTGTTGCGGCCGTCATAACTCAGTTTCCACTCCGTAGTCTTGGGATTGAAGACCACATCCAAGGCAAACTTGGACAGACGTGCCTCTATGTAACGTGCCGCGGCGGCATCGTCGCCCGTCAGGATATTGCCCCAGTTTCCCTGGCAATCAATAAGCAGTTCCTTCTGACCCAACTGCACCAAGGCATCCTTGATACTGGCATCGCCATGGGGGTGGAACTGCATGGTATGACCTACGATGTTCGCAACCTTGTTGTAACGTCCATCGTCCATGCGCTTCATGGAATGCAGGATGCGACGTTGCACAGGCTTGAAACCATCACCTATATGAGGCACGGCACGCTCCAGTATTACATACGAGGCATAATCCAGAAACCAGTTCTGGTACATGCCGCTGAGATGGTGAACTCCGCCACCACTTTGTTGTTTATTGTCTGCCATTGTACGGGATTTTCCGTACAAATATACAAATAAACGAGTGAAAAAATATCAAGCTCGCTTGAATATTTTCTCCCAACGAGTGAAAGTATATTAGAGTTTAACTCAAATAAATGAAAAAAGCATCGTAATACCGATGTGACGCCATATCTTTTTCGTATCTTTGCCCATATGAGATGCTTGTTTGCCCTGCTATTGATACTCTTGCCGCTGATTTCCTCTCATGGACAGAGGTTCCGCGTGGCGACATGGAACATCGAGAATGCTTTCGACACGCTTCACGATGAGGGCAAAGATGACTATGAATTCCTCCCAGATGCAGAACGCCGTTGGCATAGCGGACGCTATTGGCGCAAGTTGCGTGGTATTACCCAAACTCTGGCCGCTATGGAACTGCCTGCATTGATTGGGTTTCAGGAAGTGGAGAACGACACAGTGCTACGCGACCTGACACGCCGCACTGCTCTTTGGACAGCACGTTACAAGTACATCATTACCCATAGCCCCGACACCCGTGGCGTTAACGTGGCGCTTCTGTACAACCCCAAGGTATATTCGCTCCTGTCGTGGCATGCCGTACGCATACCAAGCAGGGAACACGGGTTGCGCCCTACGCGAGATATCCTTGTTGCCAGTGGTTTGGTTGGCAAAGACACACTGCATGTTTGCGTGGTACACCTGCCTAGCCGGCGCAACAACGACAAGGCAACACAACAAAACCGCGCACTGGCCGTACAGACTCTGCGCAATACTCTGGACTCGTTAAAAGGCAGTAAAGTTATGATAATGGGCGATTTCAACGCAGAACCAGGCGATGAAATCTTCATCTCTTTGTCCGAACAAGCAGGCACACTGATGCCTACAGACAAAAAAACATTAAACGACAAACGGGGCACATATTATTTCCGAGGGGTTTGGGGATATTTGGACCATATCCTTGTCAGCCCTGAACTGTACCGGCATGCCCTTGGCAAAGCCACAGAATGTCGTTTCCCTTGGCTTCTTAGAACAGAAAAACAAATCCCTCATCGTACCTATGGAGGTACAAGTTATCTCGGTGGCCTTAGCGACCATCTGCCCCTGATTGCAGATTTTGATATTAGGTAATATTCAAAGAGTAGTGAGTAGTGAGTAGTGAGTAGAGGGCAATACGTTAAACTTTAAACTTTAAACTTTAAACGCTCATCGTTCAGCAGCAAACATCCTGTCCAGCATCTGCTGAGAGAACGGACAAGGTTCGCCACGGTGCTTTGCCAACTGAAACTGCTGGCATGCACGCACAACAGAGTCCTCTTCAAAGCACTTGAACAGTGTAGACTTCAGTTCATCCAGACGCTCCACGTCCTTATCTGCAAACAATCCGCACTCGGCATAACTTACATTCTTCTGTGGCATAACACCATGATAGTAGTAGGACCACACAAGGAACTGCATACACACGTCCGGAGTCATCAGTATTTCATTCATATTAGGTTTCTAGTTTATTCGCCTACGTTCATCAAACTAAAGCAGTCATCGTTCATCGTTAAACTTTCAACGTTCAACAAGTTTTCCCTTCTCATCTCTCTCCAGCCCAACCCAGCGTATATATCTGCACTCGCACTGTGGGAAAGGTTTCACGCAATGCACGTATGCTATCACCGAGAGTTGCTCCTGTTGTCATAATGTCGTCCACCAGGAGAATGGTACGCCCATTCAAGTCGGTACGGCCCTTCCTTGCAACGAAGATGTTACGGGTGTTTTCCTGTCTTTGACTGGCCGACTTATGCGTCTGTGTCTCGTTGCTCTTGCTCCTGACAAGCACATCCGTACAGAGAGGTATTCCCGTTGAAGCAACCACACCACTAGCAATCCATTCTGCTTGGTTGTAACCTCGTTTCAAGCGTCTACTCAAGGACAAAGGCACAGGCACTATGTAATCTACACCCTGCCCCAGCCCCATAGTATGCCATACGGGAAAGGAAAAACGCGCCAACCTTTCTCCCAACTTCGGACACCCCTGATACTTTATTGCTATGAAGATATTATGAAAGTCCGAGGAGGCATTGTAGTAAAAGGAACTGCCAGCAGCCTCCACATCATGTCTGTCCCATAGGGTACGAAGCAAAGGATTGTCCGTAGCACTTGTCCACGTCACTGGCGATATTCTGCAAAGACACACGTTGCACAGGTCCTGCTCTGTGCCATCCAGCTCAGTTCCGCACACCACACAATGCCGTGGCAGAAACAAATCAACCAATGTACGCCAGAAACTCATCCGGTTTGTCGTTCATGACAAGTTCCGTGGGGAAATCAGTTTCATCCATCAAATCCCACAGATATCTGTAGTCTGCAATGGAGAATGCCGTATGCGCATCACTACCAAAAATCACTGGTATGCCATGCTTGCGACTCAGGCGCAGGATCTCCACATTATTGGCTCTGGCCTGTAGCTTGCCTCTCGACGGAATCAGGCTGCTGTTGTTTATCTCCAGCAGTGTTTTGCTTTCACCAGCCGCCAGTACTATGGGTTCAAAATCCAGTTCCGCCGTACCGTCGCCCGGATGAGATATGATTTGCACCCAAGGATTACGCACCACATTTATCATACCCTGCGTATTTTCCTCGCGCGTTCCGCCCTCCCAGCAGAGCGAGTGTATTCCGGCAATGCGCAGGTCCAGTATGCTGTAATAGTACTCGTCCAGGTCCAGAGTGCCGTTTTTGTCCAGTATGTTTAGCTCTGCACCCAAGAGGAGCTTCACACCATACATTTCGCGAGGCGCGACATGAAGATTGCGGAAATATATCGGGTCGCACGTACCAGGAATTCCTGGTGCATGCTCCGTTATGCCCAGTATCTCCAGACCGCGTTCTGCAGCCTCGCGTGCCATTTCCTGCATCGTACTGTAGGCATGGCCAGACACTATGGTGTGCGTGTGCACATCCAGTTTCGGTACCAGCTGCATTATGCCTCGGCCTGTGGGGTTGTTGGCATCTGCGGTGCCACATTTCTGGGGAAGCGCAGATTATCGCGCATAAACTGCTGTGGGTTTACCAGGGGCAGCATAGCACGTGGGAAACCGGCATCATCAGTACGAACTGCCAGAATACCGCGGGCAGCGCCTATGGTGATGTCTGTCAGGTGATGCACCAGACCTACGGGCAGTATCCACTGGTCTCCGTTCAGGTCATACATGGACGACCATGACTCGCGCGAGAACTCAAAAACAGTCTCCACGCCCAGCATCATCTGCGTGATGTCGTTCTTCTTGTATTCTATGTTCAGCAGACAGCGCACCAGGCGGTTCTGTGTATCGCTGCTGAAGTTTATCTGATTGCCAACCTGCAATTCGCCCTCGGGCCACTCGTTGCACAGGGTAACGAACTGTACCTGGCGGACATCGTTCAACTTGAACTGAATCTGTATCTGTTGTTGCTTGCTCATATACCTTATTATATATAGGTAGGTTCTATAATGTCATATTGCTGGGTGTAAAGGTACAACTTTTCTTTTTAATTCGTCCACAAAACCCTGTCCAATGGGTATAATCTCCAAAAATAATTGTACTTTTGCACTAACACTCATCATACAATATACATGCAAGTAGAGCAACTATCTCTCTTTGACGACTTCGATGCCTCCCCCACCCTTCCATGCCCTTTTCTGGGACGTAAGGTGGTGGTAACAGGTTCCTTTGCACAAAGTCGTCAGGCACTCCGCAGCACATTGATGAAGCTGGGGGCCAGCGAAGTGCGCTTCGACAAACTGCAGCGCAACACGCACTTCCTCCTTGCTGGAGACTGTCCCGACCCCGAGGTCATCAACTACTGGCGCCTTTACGTGCACGATGGCTACAACATCCGCCGCCTTTCCGCCGAGGACCTGCTACGCATACAGGGCGGAGACTATTCCGTCTACCAGATGCCAGAGGAAATGCCCAAGGAACTGCACTTGACCCAAGAGCACATCTACTGGAACGCTCCAGAGATTAGCGGACTGAAGAACACACGCCAGGTTTCGCCCCTAGCGCTGAACACCCCAGACGTGTTATATGGCAAGGAGATATTCGTACATACCTCCATCATGGACTCCATGCCCACACTGGCGCAAGTCCTTGGATGCCTTGGCGCCTATGCCAACACGGAAATGGCGGACGACACGGACTGCATCCTCATCCCCAAGGACATGCCACAGGACATCTGTCAGACAGTGGAGCACTACTACAACTTCAGCCGTGCCACGCAGTTCAACATACCGTTTATCATCCTGGAGGACTTGCAAGCCTACATCACAGGCCGCGCACAGCAGTTCCCAGACCCCACCCTCTCAAGTCTAATAAGCCACAAATAACCATCAACTATGAAAATCAGAGTAGGATTCGGATTCGACGTACACCAACTTGTAGAAGGTCGCGACCTCTGGCTTGGGGGCATCCGACTGGAGCATACCAAGGGCCTTCTGGGCCATAGCGATGCCGATGTGCTTATCCATGCCATCTGCGATGCCCTGCTTGGCGCCGCCAACATGCGCGATATCGGTTATCACTTCCCCGACACCGGAGCGGAGTTCAAGAACATAGACAGCAAGATACTCCTGCGCCGCACCGTGGAAATCATTGCCACCAAGGGCTACCGCGTGGGCAACATAGATGCCACCATCTGTGCCGAACGTCCCAAGCTGAAGGCTCACATCCCCTCCATGCAGGAATGTCTGGCCGAATGCATGGGTATCGACGTGGACGATGTCAGCATAAAGGCCACCACCACGGAGAAACTTGGTTTCACTGGCCGCGAGGAGGGAATCTCTGCCTACGCCACCGTGCTGATAGAGGGATAAACCAGGTTGGCCCAACAATTGATATAAATCAATAAAACACATAGTTACGGCAAAAAGTACGCCCAGACTATTGCAGGTCTCGGAAAAAGCCGTACCTTTGCATCGTGTTTTTCATGGTATTAGATTTAAGGTTAACGAAAGATTGGTTGTCGTGAGACAACCTTCTTTTTTATGTATATGCCTATAAGTCAGCATTTTGTCGTTTTCGCCTCATCCCGATAATTAAAATTTGGGTGTACATTGGGTGTACACGTGCGGAGGAATAGCCATATTTTAGCCTCATCATGGCAAAAAGCAAGGTGTCTTAAATACACTTTATCGTTTGCGCCATCTGGATACAAAAAAATGTCCTCTCTTGCCTTCACAGGTTCGGGAGGACTGCACAAAATACATGCTTGGCACAGCATGGCATGCTTTTATTATTTGATGTTGAAAAACGCTTATATATACGTTTGATGTATAAAAACTCCTACCCTCTGGGGTCGGGTTCTGCGGTGGTGTTCCCGTCTGTGATGGTCGTTTCATCAAACCACGGGTTAGTATCAAGCCCTAAATCAAAATCAAGGTCTAATTCAAAATCCATGTCAAGATGGAAATCCTCCCATGTCATATTTTCCCATATTGATTTATCCATATTGGCAAATAACTTCGTGTCCATCTTACTTTGTTTTTGAATTGTTATTAACAGGAACTGGAGTGCTTGGATCGTCCTTTGCTTTTGTGCGCTTCTGGTATGCCTTGGCCATCTTGATGATGGTGGCAAGGTTTTGCGCGTTCCTCTCCATGTGTTGCCGTATCTCCTCAAAGACAGCCCGTGCGCTTGGCGGTAGTTCGTTTATAGTCCTATTCTTGGCATAAGCAAAAATAGCATCGTACACCTGCAACCTTGTGGCATCATCCAGTCCATCCATTAACTCCCTCCAGTTTGAATTTAATACAGTTACTCCCATATATTTATTATTTGATGTGTGAAAAACTAATAATTATCCGTCCTTGCTTCGTATCGCATCATGTCTCGGTCTATCGTTGATTTGATAAACTTAAACACGCTCCTTT
The DNA here is from genome assembly GCA_017628845.1 of Bacteroidaceae bacterium. Lineage (GTDB taxonomy): Bacteria > Bacteroidota > Bacteroidia > Bacteroidales > Bacteroidaceae > Physcousia. The sequence continues at coordinate 38,025 of JAGBYI010000156.1, forward strand.
CGGCTATATCATCTAAATGTGGGTGTGTGCCGTGCATAGCATACTTGATAATGGTTTCATACATTCTAAGTCTCTGTACCTCATTAAATTCCGAAAGATACTCTAACCATTCTGTATAAAAAATGAATGTTCCTCTTTTCATAAGTTCATAGATTTTAAGAAATGTTCTCTAATCGCTTGTAATTTCTTCGGTGGTATGTTGTACTTCATAAGGATAATACGGTTAATCTCGCCTTGTTCTGCCCCATTACTGGCCATTTCCCTGCACTGCTCGTATGCTTCAATATAAACGGCATCCGATGGGGTTATGCCTTCCCGTGCCATGATGAGGAGGACAGGAGCAAATACCTTAATGTACTCGTATCTGGTCATGCGGTGAAGACAAGGTTAATGCGCTTGCGCATATTGGATAAAAACGACCTGCATAGACTCGCGCCCCCTGCAAGGGGTAGGTTCGGAGAATCCGAATAGGTAAAACCTTCTCATTGCTTGCATATAAGGGTAGTATTAGGAAATATTTTTAGCGTTATATCTTTTTTATGGTGTACACTTCGGTGTACGTTTTAATGCTTTTCGGTGTACATTTTGGGGCTGTTCGTTGTACGTTGCTTACCTTCCTTGCCACAAGTATTTTTTCGTGTACACCTTTAATAAAGAATGTACACCTTTAATAAGCTATTATCCTCCAAGGTGCTTTAGGTTCTTAAGCAATGCCCCTCTAATGTTTCCCGTTTGTGGGGTCTTGTTGCCCACGTTCTTTCGGATGGTATAGGTGCACTCTTGTTTCAAGGTCTCATGAGACAGGACGAACGACACGAAAAAGCCTCGGCATCCTTTTGGGGCATAATATGCAAGATGGTAGTAATTAGTTAAGCCTTTTATTAGTTTGGCAAATTGCCTCCGCCTTGCCCATCGTGTTTTGTTTTCGTCTGTGCATCCCGATAATTCCTTGTCTGTCATTCCGAACATGCGAGCCACAACGTGGGCAATACTGGTACGCTTGTATGCGCCACGGCCGATAATGCTTTTTATTGCCATATATGCACGGAACTTCATCACCTCATCGGGTCGGGTTTCTTGTCCTTTGGCAAATAACATTAATTGGGCAGTATTTGCACCTGTCATTATACGACTTCCCCACTTGTATGCGTTATATGTTTTCATTGAATTGTCTTGCCACGATGTTATTTTATCAGAAGGCAAATAAAAGTAACTCACTGCCTCCTGTATTGTCATAGGCTTGCATTCCGCTAACCTTCCCACTGAGTAATATAATGCATAAAGTGCCACGGCTCTAATATCTTCCACTGCCAGTATGCTTATAGGGAAATTCGCATACCTGTCTTGCCCCTTTGGTCGTGCCATGCTGTGCCCCTCCTCTTAGTCCTGTGTTGTGCCTCTCCTCTTGTATTTGCGAAGTTCCCCCGTGCTGATGGCCTCCTCTATGTCCTGCGCCTTGAACAAGGGCTTGCGACCTACGTGGGTAGGCTTTAGTATGCCTTGGTTCATCAGTGCATGAACGGTGGGAAGGGATACTCCCAACCTCTCGGCCACTTCCTTACGGGTGTACATACGTGGGGCTTGCTTCGCGATGTCCTCCTGTATGTCTGCGTATGCCTGTTTGTATGCTTGCTTGACTATCTCATTAATGAACTGAGCAAAAGCATAGGTTTGGATAGATGAAACGTTTTCTGTTGCCATATCTTTGCGTTTTTTATTGTTTTCGTTGCAAAAATATGTCAATATTACCCCCCCAGAAAAAAAATAATAAAATGGCAGTTAATTAGGAATAGCCAAAACCACACAAATTATGGATTTTGTATCCTATTAACTGCCAAAATCAAATAAAAGATTACGTCTATTGCAAGGATTTCCTTTTATTGTAAAATGAACGTTCGGGCATCAGCCCCGGCAGGGCATCAGCCAAGACGTTATAAGGTGGCATGTCATTGCCCAGATACCCATACTTAAACGCTTTTGCTATGGCTTCAAACTGCTTCTCGTTACGTTCTCTATTTTTTAGGGAAGCATGTTGCCCTATCTCATTTCGGAGTGCATCCAGTATTCGGGTAGCCTCCTTTTTGCTATTGACCGCCTCCGTGATTATCGTAAGTAGGTCTTTCGGGTAACGTGGCCTTCCTGCTTTCGTTGGTTCTAATCCTTTAAGTTCCACCCACGAATAAGGGGCAAGGCTTGCTGACTGGGGGGTATATAGCGCACTAAGTTTTTCAAATACTTTTCCATCATTACATAGTGTGTCAATATAAGAGTAAGCCACAATTAGCGCATTTCTTACCCTACGTGCCTTCTGGTTCATTTTAAATGTAACGTTTCCTGCCTTGGAAACATTAACGACCTTCTCCAGTTCACGCAAATACATTCGTATGCTTGCCAAGGTTTCATCCAAGGTGCAGGAACTCTCCTCTAAATGGGTCAGCAGTCTTTTGATTTCATCTTTTTTCTCGTATTCCTTCATACCCCATGCCCTGCGGTGGTCTCCTCCTCTATCTCCGTGGCCATTATATCCCCGATGAGGCTTGCGGTAGCCTCTTGAACTTCATACGAGGCAGTGCCGTATTTGGTGGATAATAGGTTAAGTTCTCTACCCGATGTTTCGCTGTACTCTTGCAGGGCCTCATCAAATAACAAACGTGCCTTTACTACGTACTCCAGTGCCTTGGTTGCTTTTTCCTTTGTATTCATGTCTTTGTGCATTATTAGGTTATTAAAATAGTTGCTCGTTGGTGTCCTCCATCGTGGCGGTCATCGCTTCGGCTATCTCCTCTTTGGATAGTCGTATATACTCACGGAACATTACCGCGCTCTTGTGTCCGCTAATGCTCATCATCTGGAGCATATCAAATTTGCCCGACAGATAAAGGTTAGTTATGCCCGACCTTCTGGCCGTGTGTGTACCTACAAGATCGTACCGTGGCTTGATAACGTACCCTTGTGCATCCCTGCAGTGCTTGACCTCTCCCCTCTGTTCTGCCTCCAGTTCGTGCCTCGTTAATACCGTTCGCACCTCCTCGGCCAGGCTTGGAACTTCTGCCGACAGCCTTTTAAGGATGTTCCGCACGTGCTTGCATACGTATATATCTCCCATGTGCGGAAGGGTGTATCCATATTTCTCGGCTATGTGGAGCAAGTTATCGTTAAGTATGGGGATAACTACCACACTGCCCGTTTTCTTCTGCTGTATGCGCACTATCTTCGTACCCTTGGCGGTGGTTGAGAAGTTGGAAGGGTCAAGCCTTGAATAATCGCTAAACCTCTGGCACGTATATACTCCGCTCATGAAGATGTCGCGTGCCTTCTCCTCCTTCCCTGTAAGGGGCATATTATAGAGTGCTTGCAGTTCTTCGGTAGTAAGGTATATTTGGGTCTTTTTCTCATCCTCCAAGACACGTTTACGGCCTATAACCTCCACAGCCCTTGTATTGGTGTGCATTCCCTCGCTCATGGCTCGCTTTGTCAATGCAGAAAATAGTGCCTGGTATGCCGATACGGTACGGCTCATAAAGTTTTGCCGTTCCAGATATGCGGTGTATTTGTCAGCGATGAGGCCGTTAATCTCGTTCCAAGTGAAAGGGTGCTTTGCATAGAATGCACGAAAGGTCTTGGCAAATGATTTCCACACTTTAAGGCTGTTATATGCCAAGGCTCGGCCTTTATGCTTGATTTCGCCAGATTCCAAGCCCGAAATTAGATTATCCAGATACAAGATAGGGTTTGCCTTGTCCTGCTCCTTCAATGCCTCGGCCTCTGCCTCCTGTTCCTTCCGTATTCGCCTTTGCTCCTGTCGTACCTCTCGGTAATAGTTGGCATTGATGGCCTCCTCTATTTCGGCACGGCTATATATGCCCCTACTGGTAAGGCTTTCTATTGCCTCGGTTATCTCATCCATGCGCTTGCGAAGTTCGCGCCCCTCTCTGCTGTTCATGAAACGGTCTAATGCTCTGGGGGTAGCATGCGCATTTTCCCATGCCTCAATATCTACGACTATGGGGGTAGCGATTTTTAATGATATGCGCGGATGTTCTGCGGTTTCTCGCTTCTGCACCTCGGTATATAAGTTAGCCTCTCCCGTTCCCTTGGTGCTTCGGATGTAAAAACGTGCCATGTTATGCCTATTTGTGTTTTGTGCATTGCAAATATAGGCATTAATTCTTATTTTTGGGTGTACATTGGGTGTACATTTTCTTATTTTGGCTTACTTTTTCGGTTAAGTGTCATTTCTACATTAAAAATATCATACATCCGTATAATATTGATACTTAATAAAATACCTGTGCTTTTATCTTAACTATTGGAGTAAGCAAAAATCGCTTGTTGGTTGTCGTGAGACAACCTTCTTTTTTTATGCCATCTGATATGCAGGCTCTTCACAACAAGCGCCATGAAACATATCTTTGTCCCACGGCGCTTAGTATGAAATCAACTATTTGATGTTCGTTTAGTCTTTGTTATTCACCCTTCTTTGCCTGGTTAGTTTTAGCATACATAAAAATCCCCGCGACAGAGGCTATAGCACCTATAGCTACACCTATAGCAGCACCTGATGCACCTATATATAATGCGAAACCCACTAATCCAGACAAGCACAATACACTGACAACAGAAAAAAATATTGATACATATGTAACACGAACACAGTTCCTCAACAATACTTCTTCCTGCTTATGCCTATGTTGCATTTCACTTTCTGCCATGGCAATAATCCTTTCCGCTGCATTTGGTTCTACATCATTATATCTTATTAAATCATTTGGATGCGGCAACGGACCGGAATATTGTTGAACGGTAGTTATACGCGCTTCTATTTTATCTGATTTCTGCTTTATAAAGTGTTATGGCCTTACGTATATCCGAACCAACTTTTTCCCAATCAGAACGCACAGACTCCGTATCGTCCTTTACATCAAAAGACAATGGATTGGAACCTACACCAAAGAAATATAATATGCTATCAAATACTACTCTCATAATAAACCCACATTAAATAGCAATGCAATTATATGAACTTTAAGACAAACCTGCAAGTATTCTATATTTAATTTTGTTAATGAGGACAGGAGAGGTAACCGTCATAACGTTGTCTCAGCATCACGTATGCCTCCTCCTTGGTCTGGCCATTTACCTTGGCAGGACTCATGGATATATCCTTCAGGTTGTTCAGGTCCCACCCGTCCTCACGCAACTTCTCAAACTGCTGTATGCCTATAGGGTACTTCATAATCTGATGATTTACACTTTTCTCCTCGCAAATATACAACAATTCCCTGATACCACCAAAAAGGGGCAGATAAAGAAAGACCTTGGAGCAAAGTGAATGACCATCCCTATTGCTTCAAGCCCAGAATATTATCCACACACTTTTTAGGGGAGGGGAAGAAGAGTTTTCCGATTTGACTTGACTTAGCGTCGACCTTTGGTTCGTCGAGCCTGCTCTCGCAGCCTTCCGTTTTCCGTTCCTTTGTCCCCCTGAGACAGGGGCGACGAGCGAAGCGGAGGGGGTGGATAACTTTCCGTTTTGACTTCAGCCCCTTCGGGCGTCGACCTTTGGTTCACCTTTCCGTTTTTATACTGTCTTATACTGATATAGGTAGACACATTTGATAACAATTAATAAAATGTGTAAACAGTATGAGAAAGAAATTCGAACGTTACAGTGAAGAAGAACGCTTATTAATTCTTCGTGACTATTATTCCTCAGGAATGTCCAA
>JAGBYI010000157.1 GCA_017628845.1 Bacteroidaceae bacterium
CCGCCGCGAGATACGCAAGATTCAGCAGACGGTGAAGCAACCTGGTTTCAGCATTGTCCCTACATTATTATATATTGATGAAAAGGGCTTGGCAAAACTGGACATCAGCATAGCCCGAGGCAAGAAGGAATTTGACAAGCGTGAAACAATGAAGGAGAAGGAGGACAGACGACAGATGGATCGTGCCTTCAAGAAAGGGTATTAAAAATCAACATCATGCTAAAGATAAAAGAACAACAAGTCATAGAAGCGGCTCAGCAGGGTATGGATGCCTTTGTTGAGCTGTTTTACAACGAGATAATGAATAGCATAGGTGGTGAGCTGAATGCCGAGAGCATGCAAGGCCTCACTCCCGACCAGATAACCCTGGTGGCATATTGCATCTATCGTGAGGAAGTGATGGATGGCGGTCATGTGCAGCTGATACACAACGGCTATGGCCCTTTCATCTTCCTGAACCCCTTTGCCAAGGCCATGCGCCTGTGGGGAGCCAAGGAGTTCTCCAAACTGGTGTATAGCGGCCGCAAGTTCTTCGAGGAGAACCAGAAGGCACTCACAAAGGAATGTTCCTACGAGGAGTTCATGGCCATCTACGAGAACTATCCCGAGGCTGATGACCTGGACGACGAGTTCATCATCATGGAGGAGGAGGTTACCGAGACCGTGGCCAGGTACATAGACGAGCACATTCAGGATTTTGCCGAGATAGAAGCATGAACATAAGACAGGCTCTGAACGAGAAGGTATGCCCATTGGTGCTGGATGGCGGTTTCGGCACCATGGTGCAGCGCTATGGGCTGAAGGAAGAGGATTTCCGTGGCTACCGCTACAGGGACATACCGGGCATGATGCTGGGCAACAACGAGATGCTGTGCCTGACTCGACCCGATGTGGTGAGCGACATATATCGTGCCTATGTGGATGCCGGTGCCGACATACTTACCGCCAATACCTTCTCTGCCAATTCCATTTCGCAGGCAGATTATAATTGCCAGCACTTGGTGGGGGATATGAACCGTGAGGCGGTGCGTCTGGCACGCCGTGCTTTTGCCGAAAGCGGACGCCAGGGATTCGTTATTGCTACCGTGGGCCCCACCAACAAGTCGCTGAGCATATCTCCCGACATCAACGACCCGGCTTGCCGTGCCATCACCTTCGACCAGTTGGCCGAGGCATACATGGAGCAGATAGAGGTGCTTGCCCAGGAGGGAGTGGATGCCATCCTGCTGGAAACCATCTTCGACACCCTCAATGCCAAGGCAGGCATATATGCCATGCAGGAGGTAATGCACAGGACGGGAAAGGACATACCGCTGATGCTTTCCGCAACGGTGAACGATGCCGCTGGCCACTTGCTTTCGGGGCAGACACTGGGAGCCTTCCTCATCTCCGTGGCACACGCTCCAATACTCTCCATAGGTCTGAACTGCTCCTTTGGTGCCGACCAGATGCTGCCTGTATTGCGTAACTTGCACCGTATGCTCACGGAAAGGGCAGGGGAGAACGGGAAGCGCATATTCATTTCCTGTCATCCCAATGCAGGATTGCCAAACTCCATGGGGCAGTACGACGTTACTCCCCATCAGTTTGCCCAAACCGTAAGGCCCATGATAGAAGAGGGACTTGCAGATATAATAGGAGGATGTTGCGGCACCACTCCCGAACACATAAAAGCCTTGGTTGACATATGCAGATAGACATTTGCGGACTTGAACCGCTGGACAGGAACGTAGCCTTCGTTGGAGTGGGCGAGAGGTGCAACGTGGCCGGTAGCCGCAAGTTCCTGCGCCTCATTTCCGAGGGCAGTTACGAAGAGGCCCTCGACATAGCACGCCGACAGGTGCAGGACGGTGCCCTGGTGCTCGACATCAACATGGACGACGGCCTGCTGGATGCACGCAAGGAGATGGTGCACTTCCTTCATCTCATAGGTTCCGACCCCGACATCTGCCGTGTGCCCATGATGATTGACTCCAGCGACTGGAACGTCATCAGCGAGGCGTTGAAGTGCGTGCAGGGCAAGAGCATAGTGAACAGCATCTCGCTGAAGGAGGGAGAGGAGGCGTTCCTCTATCGTGCCCGGTACATCAGACGCATGGGTGCTGCCGTGGTGGTGATGGCTTTTGACGAGGAAGGCCAGGCCACCACCTATGAAAGGCGCATCCAGGTGTGCGATCGTGCCTACCACCTGCTTGTGGACACCGTGGGCATGCCCCCCGAGGACATCATCTTCGATCCCAACGTGCTTTCCGTTGCCACAGGCATGGCCGAGCACGATGCCTATGCATGGGACTTTCTGCGCACCGTAGAGTGGATAAAGGCTAACCTGCCTGGAGCACATATTTCAGGCGGTATCAGCAACCTGTCGTTCTCCTTCCGTGGAAACAACTACATACGTGAGGCCATGCATGCCGTGTTTCTCTATGAGGGTATGCTCCGTGGCATGGACTTTGCCATCGTGAACCCATCTGCCAAGGTGGCTTATGCCGACATACCGCAAGAGCATCTCGCCGTAATAGAAGACGTGCTTCTTCGTCCCTCTGCCCAGGCAAGCGAAGCGCTGATAGAACTGGCCAGCACTCTCAGTGCCCAATCAGAGACCTCTGCCTCTAAGGACAAGAAGTGCGTGCCCCAGGACGAAGCATATGCCATGTCTCTGGAAGAGCGGCTGGCATACAAATTGCAGAAAGGTACTACTGAGGGGCTCGAGGAAGATATCTCCGAAGCACTTTCCAGATATCCCCGTGCCGTAGACATCATAGAAGGCCCCCTGATGGATGGCATGAACCGTGTGGGCCAGCTATTTGGAGAAGGAAAGATGTTCCTGCCCCAGGTAGTGAAGACCGCCCGCACCATGAAGCGTGCTGTGCAGATTCTCCAGCCACACATAGAGGCACAGAAACAGGAGGGAAAGAGCAGTCAGCAGGGCAGGGTGTTGCTTGCCACCGTAAAGGGCGATGTGCACGATATAGGCAAGAACATAGTTTCCGTGGTTATGGCATGCAACGGCTACGAGGTCATCGACCTTGGCGTGATGGTCCCCCCAGAGGAAATTGTCCGTGCGGCATTGGAGCAACGGCCGGATGCCATAGGTCTGTCGGGACTTATAACCCCTTCGCTTCACGAGATGGTGGAGGTGGTAAGCCAGCTTGCCCAGGCAGGTATCCGTGTGCCAGTGATGATAGGCGGTGCAACCACCAGCGCCCTTCACACTGCACTGAAGATAGCGCCTGTGTATGAAGGTCCCGTCCTTTGGGTCAAGGATGCTTCGCAGAACTGCCCCGTTCTCTCACGCTTCCTCAACGTGCAGACGGCAGACGAGGCCATTCTTTCGCTACGCAAAGAACAGGAAGCTATACGCCTGTCCTATCAGTCACCCTCTCTTGTGCCCATTGATGAGGCTCGTAAGAATAAAAACAGGTTCTTTTGATTTCCACACCCTCTCCTATGCTACATCCATATCTGCAAATATTCCGCAAGCATCCTCGTGGCATCCTCATGGGGCATATTGCCGTGTTTCTGCTCGTGTTCCTTGTCTGTTGGGCACTTATCCCTTTCCGTTCTGAACTGAACACTGGCCAGGCGCCCATCAGCGTGTATATCGACCAGGACGATACCCAGGACTCTGTCCGCATAAAGGCAGGCAATCCCGAGAGATGGGCATGGCTCGACTGGTATTTCGACGCCAAGCCACGCACTGGACATTATCAGATTCTGCCTGGCGAGAGTGTGTTTGATGTATATCGCAAGTTCCGCAACGGCACACAGACACCCGTCAGGGTAACCGTGCCGCAGGTGCGCACTTTAGACCAACTTGCATCACGCCTTGCCCGCCAAATCATGCTCGACAGTGCCAGCATTGCCACCGTACTGCACGATAGCGCCTACTGTGCCCAGTTGGGCTACACATGGCAGACATTGCCGGCACTCTTTATCCCCAATACCTACGAGATGTGGTGGAACACCTCTATGGACAAGTTCATGCAACGCATGCAACGCGAGAACAAGGCCTTCTGGACAGAGGCGCGCACAAAGAAGGCCGAGGCTCTTGGCTTGACACCAGTGGAAGTGGTCACTCTGGCCAGCATCGTGTCCGAGGAAACGGCATACGTGCCCGAAATGCCCAAGGTGGCTGGCATGTACCTGCGCCGCTTTCAGATAGGCATGCCCTTGCAGGCTGACCCAACGGTGAAGTTTGCCGTGGGCGACTTCTCCCTGCGCCGCATCTACTTCAAGCATCTGGAGATAGAGAGCCCATACAACACGTACAAGAACAAGGGCCTGCCCCCAGGTCCGATTTGCATTCCTTCGGTAAAGGCCATGGATGCGGTACTCTCCAACGAGCAGCACGGCTATCTCTATATGTGTGCCAAGGAGGACTTCTCCGGTTCGCACAATTTTGCCCGTACCTATTCCGAGCACCTTGCCAATGCCCGCCGATATGTGCAGGCACTTAATAAAAGAGGGATAAAATAGTAGTGCACAAGCCGTGCTCCTGTTTTCCAATGTATATGGAAATGTGTTTGTACGCTTAGCGCAACCAAATGGTGTCACCTACTTCTATTTCATATTCTCTGGGCGATAGTCCATTCAGTTTGTAGAGCTTCTTCAAGCGTACACCATACATTTGTGATATGTCGTACATGCTTTGGCCTGGTTGCACGATGTGTGGCTTGTGGGCATACTCTTTTGCTGCTTTGTTGCCTTTTTTTCTTAGAAAAAGTATGTCGCCTATTGTGAGCGTGTAATCCAGAGTGAGGTCGTTGTAGTCCAGTATATCTTCAATCTCTATACCTGTGGCCTGGCTGATTGTTGCGAGATCGTCTCCTTCCTGTACTACGATGAAGAAGTTGCTGTTGTTCTGGTACACAGCATGAGTCCGGAAGAAGGGCGGTATCTTGGATGCCTTTATCTTGTTGCGTGCCAGGCGTTTCAGGTATGAGCGTGAGAGGGGTCCTATTTCCCCTCGCGCATTCACGTCGGCTGCGAGTGTGGTGGCTTGTGCCTGTGTGCGTTTGCCTGGCTTGCGAGTGTCAAACTGGTGCAGGGAGTACATCTCTATGATGCGTATCAGGCTCTGCGCATAGGTGGGGCTTGTGGCATAGCCGCAGGCCTTCAGTCCCCGTGCCCATGCCTTGTAGTCGGTAATCCTGTAGGTGAAGAGTCTTTTGTAGCGTGGCTTTAGCAGGAACAGGGAGTGGTCCTCGTAACTGTCCCGGACGGAGCGGTATTTGCGGAATCTTTCCTTTGGCCGGTCGTCGTCCACGAGTATGTATGGCCCTGTCCATCCGCCAGGTGTCTTTATGCCGAAGTGGTTGTTGGCTTCGGTGGCCAGTCGGCTTCGTCCTGCCCCGCTTTCCAGCAGTCCCTGTGCCAGTGTTATGCTGGCCGGTATCTTGTACTTCTGCTGCTGCTCCATGGCCATATCCTTGTATTTGTCTATGTATGCCCAATAAGCACGATTGGTACTGCCCTGTGGCCATGCGGCCATAGAGAGTACCAATGCAATGATGGTGGCAAGATACCGTTTCATTGTAGAGTGTGTTCCATTGGAGTGGGGTGGAGCGGGGTGATAGGTGCTGCTTACTTCTTCAGCGGTATGTCGGCAATGCGTGCCATGTGGCGTCCGCCCTCGAAGGGTGTCTGGAAGAACTCGTCCATGATGGCGCGTGCTGTGTCGTTGTCTATGAATCGTCCGGGCATTACGAGCACGTTGGCGTCGTTGTGCTGGCGTGTGAGGTGTGCTATTTCGGCTGTCCAGCATAGGCCGGCGCGTATGCCCTGGTGCTTGTTCAGGGTCATGGATATGCCTTCGCCCGAGCCGCACATTGCTATGCCGGGATATACTTCGCCGCTTTCCACGCCCTCGGCCAGCAGGTGTCCGAAGGTGGCATAGTTGCAGCTTTCCTCGCTATGTGTGCCATAGTCCTTGTAGGGGATGCCCTTTTCGTCGAGATACTGCTTTACGAATTCCTTCAGTGGGAATGCTGCGTGGTCGGATGCGAGTCCTACAATCTTTGTTTCCATAAGAATATGCGTGTGTGTGTTGTTATACCTTATTTATATATAATAGGGTGTGTGTGTTGGTGGTGCTTTTCTCTCTGTATAACGAAAAGAGACTACCGCACCATGCGTGGCGATAGCCTTCTTTTCCTTTGTCCGTTATTCTGCAAGCAGGATGCTCTTTGCCTGGTTGTAGACGTTTTCTGCGGTGTAGCCCAGTTTCTCGTCCAGCACCTTGTAGGGGGCAGAGAATCCGAAGCTTTCCAGTCCGAATACCTTGCTTACGGGGTGTGCACCCACGAGGAAGCCTTCCAGGTTTACGGGCAGTCCGGCGCTGAGTCCGAACACCTTGCTACCTATGGGGAAGAGTTCGCGCTGGTATTCAATGGGCTGTTCGCGGAAGAGGCCTTCGGATGGTGCGCTGATTACGCGTACCTTGTAGCCCTCCTGTCTGAGCAGTCGTGCACCTGCTATGAGTGTGCTTACTTCGGAGCCGTTGCCCACGAAGATGATGTCGGGATTTGCATCGCTCTCGGCGCTGATGTATGCACCCTTGCGGCAGAGTTCGTATGGTGTGCCTGCGGGCAGGGGTTCTATGTTCTGTCGTGAGAGGATGAGTGCCGTGGGTGTGTTCATGTTCTCCATGGCCATTGCCCAGCATACTGTGGTTGCGTTGCAGTCGGCGGGTCGGAGCACGAGCATTGAGTTGCGTCCGGCATGGTTCTTCATCTTCTCCATGAGTCGGATTTGTGCTTCCTGCTCAACGGGTTCGTGTGTGGGTCCGTCTTCGCCAACGCGGAATGCGTCGTGGCTCCAGATGAACTTGACGGGCAGCTGCATGAGTGCTGCCATGCGTATGGCGGGTTTCATATAGTCGGAGAACACGAAGAATGTTCCGCAGGCTGCCAGCATGCCGCCGTGCAGTGTTATGCCTATGCAGACGCATGCCATGGTCAGTTCGGCAACGCCAGCCTGGAGGAATCCTCCTGCAAAGTTGTCGCGTGAGATTACGGTTGCTCCTCCCTTGATGAATCCGTCTGTCTTGTCAGAGTTGCACAGGTCGGCGCTGGAGACAATCATGTTGGGTACGGTCTGTGCCAGAAGGCTCAGGCATGCGCTGGAGGCGTTACGTGTGGGTTCGCCCTGCTTCTGCTGTATGCTGTCCCAGGGTATTTCGGGCAGACGTCCTGCGAACCAGTCGGCCTGTTGCTGTGCCTTCTCGGGGTTGGCCTGTGCCCATGCCTGTTCCTCGGCGTGGCGTTCTGCGCAGATGGCCTGGAGTTCCTGTCGGCGAGTGTTGAAGATTTCCTGCACTTCGTCCCAGATGAAGAATGCGTTGTCGGGGTCTGCTCCGAGGTTTTTAATGGTATTGCGGTATGCGTCGCCTCCCAGAGGTGCACCGTGTGTGCCGCAGTTGCGCTCGTAGCTGCTGCCGTCGGCCTTCAGTGCTCCCTTGCCCATTACGCAATGACCGATGATGAGTGTGGGCTTGCCACAAACTTCCTTTGCAGAATCAAGAGCCTGACGAATCTCAGTAACGTTGTTTCCATCGATGCTGAATACCTCCCATCCGAGAGCACGATACTTGGCAGCGGTGTCCTCGTTGGTAACCACGCTGGTCTCGGTGGAAAGTTGGATGTCGTTGGCATCATAGAACATTACCAGGTTGTCCAGTCCCAGTGTGCCTGCTATGCGTGCTGCGCCCTGTGATATTTCCTCCTGTATGCCACCGTCGGAGATGTATGCATAGATGGTTTCCTTCTGGAAGGTGGGGTTGCCGGTGCGTGCATATAGGCACTTGGCTGCTATGGCTGCGCCTACGGCATAGGTGTGTCCCTGTCCCAGTGGGCCAGAACTGTTTTCAATGCCTCGGGCATAGTTCAGTTCGGGATGACCAGGGGTGGGGGAGCCCCATTGGCGGAGCTGCTTCAATTCGTCCAGAGTAAAATGTCCGGTCATTGTGAGCTGGGCATACAGCATGGGCGACATGTGTCCTGGATCCAGGAAGAAACGGTCTCGACCTTCCCAGAGAGGATTCTCGGGGTCGTAATTTAAATACTCGCTATAGAGTACAGAAATGAAATCTGCACCGCCCATAGCACCTCCGGGATGTCCGCTCTTGGCTTTCTCTACCATTGCTGCAGACAGGATGCGGATGTTGTCTGCTGCCTTGTTCAGAGTTTCGATGGAATGCATAGTATATATTAGAATTGTTATCGTCTTTTAGTATTTGTTTCCTATAGAGGAGAGGATTATATGTGATAGTCCTTGTGTTCCTGATACATTTTGTAGTCAAAGAAATATATAGCAGCACCTCGCTTACTAGTACTTTTGTCTATTTTTCCCGTCTTGGTGAAGTAAGGCATTTCGCCCACTTTTTTGCGGAAATTGCGCTTGTCCAGTTTCTCGTCTAAAATTGCCTCGTAGAGTTTCTGTATCTGGCTCATAGTAAACTCCTGCGGTAGCAATTTAAGTGCGATTGGTGTGTATGTTATCTTGTCCTGAAGTCGGTTTATAGCCTTCTTCATCATTTTCATATGGTCAAAATATAGTGCAGGAAGGTCGTTGGCATCCATCCACTTGCAGTTGAACTTCTCCAACAGTTTCTTGTCATAATTTGCTTTGTCAAGCAGTGCATAGTATGCCACGCTGATTACACGTCCTCCGGGATCACGGTTTATGTCACCAAAGGCTTCCAACTGCTCCAGAAACAAGTCTTTAATTCCCGTACGTTCTGTAAGTACACGATAGGCAGCTTCGTCCAAAGTCTCGTCTTCTTGTACAAAACCACCCAAAGGAGTCAGTTCTCCGTTGAACGGTTCTATATTGCGATGTTGGAACAAGACCTGCAGTCTGTCCTCGTCAAAACCAAAGATGATACAATCCACTGCTACGTGGAATGATGGCTCGTTGGCATAGTACTTATCTGTCATCTATATGTTGGAAATGCTATATTCTTGCGCAAAGATACAAATAATATTTTGGATTTAATGGTATGAACTACACTTTTATTCTCGTGTATATGTATTATGTAACGGAAAGGGCTAAGTTTTGCCTGTACCTGAACTTTCCTTATGTCCGTTGTTGTTAGAGTGGTGATAGTGATTAAACAAAAAAAGAGACCGGATTACGACTGTGCGAATCCGGTCTCTTGGTTTCTGCTTTATGTATTGGCATTGCTCATTGCATGATGGCAATACAGACAGTGTTGTGCATTACTCTGCTCCACCACCTAAGGCAAGGTATAGCTCTACTGTGGCGCTGATAGACTCCATGCGATTTTCGATTTGGATTATCTGAGCCTGGATGAGATTGTTGTGAGCAGTGATGACGTTCAAATAGTTAGCATTGCTGCCATCAAACAGTTTCTTTGTTGCATCGTATGCAACCTCTTGCGCTTTAACCTGCTTGTCTATCATTTCACGTAGTTCCTCGGCAGAACGCACCTTCAGCATAGCGGTGTTTACCTCGTTTCCTGCAGAAATTACAGCGTTTTTAAAGTCGTTAGCGGACATTTCCATCTGTGCCTTGCTAATCTTCAATGTTGCTATAAGTTTGCCGTTCTGAAAGATGGGTTGTGCAAGACCGGCAATTGCTTGCCCAATAAATGCTCCTGGGTTTATATTGGCTTGCTGACCGTTGTAGAACGATCCTGTTGCACTGAGAGTAAGGCTGGGGTAGAATGCCGACTTGGCCTGATTCACATCATAGAATGCCGAAGCCAATGCCATCTCTGCAATACGTACATCTGGACGACGTGACAAGAGGCTTATGGGTGCTCCTGTAGAAACTATAGCGGGTGCATGGAAAGTGCTCAATGAGTTACGGCTGATTTTTCCGGAAGGTTCGTTGAGCAGAGTGCACATCTGGTTTTCCAGTATACGAATGTTATCCTTGATGGTAACAACGCTCTGGCAGATGCTCCAATATGTTGCCTCAATACTTGCTACAGCAGCAGTATTTGCCTGACCGGCTTCCATCAGAAGCTTCTGCATCTTCAGATACTCGGACCAGTTTGCTTTTGTCTGCTCCATAAGTACGAGTTGTGCATCCAGTTGTGACAGAGTATAGTACATTTCTGCCGTATGGGACACTAATG
The DNA here is from genome assembly GCA_017628845.1 of Bacteroidaceae bacterium. Taxonomy (GTDB): domain Bacteria; phylum Bacteroidota; class Bacteroidia; order Bacteroidales; family Bacteroidaceae; genus Physcousia. The sequence goes on from JAGBYI010000157.1 coordinate 10,103, forward strand.
AAGTCTGAACAGCCTGCTTGGCTGCACGCGTCTGTTCAAGATTCATTTCTGCACCCTTCTTGGCATTGCGCAACTGGAGGAGGTTCACTTGTTGCCAACCAATTGTCATACCTATGCTGTATGGTTTAGAGTTGGGCAGGTTGGAGTAGCCTGGACGTTCGTATGGGTCCCACATCTTGCTAACACTACCGTTGCCGCTAAGGCTTATGCTGGGTGCAAAAGCCCATTTTGCTGCTTTCAAGGCATATCCGACCTGCTGTACGGTAAGGTCAGCATTCTTCATGTCAGTATTTTGTGCCAGAACCTTCTCTATGAGAGCCTGCAGGGTGGGGTCGGTGAAGAGTTCGCGCCACTTGAGATCGCCCAAACCAAGAGAATCGCCGCTCTGGGCATCACCATAGAGAATCTCCGTATCTATGGGTTGGGCCACCTTCTCACGGTCGTAGTTCTTCATCACTCCGCAGCCTGTCAGGGACAGGGCTGCAAGTGATAGGATTATGATGTTTTTCTTCATCTTGTTCTAACTCTTTATATATATAATGATGTATATTATAAGATGGATGACTTAGTACTTCTCTTTATTTTTCTGCTCGCGTTCCTCGCGCTCGTGACGGATGCGTTCGCGTTCCATCAGAACCTGCGCATCTGGTTCTTCTATCATGGTAGGACGGATTTTTTCCTGTAGCCATTCAAAGAAGATAAAGAAAACGGGGACGGTGAGCAGGATGGCCAAAGTACCGATAACCATACCGCCTATTACTGCGATACCGATGGTACGGTTACCGTTAGCACCTGCACCGGTCATGATAACCAATGGGAACATACCGATAATCATGGTAAGAACGGTCATCAGAATAGGACGCAGACGGGCTTCTGCCGCAGCATAGGCGGCTTCAACAATACCAAGACCCTTACGACGACGCTCAAGAGCATACTCTGTGATAAGGATGGCAGTCTTGGCAAGCAAACCGATAAGCATAATGACAGCAGTCTGCATATAAATATTGTTTTCTATCTTGCCCAGGAAGATGAATGGTAGCGCAGCATAACCCTGGTTCCATAACCATGCAAATCCGTATGCACCCATCAGACCTGCAGGTACAGAGAAGATTACAGCCCAGGGAATAAGGAAGCTCTCGTAGAGCATGCTGAGGATAAGGAATATCAAAACGCAACATACGGCATAGATAAGATATGATGCCATGCTATCCATCTGCTCGTGCTCCTCGCGACTCATGCCACCGTATTCATATGCATAACCTGAGGGGAATATCTTTTCAAACTCCTCCTGTACTGCCACCATTACGTCTGTGCTGGCATAACCTGCATTAGGAGTAAGGTTACACATGATAGAACTGAACAGATTGAAACGGGTGTCTATCTCGGGACCAAGTATGGAGGTAAGTTTGACGAATTGAGATAGAGGGGCCATCTCACCACCGATGCGAACAAACATGTTGCCGAGGTCCTCTTCTGTGATACGTGCCTTCTCGTTGGCTGCAAGCATGACACGATAAACTTTGCCGAATTGGTTCATATTGCTTACGTATGCACCACCGCAGTAACTTCCTAAAGCACTCAGTACATCGGCAGGAGATACTCCGGCTCGTTTGCATTGTGCTGCATCCAGTTCAACTTGAATCTGGGGGAAATTGCGGGCATAAGATGTCATAGCACGGGCTACTTCGGGACGATTGCTCATGGCATCAAGGAATTTCTGAGTGTAATCCAAAAACAGTCCCTTATCGCCGCCAGCCTTATCCTGAAGGTTCAGCTCAATAGAACCAGTACCGTAACCAGGAATCATGCCTGGTTCGAAGGCAAAGCATTGCGCTTCGGGGATTTCTGTCATCATACGGAGGTTAAGCTTAGCATTAGCTACCATGGTACTTGTGGACAGTAGATTGTCAATGGGGTGGAGCGCTCCATAATTACGTTCACTCCAATGTTTTAGACGTACAATGGCCATGCCGTAAGAAACACCCTGTCCAGCCATGAAGCTATAGCCGTTTACTCGGATGTAATCCTTTATTTCCGAAGTCTCCTTCAAGATTTTCTCAACCTTGTCCATAGTCTTGGTAGCAGTGCCAAGGTTAGTGCCCGGAGGAGTGTTCATGACAAGCATTACTGTACCTTGGTCCTCGGCTGGTACAAGACCTACGGAGAGATTGCTTGCAAAGAATGCCATACCAGCAAATGCAACAATAATGCTGCTTGGGGCAATCCAGCGATTCTTTGCGCGGATCAATGCAGCTAAGACATTGCTGTACTTGCGCAACATTGCATTGTATGAGGCTTCGTATGCTTTACGTGTGTAGTAGTTTACGGAACCCATGAATCCCTTGCGACGTTCGCCTGTTGCAGGCCTCATAAGCATAGCACAAAGGGCAGGGCAGAGAATAAGGGCACTGACGCAGCTCAGACCTACAGCGGTAGCCAAAGTAACGCCAAACTGTGTATAGAACATACCAGAAGTTCCAGGCATGAAGCTAACAGGGATAAATACTGCCATGAATACGAATGTACATGATATTACAGCCATAGTAACATCGCTCATAGCGTCGCGTGTGGCCTCATAAGGACTCTTGTAGCCCGAATCAAACTTGGCCTGTACAGCTTCTACAACCACAATTGCATCGTCCACCACAGTACCGATGGCAAGTACCAGTGCAAACAGAGTAAGCAGGTTAAGGGAGAATCCGGCAATGGCCAGACATGCAAATGTTCCTACCAATGACACGATGATGGACACGGCAGGAATGAATGTTGCACGGAAATCCTGCAAGAAGAAGTAAACCACTAATACAACCAGGATAATGGCAATGATTAGAGTTTCCTCTACATTATAGATTGACGCGTTCAAGAAGTCATTGGATGACATTACATTGACAAATTCAAGACCTGCAGGTAGGTTCTCGCTCAATTCCGCCAGTTTGGCATCGATAGCATCGTTTGCTTCCTTTGAGTTGGTTCCTGCCATCTGGAACACGATAAATGTTGTTGCAGGGTAGCCGTTACATGTTCCATAGAAAGCATAACTGTTTGAACCCAGTTCCACATCCGCTACGTCAGAAAGGTGAAGAATACTTCCGTCTGGCTGTGCTTTTAGAACGATATCCTCAAACTCCTTCACTGACTTTAGACGGCCTGTATATTTCAGTGTATACTGGTATACGTTCTCAATTCCATCGCCACGATTGGCTGTCATGGGCTTTTCACCCAACTGTCCGGCAGGAGACTCAAGGTTCTGTTCTGCCAGTGCATAGGTTATGTCAGATGGAACCAGTTTGTGCTGGGCCATAAGTTCCGGTTTCAGCCATATACGCAGAGAATACTGTCCGCCCATGGCCATTACGTCACCAACACCCTTGATACGTTTCACCTCGGGAATGATGTTAATGTCCAGATAGTTGGAGATGAAGTCTTGATTGTATTCTCCGTTTGTACAAACAAGTGCCGTTGCCTGCAGGAATGATGTCTGTCTCTTCTGTGTGGTGACACCAATCTTTGTTACCTCCTGAGGTAGCAGGCCCTGAGCCTTTGAGACACGGTTCTGCACGTTGACAGCAGCCATATCTGGATCGGTGCCCTGCTTGAAATATACTGTAATGGTTGCAGAACCGGAGTTCGTGGATGTGGAGGTCATGTACATCATGTTTTCCACACCGTTGATACTTTCTTCCAAAGGTTGGATAACGGCATTGGTAACAGCATCGGCATTAGCACCGGTGTATTGTGCATTGACGGAGATGGTGGGGGGGGCAATATCAGGGAACTGCTCCATGGGCAGTGTGAAGAAACTGATTGCACCCACTATCAGAATCATGATGGAGATGGACATCGCCATCACGGGTCTTTTAATGAATATGTTTCCTTTCATCGTTATTTCGTGATTTAGTTGTTTGGCGGTTACGTCTTTGTGATTTTCCGTCAGTCTATTACTTTACCTTCTGGTTTTCCTTGACCATACCTGCGCCCTCTGCAACGATTTCCTCGCCGCCCTCAAGACCGGATGTTACGATAAACAGGTTACCAGCCTTTTGCTCGTTTACGGTAACAACCTTGCCATTGGCAATGCCATCCTTGTTTACGAGGAACACGCGGAAACGGTCTTGTGTCTGCACCGCTGCTGTTGCTGGGATTACAAGAACCTGATTGTAAGGTGTGGGGATGATGACATTGCCGGTGCTGCCGCTATGCAACAGGCCATTCTCGTTGTCAAAGACGGCACGGAGCTGTACGCTACCTGTGTTGCTGTTAACAACACCGCTGATGCTTTCCACACGACCCTTCTTTTCGTAAGTAGAACCGTCAACCAATGTTAGTGTCACCTCGGGCATGTTCTTGATAGCCTCGTTAATGGAACCGCTCTTGCGTACAATACCGAGGAGGTCACGCTCTGACATGCTGAAGTATACCCACATCTGGCTGTTGTCGCTGATGGTGGTTAGAGGCTGAGGTATCTGTGCGCCTACAAGAGCACCTTGACGATAGGGGAGGGTACCTACAACACCATTGGTAGGAGCGGTGACGACTGTGTATGAAAGGCTGTTGCGTGCATTCACAACCTGTGCCTGTGCCTGTGCAACCTGTGCCTTTGCGGTAAGCAGTGTGTTGTAGGTTGTCCGCAGGTCAAAGTCGGAAATTACATTGGAAGCAAACAATTTCTTCTTGCTCTCATAGTTCATGGCTGCTGTTGCTTCGCCTGCCTGTGCTGCCTTCAATGCAGCCTCGGCTGTATTCAGTGCTGCCTGATAGGGTACCTGGTCAATAATGAACAGTGTCTGTCCTTTCTTGACGGTTTGTCCTTCAGTAACGCATATCTGCTTCAGTGTACCGCTCACCTGGGGGTAGATGTCTACATCTTGGCGACCACGTATGGTTGCACTGTACTTTGTGTCCAAAGTCAAATCCTGTCGACCAACCTTGATAGTCTTGAATGTGGCTGTGGGAATTTGTTGCTGTTTTTTCTCACCACAGGATGCCAACATAGCCGAAGCTGCAATGGCAACGACAAAAAAAATCTGTCCGTTTACTTTCATTGTTTCTGTGTTTGTTAGTTATATTTATTTACTTTTAATTTTAAGGTGCTCATATCGTATGCAAAGTTACATCTTTTTGGCTTAATAATAAAAAATATAGGCAAAAGAGAACATCCTTTTGCCTAAATTTGGACATCAGTTAATATATATTAACTAATGATAAGGTCTATAGATTATGAAATCAACGTATTTCTATCTCTTCCTTCACGTCCATTTCGTGTCCGTGGTTATCATAGAATTCGTACTGTAGCATTCCCAGTTTTTGGCTCGGTATAATCTTTACTCCAAGTCCGTAACGCCATTGCCATTTCATTTTCAGACTGCAAATGCCCTGACAGATGTATGCATAAACATATGGGTGCACATGTAAGGTAAAGGATTTGATACCCAATCTATTCTGTATCATCTGTATCTTACCTTCTAAAACCTTTGTGAAGAGTAAGCTGCTCTTAATGTTGCCAGTGCCGTGGCAAGTGGGGCACACTTCTTCTACCTTTACGTCCATAACGGGTCGTACGCGTTGACGTGTAATTTGCATCAGTCCAAATTTCGTCAAGGGCAAGATGTTGTGTCTTGCACGGTCCTTTTTCATGTTTTCCGTCATCCTTTCATATAGGGCCTGTTTTGATTCAGCGTTTTTCATGTCGATGAAATCAACGACAATGATTCCGCCCATATCACGGAGACGAAGTTGGCGAGCTATTTCGTCGGCAGCCCCCAGGTTAACCTCTAAGGCGTTCACCTCCTGGGTGTCTTCCTTCTTTGTTCTGTTGCCACTGTTCACGTCAATCACATGCAGCGCCTCGGTATGCTCTATAATCAGATATGCACCTCCTTTGTATGTTACGGTAGTGCCAAAGCCTGATTTTATCTGCCTTGTGATATCAAAGTTGTCAAAAATGGGCAGATTGCCCTTGTACATCTTTACACAATCGGTGCGTTCTGGAGCGATAAGGCTTACATAATTGCGAACCTCCTGAAAGACATTCATGTCGTTCACATAAATGCCTTCATAGGTGGGGTTAAACAGATCCCTGAGCATACCCACAGCACGGCTGCTTTCCTCGTAGACTAATGTGGGCATCTCCTTCGCCTTTTGTGCACGAACTAATGTGTCTGTCCAGCGCTGGGTCAGGATTTTCATCTCGTTGTCCAGTTCGCTTGCCTTTTTCCCTTCGGCAACTGTACGGACTATGACCCCGCAATTATCGGGTTTGATGCTCTCAATAACCTGCTTTAGGCGTGCACGTTCCTTTTGGTTCTTGATTTTGGCCGATACATTCACCTTGTCCTGGAATGGCATAAGCACCAAAAAACGTCCGGCAAAGGAAAGTTCGCATGTAAGGCGTGGCCCTTTGGTTGATATTGGTTCCTTAACTATTTGCACCAGCACTTCCTGTCCTTGCTGCAGGACATGCTGTATGGAACCATCCTTGGGGCATTCGGGCTGTGGGGTAATCTTGTCTTGTGGTGGCAGGTTCTTGCGGTCAGACATTAACCGCTTCATGTACTTGGCGTACGAATTGAATTGTGGTCCGAGGTCGAGATAGTGCAGGAATGCGTCTTTTTCATAACCAACGTTTACAAAGCATGAATTTAAGCCCGGCATCAGTTTCTTGACCTTTGCCAGATATACATTGCCCACTTGGAAACTGGCCTCTTGGCTTTCTTCCTGGTATTCCATAAGCCGTTTGTCCTCGGTAAGGGCTATGGATATCTTCTTGGGATGTACGTCAATGAATAGTTCGCTGGTCATAATTGTAATTTCTAAAAAAATCCGGTACCAGCACCTTATTATATTATATAATGGCTGCTCGGCTACCGGATATGTTCCTTTTGCGTGTAGAAACGCAGTTAGACAACAAGAATCTTACTTGCTCTTGTGTCTGTTCTTGCGCAGTCTCTTTTTACGCTTGTGTGTAGCCATCTTGTGGCGCTTGTGTTTCTTTCCGTTTGGCATAATTTTTAGATATATTTATTGTTAATATATTATTTCGGTGTGCAAAGGTAATTAAATTTATTGGAAAACGAAAGCGTTTTGCTTTTTTTTTCGACAATACCGTCAACTAAATCAAAAAAGATTTACATATTTCCCCAAGGGACTTGAACCTGACTATTATATATCAGGCTTTTGGGTTCTTTTTTAGCAAGAATGCACATTATGTTTAGTAAGTCATTCCTTCTTGCAGTAAGCCATCTACCCTAAATGAAATTTACTTCTGGTTTTATGGATATGCCAAACTTGGCAAACACAGAATCCCTGACCATATCAGAGAGTTCGCAAATTTCATTTCCTGTTGCTCCTCCGGTGTTAACAAGAACAAGAGGCTGAATATGGTGTACTGCAGCTCTGCCATGGGATCTGCCTTTCCATCCACTCTGTTCTATAAGCCATGCAGCAGGTATCTTTACAAGGTTATCGCTCAATTCATATTTAGGTATATTGGGATAAGTTGTTGTCAAGCGTTCAAATGTAAGTCTGTCAACTATCGGATTCATAAAGAAACTGCCGGCATTGCCTAAAACCTTTGGGTCTGGAAGCTTTGAATCTCTAATCTGGATAATAATCTCGCGCAATTCCTTAGCGCTTATGTGTTGTGCATCTATGCCTGCAGATGAAATTTGTTGTCGGATGCCTGCATAGTCAAGATTGGGGTTAAAATCCATGTTGAGACAATAATCCACACTGGTGATTGCATACTTGCCCTTATACTCTCGACTCTTAAATATGCTATGCCTATACGAGAATTCACATTCGTCGTGTGTGAATGTTTTGTTGGAACCGTCGCTCAAGGAAATGCAGTTGACCGCATGAATGCAATTTCCAACCTCTACACCATAGGCACCAATATTTTGTACAGCGCTGGCACCTACCTGTCCTGGAATTTTGCTGAGATTCTCCAACCCATACCAGCCCTTGCTGATAGCATGTGCTATAAAATCATCCATGTTCATGCCTGATCCTGCTCTGACAATGACCTGTCTGCCGGATTGTGACAATTTCTCTACATATACAATCTTGCTGAGCAATACTGTGCCAGGAAAATCTTTTGTAAATAGCAGATTGCTGCCTTCTCCAATATGAAGAAGCGGCTTGGCAAGAGCATGAAAACATGTTTTAACGGCATTTGCCAAATCCTCCTCGCTATTATACGAGGCAATGATGTTTGCGGTTACATCGATACCAAAGGTATTATGAGGCAAAAGTGATATGTTGTGTTGAATCTGCATCTTATTTTATATATATAGAAGGTGTTATAGTAGTATGGCGAATTAGTTTTCGTATCCGGATAGTTCCCACCTTGTTCCATTTCTTCTGAATGCAAACGTCTCGGACATGCCATTTCCCATGCTGATTTTCTCCATCAGTATCCTTTTGGGGGCTTTGTACCGCTGACCATAACGTATATTGGTGATAACTCCTTTGGGAATGCCACTATGCACCGTGTTCCACTGGTCTCTTGTCACAAACCCGTCTATAGACTGTTCTTCATCCTCAGGGTCCATCATAGATATATGTATGGAGCGTGCAAGGGATGCATAGTTAAAGCATGAGTCCTGGGTAAATCTTGAATAAAAACGGAGAAAATCTGCCAAGTCGCTCTTATCAAAGGGGATGTGCCTGATTGCCTTTAAGTTCCACTTGCCATCGTCTTTTATAAAGTCGAATGATATGAGAGTCCTGCTTAAAAGGTCTATCTTCTCTAACGATGCCAGTGTCAGTGTAGTATCCTCGTTTATGCTTTTCTCTCGTTCGTCGTTGTATATGTTTGTCGTATACTCTTTCTTCATAAAACTGAAGTCGTAATTCCATTCCCTCTCCCCTATTTCATTTACCATTCCGTCGGAGCCGACTTCAGTTAAAGGAAATATTGTACGTTGGCATTGCAAATCGCTGTCATTTATGTAGTTATACAGAAAGTCGTCAAACAATTCGTCGGCACGAGTGTTGTAACTGTCTTCCAAGTCCAGTTCTTCGTCTGTGATAAGAATAGAAACTTTAGCTGCACCGTTTTCTGCTGTTGTCTTCGGTGCATCATCCGTTCCCTTCTTGGCTGTTCTCATGCAAGAAAACATCATGGCAATGCCAATACATACAACTGTATATTTGATATACTTTATGTGACGCATTATTACCGAACTGCTAATTGTTGATATTCTTTACAAAAGTACACTTTTCTTTCCACATAGAGTCTGTTTATCGCCAAAAATGATTAACTTTGCACAAAATTTAAATAATATGATAACAAGAATAGAAGAACTGACGGCTGAAATTAGTACGCTGAGCGCCAACAATGCCGAAGAGGCAGAACAGTTGCGAATCAAGTACCTTGGCCGCAAAGGCGTGATGAACGACCTTATGGAGGAGTTCCGCAACGTGGCGCCCGAACAGAAAAGGGAACTGGGACAGAAACTCAACGCACTGAAACAGGCCATAACGGCAAGGATAAACGAACTCAAGGAGAACGCTTCCACCGAAGCCGTCGCCGGTTCATCCGTTGACCTGACACGTACCCCCTACCCTATACAATTGGGCACACGCCATCCCCTGACCATTGTCAAGAACGAGATTGTGGACATTTTCTCACGTCTTGGCTTCACACTGGCCGAGGGTCCCGAGGTGGAGGACGACTGGCATGTGTATTCCAGCATGAACTTTGCTGATGACCATCCTGCACGCGACATGCAGGACACATTCTTTGTAGAGGCACGTCCCGATATCATCCTTCGTTCGCACACCAGTTCCGTACAGGCACGTGTTATGGAGAGTCAGCAGCCCCCCATCCGTGTCATTTGTCCCGGACGCGTGTACAGAAACGAGGCCATCTCTGCACGTGCACATTGCTTCTTCCATCAGGTAGAGGGACTCTACATCGACAAGAACGTGTCCTTTACCGACCTGAAGCAGGTACTCTTGCTTTTCGCTCAAGAAATGTTTGGCGAGGAAACTCAGATACGCCTGCGCCCCTCGTATTTCCCATTCACTGAACCCAGTGCCGAGATGGACATTTCCTGTCATCTCTGCGGAGGCAAGGGCTGCTCCTTCTGCAAACACACTGGATGGGTGGAAATCCTTGGTTGCGGCATGGTAGATCCAGCCGTATTGGAGGCAAACGGCATAGACAGCAGTGTCTACACCGGCTATGCTTTCGGCATGGGTATCGAGCGCATTACCAACCTTAAGTATCAGGTCAAGGACCTGCGCATGTTCTCGGAAAACGATGTCCGATTCCTGGACGAATTCAAATCAGCAAACTAAAACAGAAATTCATTGCATTATATGGAAAAGGAGTTGCGCCGTGGGTGGTACAACTCCTTTTCCTTTTTTTAGAGCCTTCCCGACGACGGAGGTCTGTCCTCCCGAGGACCGGACCGAAAGAACCGGGAACTCTCGCCTCGGTCCTCGGGAGGGCAAAAACTAAACCTCCGTAAGCTATAAAAGCAGATTAAAGAGGCAGACGCACGGTGAAGCGCACACCTTTGCTTCCATCGGCATAGCTTTTGTTTTCCACACCTATCAGGCCACCGTGGTTGCTCACTATCTGTCGGCATACGGCCAGGCCTATGCCCTGCCCTCCTTCCTTGGTGGTAAAGAACGGGGTAAAGATATTGTCCACCACTTCCTGCGATATGCCGCCTCCGTTGTCCTCTACGGACATCACCACATGTCTGCCGTTTTCCGACAGAGCCACCTTCACCCTTACACTTGTTGCCTCCGTTTCCAGAGCGTTCTTCATCAGGTTTATCAGCACCTGCTCTATCTGCGAAGAGTCCAGTCGCACAAAGGTTTCGGCACATTGCACATCATACTCCACATGGCAATCCTCCCTTAGCATAGAGACGCACATGCGTTGGAAGTCTTCCATCAACCGTCCTATGCTAATATTCTCTAAATCAGGGCGAGGTATATTAGACACCGTGCGATACCTCTGCACGAAGTCCATCAATCCGTTGGCTCTTCGGCTTATGGTGGACAACACCATCTGCACCTCCTCGTTGCTGTATCTCTCCCCTACCCCGTCGTTAGAAAGGTTCTCCGCCAAGGTGTTGGAGAGCGATACTATTGGAGCCAGCGAGTTCATTATCTCATGCGTCAGTACACGGATAAGTTTCTGCTGAACTTCAATCTCCCCCTGCTCCAGTATGCTTGCCACACTCTGCAGGCTATATAATATATAAGGTATACCGCTTACGAATACCTGGGTGCGCGATGCGGCATACTGCCTTTCCTCGCCCTCCTTGCTGACATACGATACCAGTTGCGACGCTCCACGTTTCAGGCCTCTCAGTTGCAGGGGCAGTGTATGATGGAGCACGGCCAGTTGGTCAAGGTTGTCAAATCGGAAACCGCACAATCCCTCTATGGCGGCCTTGTTCATCCATCGCACACGTCCGTTCTCGTCCGTCGCAATCAGTATGGCATCCACCTTGGAGAGCATGGCATCGTAGAGGTGCGAATCGCTCACACGCTGGTGCTCCGACTCACGGAACTCGCGTATCACGGCATTTATCTCCTCTGCCATACGTCGTTCCTCGCCATGCAGATGCTCCAGAGAGTATTGCAAGCTGAAATCCCTCATGCGCACCGACTCCAGCATCTGCCTAAGCCGCCGTGTGCTTTTATTATAGAAGATATTTTGCAGAAATCCCATTTCCGTTTACTTATTTACCTGCTTGTAGGGACACGGCATGCCGTGTCCGTTTTGCTTGCTTCTGTGGTTCTGTTTCGGACACGGCTGCTGTGTCCCTACTTGTGGTCAGTGGTTCTATTTTCACCTTTCCGTTTCTGTTCGTCTCTGCGTTCTGCGTGAGATTTATTTGCTGAGAGGTTAAGTGGATTTATATTTGCACGCAGATTACGCGAAGAGCGCCGAGTTTATCTCTATGTGTTTCATGCTGGCGCTGGAGTGGTCGCAAACTTCGTTACGACAAGAGAGCGCAGAGAGTTTATCCACCCCCTCCCCCTGCGGGGTACTCGCCCCTGTCTCAGGGGGAGAAAGTGGGTGATAACGTTAGCAGTTTTACGTTCTCCTTTTATCTTGTCCCTACAGGTAGGCATTTCATTGACAGTTGTAACTACTCCCCTCCATAC
>JAGBYI010000001.1 GCA_017628845.1 Bacteroidaceae bacterium
GCAGCCTTGATGTAGTTCATTCTCTTCATGATTCTGAGTGTTATTGATTCTTGGCAGGGCGTGGGGAATCGAACCCCACAGCGGCCGCACATCGCCCCGGTCTATGCGTGCGTCGCGGCCACGGCCATAAGGAAACCCTTAACCCCTCGCCCCGTTTGATTCTACGCAATTCGTGTACATGCTTGAATTGGTCTAGATGGTCTCCTCATAAGTCGCTCCCGACTGCCATCCCTGTACGGTAACGGCTGCAGTGATCGCTCCCTTTGATACCGGCTGGTCCGGATCTGTAGAGCCGAGGCCTGTGATGGTGAGCTCCACAGTGTAGGCCTTGTTGCGCTCTGGCGTATTGATCACTACCGGATAGTAGTACTTGGTGCTGTTGATTGTTGCAGCAACTACGAGTCTGGTCTTTCTCGCAGAGAACGAACTCTCGAAACCTGTCTTGTCTGTCGATGTGCTGTTAGGGAAGCAGTAGAAGAGATGCGGAGTTGACGGCGCGTGAGCTGCTCCGTTGGCAACTGATGCTCCAGGAGCAGCGAAAGTAAGAGCCTCACATGATGCCTTGTTTGTCGATCCGTCGATGATCTGTGTCGCAGCAGTAGCTCCGTCCTTGCGTCCCATCTTGTTGTACCATGTAGAGATGGCTGCGTCTCCGCCGAGGTTCTGGTTTCCGACAACGTTTATAAGGGTTACATTGTCGATCTTGAGGGCTCCATAACCTGCAGGAAGAGCGTTGGTCACCTTCTGAAGAGCGACACGAGCCACAAGACGGCTCACTGTCACGTTTGCTGTAGCTCCTGATGCGCTTACAGTACATGACGTTGATCCCGCCATCACGAATCCGTCAGTCTTGGTCACGCTGTTGTCGGCAAGGTCGACAGCGATTGCCTTGAGTGCTGCCTCTGTGTCGATGGCCTTGAGGTCCGGTCCGTTGACCACCGCCCAGACGCTCTTCGTACCGGTGGTGGTGCTGATGCTGATGCCTGATACTGATGTGCCGGCATCCTTGTAGATGTTGATCTTTCCTGAAGAATCGAACACGAGGATCTGGATACTGTTCACAGCCTTCTCATAGTCCTGAGCGGTCGTGTAGGCCGTTACGGCTCTGGTCTGAGGCTCGTCCTCGAATCCGAGTGATACGTTAAGCATTGCAGGCTCCTGATTCTCCTGCTCCTGGCATGGAATGCAGTCCGCATTCTTGTCGCACGAGCAGAGCACAGCTGCTGCAAGCGCGAAGATTGATAATGTCTTTTTCATTGCTTTATTTGTATTAAAGGTTTGTAACTGGTTCATTGAGTAACTCTTCTGTCCATTCAACGAGGGTAAAGTTCACATTCTCGAAGGTCTTGTCTCCGTAGAGTGTCGGTGATCCGAGATCCTTGATGATCAGTTCCTTAAAGCGGAAGTGAGTGTTGACAGGAACTGGCGAGGCTACTCCTTCCTGCATCTTGAGGATAGGGAAGCGGTAGTACATCAGAGAGCCGTCCATCTCAGCCTCAAGAACGATGGTCGTCATCGGTACGGTGAATGCATACCTGTCTCCCTGCATGAAGTCGACTTTAGGAACAGTCAGAGCGTTGTTGCAGATGTAGGAATAGAAGACATGCTGCGTGTCGTAAGGCTTTGCCTTGCTGATGACTACATCCATCTCATCCAGGAGCTGCTCATCCAACCTGAAGATATCTCCTACGTACGTAACGTTATTGGGTTTGTACCTAAAGACCTCCAGTCCGTTGAAGTTGTAGTAGTTGAAGTCTACCTTAGTTCCGGTAAATCCTTCCTTGTAGATCGACTGCGGCACCTCTTCGTAAGAGGTCTCAGGGTAACGAGGCACGTCGCACAGATACATCCTCTTGACACGGAACTCCTTGGCATCGTAATTCGCGTTGTCCCAGTCGACCGAGATCTTGTCGATAGTGATCTTGTTGATCTGTCTTACGAGCTCGATGATGTGTGTGGCGCCTTCTGCCTGAAGCTCGTCCCATCCCATGCTGATCTCTCCCTTTGCGTAGTAGTGAGTCTTCTGCTCTTCCAATGCGGTCAGAATGATTCCGTCCTTGACGCTTCCGCTCTGTACGATGAATGCTGCGCGGGTACACGGCTTAAGGTTCACGATGACATTTGAGCTTCCACTGACATCGTAATTGTCGGTATAGCTGACCTTGTTCTCTGCGTCGTATCCCTTGACAGTAAGGATGGCATTTAGGATCTCGTCCTCCTTGTCGTTGACCGATGTGCCTCTGGTCTGGATGCCTGTCGAGATGTAAAGGTGGACTGGGATGCTTCCCGTCGTTATTTCGCCCACTGCAGGAAGGTCCTGAGGGTTCTGGGGCACTGCAACGCCTTCCTTGTTGCAGGCCATGAGTACTCCGAGTGAGTACGCCAGTAGTAGAAATTTCCTTTTCATGATTGTGTTGATGATTAAAGTTGGTATTGATTAAAGTGAGTATTCGAATTCATCATCCGGCTGGGCATTGAGCCCGTATCTGCGTATCAGTACGGATATCTCCGGGTCGAGATTGCCTCGGTGGATGTAGGTCGGATCCTGAGAGCAGGAACGCACGTAGCACTCGACGGCTTTCTGCTCGTCTCCTCTTCTGCTGTACAGCACGGCAAGCATGTAGTTGACCTGCGCTGACCTCTCAAGGCTCTCCAGGATCTGCATCGCACTGGCGTTATAGTCCATGCAGAGGTAGGCGATGGCAGTATTGTAGTCGTTGTATGGTCTCAGGAGAGTGAGTGCTGTCTCGTAGTCCCTGTCTCTGATGGCCTGTACGCCGTTCATGTATGTAGAGTCGAGAACTGTAGTGTGGACGGTATCCTTGACCATTCCCTTGCGGTGCAGGTGGAAGTCGAAGCGGACTGTCCTGAGTCTAGGATAGAGCTTCTCTCTCATGTGACGATAACAACCGAGACTCTGAAGTGACCTTTCCCTTTGGTCTATGTCCTTGATTTCTGCATAAGAGATGTAACTTTTCTTCTCATCTTCCGTCATCACTGTGTCCTTCTCCACAAGGCGGTCGAGCATCTGCCAGTTCTCCCCGTTGCTTCGGCCTATCATCGGGATCTGAGTCCTCTTCTGGATGATGATGTTACCTTCCTCATCCACGGCGAATCCTCGTTCTCTTTCCAATGAATCCTGATAGTGGTTCATCCACTTGGAGAAGTACTCCGATATGCCTTCAGAACGCAGCTTTGAGAGTCTGTCGTTGAACTTCATGGTTCCCTCCGGAGACGCTGATGAAGTGACCACTATAGAGTCCAGATCGAACTTCTCGTTCTGCATGAGTGACATGAGGTTCTCCTTGATACGTCCTATCTCATCAGGGTTATTGCCCATCTTCTCGTCCACCTCGAAACTACCTGAGGCAAACTCGATGTAGCAGGCCGTGTTCTCTTCCACTCTTCGCTCGATGACCTTGGTAAGGTATCTCTCGCGGTTATCCACGAACGCCGAGAGTGACGAGATGTAGAACGTGAGCGGGTCGCTCATCGGGATGTCGTAGATCTTCTGGTCAGACTCGTAGATGTCTCCGGAAAGTACTACGTCGACCTTTCTGAGCTTCGGACGTGTCTTTATAGGCTGAACGTATCTGTAGATGAAATCACCGCTAAATGTCTGTATGACTGTGTCAAGCCTTAAGCCCTCTGTCACTATAGGGACCTTCACGTACTTGCGGTACATCTTCTCCCTTTTTGACATCCGCTTGTTGTTGGCCTTTCTCGCCAGATCATCAGTGTAATGCTCTATGGCTTCCTTTTCCGTCACACCATAAACCGAGGCGAACTCCTCGTCAGAGACGTAGGTGGAGTCGGTCTTGAATGCATACAGATCCGGCATGTTCCTCTCAATGAAGAGCTCCAGCAGCCACCAGTTCACGAACTCGTCCGGGTTGGTCACGATGGTCGCGAGGAACTTCTCGTACTGCTGATATCCCTTCAGCTGTCCCTTGCGGTACTCGGCTCCGGTGATGATGACAGGATCGAGATCGAGTGTGTCCTGCAGGATGTACATCTGAGGGCGGAACCTCAGCTGCCACTTGCTGTCCTGCATGCTCTGAGGGACGATGACCTGGAACTCGATGTCCACACGGCCGTTCCTCTCGGCCACGTTACGGAAGCGTGCGGTCACAACCGCTGCGTCAAGCACGTCGTGAGCTACCATCTCTCCGTCCTCGTTCTTGATGGCCTTCATGATGAGGATCTCCTTGTCGCCGTCCTTGATGACAAAGGTGTCCCTCTGAGCCTTCAGGTCCTTGCGGATGTCGGGGATGAAGTCCTGCTCCTTGGTCAGAGCCAGTGATGGGCGGACAGTACCGCTCTTGAGGGTCTTCATCTTGCGTCCCGAGGCGCATCCTGCAATCAGAAAAGGTAAAGCTATCGCTAAGAATATGTAATATATCCTCTTCATTTTCAATATATCAAGTGGGGAAGCAAAACCGGAGGTGCCGTCTCCGGATTCACATAAACAACATCTATTATTAACCTTTATTCACTTATGAAAAATTTACTTCACTGCGGTGTCCCTCCCGGCACTAGAGGGCTATATTTGTTGCTCCAGATGAATTCGACTTTCCGTTAAGGGTCATGGCCCCTATCTCGTTCCTGACTCTGAGAGTGACTCCGGAAACTTTCTCACCTGAGATATCTATCTTGAGTGTCTCTTCGACGATGTAGTAGTAGGCGCGTTCCTTCTTGAACGACTGCCACCAGATCTGATCTGAATTCTCTCCGTCGCCCGGATTGCAACAGTATTCCATGACATTGCTCATCTCGTATGAGCTTGTCATCTTTGCTGCAAGCGCATCCCTGTCAATGAGGGTTACGGAATTACCGCCATAGATTCCTGAGGAAGTGTTGCTGTCGCTCATCGTCTTGCTCTTGGTGACGTATGTGAAATCTGTTTCGTAATACTCATATGTCGAGGTACACACCCTTGCATTGCCCTTTATGGTCAGTGTTGTAATCAACTTGAGCTCTATGTCATATGGATTCGATCCTATCTCCGCATAATGCTTTCCGTTGGCCTCATTATGTTTAAGAGTGATGTCAAGATACGGATGCCTCACCGGTTCAGAATAGCTCACATTGGTCTTCTCGACAGTATAACCGTCAGTAAGCTGCACGGAGATATCATGTTTGCCAGGCCTGGTGGTCGGCAAATTATATTTGTAGATTGGATTTCTTGAGAAGTTGATGTTCTGCGAAGCTATGGTCTTTCCGTCTAGAGTGATTGAAGCATTGTATTCGGTAGCGGTGTCTCCCTCCTTGAGAGTCAGCATCATCACCGTACCACTTCCGCTGGTGTCCATCTCTGCATAGATGGAGAATGGAAGAGCATCGACCGCGTATGGGATCTCAAGGACTTGTGAGAAGTCATTGGTGCTGATTATCATCTTGATCATATGCTTGCCCTTGTCGGTTCTGGAGAGGTCGTAGGATCTTACTGTTGCATCCTTGAAGGATTCAGTGAATGATGCACCGTGTTCCTTGCCGGCATCATCTATAAACTTTACGCTATGACCGCCGTCGACGGTATAGGACACCGTGTAGGTCTCATCCCTTGATCCTTCCAGAAGAGTCAGGAATAATCTGTGCGAGAGATTTTCTGCGTCATACTCGATATCTGCCTGCACCTTGAACGAGTAGTCGTTGACCTTATAGGGAAGGTCAGTCTTCTGTGAGTGCTTCGCGGTACTTATCTGTAGATTAACGGTATGCTCACCTGGTTCCAGCGGCGGTAGATCATAAGTCTTCACTATATCGTCACTGAATGTCTCCTGATAGGTTTTTCGAGGCTCCTTGTTGTCTATAGTGAAGGATATAGTATACGTGTCTGTAGGTTTTCCTTCCTTAAGCGTCACTTCAAGTGAATTTGACTTGGTCTTCTCGTCAAAGAGGATATTACAGTCAAAGGTAAACGAGTAATCTTCTGCTGAAAATACGACATCAAGAGCTTGAGAGTATTCATCAGTGCTTATGTTCAATCCAAGGGTATGTTCACCTGGTTGAACTTTAGGCAGAAGATAGGTTCTCGACGAGACATCATTGAAGTCCGCCTTCATAGATCCTTCATGTGTCGTGCCTGAAGGCTCCGTAAGTATCAGGTCGGCCTCACCATCCAGCGTGAAAGCGATATTGTACTGGTTCTCCTTGATGCCGCTGATCCTGGTAAGGGTCAGGCTATGACTGTCGGTTGCATCGTCGTATGACACCACAGCTGCAAAGCCAAAGGAGTGATCTATGGCCGTAATCTCAGTGACACACGAGACCGTCATCGTGAATGCGAATATTGAAGCAAGAAACGCAACCAAGAATCTAATGTGACGAGCCTGTCTCATAGCTGTATCGGTCTGTCAAAGTCATACATATGCTGAGCATACTGCTCAACCTTCATAGCGAGATCGCTGGGCCATGAGCACCAAAAATCACAAAGACTTACGCAATTAGCGCCTGTGTTGCGTCCCTGTAGAATCAGACAGTATGCTTCCTTGGCGTCCTTGCCGCTTGCGAATGTCAGAGGCAGCTGAAGACATCTGTCATCGATTTCATTTCTTACGCAGAAGCTGATCACGCCGAAAGTCTCGTGAAGCACAGCAGAATGATAGTTGCTGAAGTCTATGGATGTTCTTGAAAGTAATATCTTCATGTCTTTATGGTTTTTCTGTTTTCTTTGCATTTCTGTCACGCAGTCTTATGTAGAGCTCAAGACTGAACCAGGCCTCGCCCTCGAACTCATATACCGGCTCGTCATTGTATTTGGCCGTACAGTATTCATCAAAGAAGCGTTTCGTGTCCCATCTGTTCTCGAATAAGATCGGCAGGGATATCTCTCCCTCATAGCCTTGAGGCTTATGGATGAAATAGACTAAATCTAGTCTTTCGTTAAGGCAGCAGGCTCGGAAGAGGGAAGTGTCGATAGGATATTTGTCGATTATCACTAACATGGCCTTGACGTGTTAGAAGATGTACTGAACTGCTATCCTGAGTTCGTTTGGCAGGAAGAACCATTTGCTGCCCTTGTCCGTGATCCTGCCACATGACGGACAGGCATAACTGACGTATGTCTTCTGTCCACCCCAGAGAGAAAGACCGAAGTCTATGTTCAGGTTCTCGTGAACCATGAGGGAATATCCTCCTCCCAGACTCAGTCCGAATGCGTCACCCTCCTCTGTTGCCTGAGAGAAAATTCCACCACGGTTGTATTCCTCATACTGCGCCATGCCGGAAAACCACCATCCGGAATAGATATGCCAAGGCCAGTATCTTATACCCGCTGCATAGGTCTGCTGTCTGTTCTGCATCTGCTTGGATGGATCCCCCTTGTGGAAGGTCCATGGATTGACGCGAGCAGACGCGTTGACGCTGATATGCCGACCTACCGCACCAGAACCTTCCACATTGATGGTTCCAAGGCATACGTAGTCGAAAAGATTGGTGGAAACGCTCCAGTCTTGAGCTGAAGCTGTTGTTGAAATGACTGCTATGAAAGTCATAAGTAGTAGTATCTTCTTCATATATGGCATTTTGTTCGTTCTTTTTAAAGCAGGCCCATCTCCCGACGCGCCTGCAGATGTAAGTAAAAGTAAAAACTGTATACGCATGAGTGCATGCGTATTACAGATTTGCGTCAAAAGAGATTTACCCTTGCACCTATTCCTGAATTGACTCTGACTTTGCTGAGCGGTGAGCTGAAATTTACCGGCACCGCGCACCGGATGAGAATACATGTCTGACGGCTGACGAACAGTTCCAACTCAAGAGCTGCAGACAGACCGTAAAGAAACCCCCAGTCACCCAGACCGGTGTCAATGTATGATGGAACCCTCTTCTGAGGGTCGTACAGTTCACATCCAAGGAAGACTCCTCCTCCTGCATACAGTCCTACATGGCGGCCTCTGGTAGCGACAATCCTGTGCATGTATTCCCCATGCGCTAGAATTGTGTAGTTCTGAATTGCCCGTGACATGGCTGTTTCGTCTGAAAAGATCTGTTTGGAGAATGGGGAATAGCTGACGCCAGCTTTCGCGTTCCCGTACATGAGATAACGTCCCCACCAGAGGTCTGCGCCAAGTGGAATCTCACCGGAGAAACTGTAGTGGATTGACGCACTGATATTGTCCTGACCATTCATCGTTCTCTGCGCAGAAGCAGTGGATGCGGACAGGATACAAATCATCAGAGCATAGACGGTCTTGAGGCCGTTAAGCTTAGTTCCTCCAGTGAGTTTCATATTTCAATTTTACCTTGCGTCGGCAAAGTTAAAAGAAATTATGAATTACGACAAAGGAAAATATGAATTTTTGTTAAGAAAAATTATGAAGAATTTGAGTAATAAAACTTGTTTTATTAAGCCCTTTGAGATTTTTTGTCGGCAAGCTTTCCGGTAAGCGTCCGGATGCACCAACCGCATGGATTCTTCTTGGTTCTGCACTTTCCCTTGATGAGTGCGAGCTCGTAAATGAAGTCAAGGTTACGCTGACAATCCATGAACAGGGAAAGGTTATTGTTGATACCGCTTTCGTTGAAACCGATCTCCTCCAGAAAGCGTCTTTCATCTGCCGTAAGCACTGCGGATGAACCGTATTTCCTCAGGATCACACGGTGGTCATCATCACTTGAATCCTGCCCGTTGAATCTAACCGGAAAGAAGATTAACTGGGTGATTCTCTTGCCATCCTTTACCGGAGCGTACGTGAACGAAACAGGTGACTTCTGATCCAGTTCTATCTTCGAGGATTCAACGACCCTCTTGATGAAATCCTTGGTAAACGCATACTTGTCTTCCAGTTTGAAGATCCTTCTCAGTGCATCGATCGAGTAGGTGATTGGCTCTTTCTGACAGGCCATAAGTTCATAGAAACGCATTGAATAGCAACTTTCTAACCTGAATGCCACCTCGATGTCATATCTTGAAAAGCCACGTGAGAAGTCAAGCAATACATCCCATACACGACTGTCGACAATGAAGGATACCTGTCTGGAATGAAGTGCGATCTTCGGAAGGGCGATGATTGATATGCATTCCCATACGTCATCATCAAGATACTCGAACGTCTTCCTGTGGAGTGACTTCAGGGCGTCTTTCACCCGGCGGTGATTCTTGTCCTCCTCATCCGCCAGGAAATCGGACAGTGGAAGAGTAACATGGACATACCCCTTCATGTCATGGCAGATCTTATGAAGATTGTCAGTCAGGACTACTCCCTCGATCTGACTTTGAGCCAGCCTGACAAGATTGTACATCACTCTCTTCTCATACACGTTGAAGTCATACATTGCAGTGGTCGCAATGTATGACTGAACAACCTGACGCCCTCTGGTAGTGAGCGGGGAATGCTGGGAACTGAGTATCTGCTGCTCTTCCATCAATCTGAATCTGGACGGGACAAATGTAGAATATTTTTGGTTAAGAAAAAATATGACTATCATTGATATCAATACTATTTTTCAAAAGTATTCAAAAAGTCCCATTTGCATTCACTTGGAACCCAGTGTGACCAAAGGATTGCAGCGAATGGTTACAGATTACGGTCTTCCGTAGGAAGAAACCTGATGAAAACTCATGTAATCTCCCGGAAAAGTATTCAATATGTCCCATTTTGCTAATTAGGAATGACATTCAGGATTTTTCCTAATTGAAAACTTTCGTATTCAAAAAGTCCCATTTGAGAAGGAAATTAGTATTCAAAAAGTCCTAATAAAGTATTCAAAAAGTCCTATTTACAACTTAATCTTCGCTTGTTTGCTGTTGTAAGACAGTTAGTTACAAAGATTGTTTGCGAATCACATAGCATATATAATACGCTATGCTCTTAAATAGCATAAGCATAATGCTATGTAGTACGGTGATTAAAGAGATGAAAGGGAAAAAGAAACTCCTGAGAAAGCTTAGCGTCCTTTAACTGTCGGTATTACCCGCAGTAGTAATGATACTGCAAGCATACTACGCGTATATATAATAATAGGTGTAATAGTATTGGGTAATATTATTATTTCATATTTATAGAGTGTTAGAGCAATTCATACACAAGGTCTGATAAAACAAAAGTCCCGAGTTCGGGACTTTTGCTGTATATGAGAGATCTGCTCTATAGGTTGTGCAGATCCAACTTGAAAATCTGATTTGTTGGAGATGGAGACTTCTGAATGAACATCAGCATATAGATAGGCATATAGACGCGTTTATCGTCCACACGTAGATTGTCGTTGGTCAGAATATAGGCCAGTTCTAGGTTGTAGTCACGATTGGACAAGACGTTTGTCAAAGCACTGTGTCTTTCGTAGTCTTTGCCAGATTTCACCTCAATTGGAATGACCTTTCCATTCTGAGCAATAACAAAGTCCAGCTCTCCCTGCTTTTTGCTGTTGAAGTAATGCAACTCATGATCGTCGCCTCCAAAGCCGTGGCAATACAGTTCCTGAGCCACAAGATTTTCATAAATAGCACCAAAATTCTGCTTTACTTCACCCTGTAATAGTTTAAGCTGTACGCCAGAAGCATATTGGCTAGTCAACAGTCCTACGTCATTCTGGAATAACTTGAATAAATTCCTTAGTTCATTGAGCTTGAACGAATAGGTCGGTTCCTGAATATTCAATGTGGGGATTGCAACACCAGCATTTTTAAGCCATAGGAAGCTGTTCTCGTAACGCGAAAAACGGGCATGCTCATTGAGATTCTTCAGAATGAATCGCTTGTTCTTGGCGTCTAGTTCGGATGGTATGAGATTGAATATTTCGTTTATCTCAAGCTTCTTCTCCATGTCATACTGACTGATATCCCACTTGTACAGATCCAGAATTTCCTTCTGTTTATCTTCGACCACATTAAGGTCATTAGTATCTACGTATGCTTGAACTGCAGCAGGCATGCCTCCTACAACAAGATACAGATGTACCATCTTCATCAAGGCAGCGTGTACGACTTCATCTACAGTTGTTCTCTTCTCAAAGGCATCTGATACAGTAGCAATGACCTCGTCCGAAAGACCAAGACAACGAGAAAACTCTTCCATGTCCAATGGGAATACTTCCTTGACAGCCATGTATCCTACGGGAACACTTTCAATTCCTTTTAATTCCACACCAAGCAGACTACCGCTCAATGCATATCTGCAGCTTCCTTCATCGACTAGGAACTTTATCCAGGTTATCACCTCCGGACATTTCTGGACCTCGTCGAAGAAGATCATGGTATTGGGTAGGGAGGTCTTCTTCTTTGTGTGAGCTGAAATGCGCAAGAGCACATCCTTAGCATTCTGGGAACCCTTGAAGATATTGCAGGCAGAAGCATCTTCATAGAAGTTGATTTCTATAAGATTCATCTTGTGCACCTCAGCATATTTCCTTATGGCAGATGTCTTACCGACCTGTCTAGCTCCTTTGAGAAGAAGAGCTGACTTATTGTTCGCATAATGCCTTTCGATGAAGGCGTCAAGTTTCCTGGAAAGCATAATAATACATTTTTATGTCAGCGATTCTTGGGTGTTTTACATTTTTCCAATACAAAACACGAGCTTGCCTGACATTTTTCCAATGCAAAAATATATAATTAGCTACATTTTTCCAAGATATGTGATTCAAAAATGCTAGATATCGCCTTTTCCAGACGCTCCCTGAAGAAATCGAAGTGGTTGCCTTCATCTGTCAAGAAGGTGACTTCTTTTGACTTATCTTCAAGTATCTTAACTACCTCTTGAGTATGAACCCCAACTGATGATAGTCTTTCATTCTTTGCTTTCACCTCCTTATCGCCAAGAGACAGGAAGAATCTTTCGCAGCGGATATCCTGCTCCTTCAGCCACTCTGAAAATCCATCGTACCAGAAGGATCCTGAGATGGATGCGACACTGTTGAATTTGCCGGTCATTGTAGATGCCCATACTGCAAAGAGTCCTGAAAGTGATATGCCGATAAGATGTCTCTTTGGATGAGTAAGCCTGAGCGACTGTTCGGTGTTGACAAAGATATCTCCAAGGAGACTCGCAAGGAAATCCTTGGCCTTTCCCCTGAAATCATCTTCTTTCGGGTTAAGGGCCGGAGCCTTCCACGGTGTCATCATGTCGTTCCACTTCATGCCTGATATCGCGACGATGTTTACAGGGTATTTCTGGACTAGCACTTCAAGCCAGTCCATATCCGTTTCCTTCATCTTCTCAGGAAGGAGCAGATAGCACACATCGTCTGACTCAGCGGTCACGATGTCCAGGTTAAGTTCGTGATATATCCTTGAGGTTTTCATTATAGCAAATTTACACATTCTTTCCAGACCTGACAAACTTTAATCTTAGCAGAAAAGTCTTTAGTTTTTGCAGGTTAAAAATAATTATTATCTTTGTTAAGTATTATTATGAATATGGGGCAATGGAAACTCATATCTGACACAGATAGCAAGATGGGTCATTGTTTAACAACGACGAAGTTTGCGCAGTGAACTGCGGACTACAATATGCTCCGAAGTCGCATATTTATTAAGAAAAAAAGGAAGGGATGGGAACAATTTCAACAAAGCCAAGATGCAGATTTGTCGGCCTCAGATTCACAGAAGATGAGTTCGAGAAGATACGTACTCAGATGGCTAAGGCAGACTACCTGTCCATCTCGAAATTCATCCGTGACAGAGCTTTGAACAAGCAGATAAAAGTCCGGAAAAACATCGTCCTCACAGACAGGAACCTCCGTAATATGATCAATGACATCAGTGCAAGAATAGCCAAAATCGGAGTCGATTACAATCAGGCCACGAAGCAGATGAACAGCTTGAGCAAGAAGACTAGATCGGACGGTTCCCCGGTGATAAACTCTAGGGCGGCCAACTTCTACCTGACCAAGGTCGCGACAATGACGATCGAGCTGAAGGAACAGATGAATCTCCTGATAAGCATAGTCGAAAGACTGGAGAAAGAGACAGAAGAACCTAACTAAAAGATAAAGACATGTTACAGACAATTCAAATTATCGGCAATCTCACCGCCGATGCTGAACTTAAGGTCAGCCAGAATGGAAATGAATTCGTAGCCTTCAGGGTTGCGGTAAATGAAAACCTCGGTGACGAGAAAAGGACTACATTCTACGATGTCAGCTATCCTAAGAACAAGCTGTTCGGATATCTTAAGAAGGGCATAAGCATATATGTGTCCGGAAGACTATCCATAAGCGCTGTGCTGGGCAAGGATGGCAAGCCTTATATGAATGCTTACATCAATGCAAGGGATGTCGATCTGTGCGGAGCTCCCCAGAAGGAGAACTGACCTTTCAAGATAGACTTCGACTTCAAGACTCTCTGACATGGTGGTGAAGATCATGAAGTCATGTCCCAGCGTCAAGAGCGCACTGGACTATAACGAGCGGAAGGTGAGCAGCGGAGATGCCGAACTACTTGCGACGGTCAACAAAAGGGCCTGTGACGCATCAATACAGGACACCTTCCGCTTTTACGAAAACAGGAACATCAGAAGCCGGGATGTATCCTTTCATATGTCAATAAATCCGTCGGAGAATGACGGCATGACTCCGGACAAGGCTCTGGAGTTCATTGACGACCTGATGAAGGGATTAGGGTATGGAAACCAGCCCTATGCCGTCTACAGACACACCGATATCGAGAGGGAACACTACCACGTGGTGTCCGTCAAGGTGAATGAAGACGGGAAGAAGATCCGAGACCGTCAGGAGAAGCGTAGGGCAGTGGACCTGACACGCCAGCTGGCGGATAAATACGGATTCACCCTGGGTAATGGAAATGCGCAGCATATGAGTGACCTGGGAATAGACACACGCAGGTTCACGCCGTCAGCCGGTAATGTTCTGGCACAGATGGAGGCGATCTTCAACGAATGCTGCAAGTATCACTTCACGACATTCGCCCAATTCCAGATGATAATGGAGAATCATGGAATTGGCGTAGATTACAGGACCGGAAACGAGAATGTCATCATTCTTCAGGGACTGGACGGTCAAAGCAAACCCTGTACTGCTCCTATCGATGAGAGGGATACCGCTCTGTCAATGTATGAACTGTATGAGAAGCGGGCGCTTTCATGCCGCGGAAGGACATCCATCCGGCAGCGGGAACTCTCCAAGGTCGACTCGCTGGCGTCTTTCTGCATCCCACGTTCAACCAGCGAGAGTCACTTCAGCAACATGCTGAAGAGACATGACATCGATCTGAAGATCCACCGAGCGCCAAACGGTAATATCATTGGAGCCACATTCGTGGATCATGCGACAAAGAGCGCCTTCAAATGCTCGGAGTTGCCGACTTTCAAACTTAACCTTATACAGACCGCTGACTCTTCATCCCAGTGGCATGCGAACATCACCAGCACTCAAGGCACAACCGCCGTGCAGAGCGGCGACGGTCCTGGAATTATGGACGTGCTTGAAGGACTTGGAGCGGGGCGTTCGTCAGAAATGGAGATGATGGACGACGAGAACAAAGGCAAGAAGAAAGGAAAGAAACGATAAGGTAATGTCCGGCAAGAGGGAATACGAGAAACACTTCGACTATATGTCGATAATAGGGATTGCCATTCTCATGGTCAATCTCTATTATTATGTCCACCCTCTTCTGAGGGAACTTAATGCTACGGTAGGCGTGATAGACACCATCATGCTGCAGTTCCGCAAGGCGGGAGTATTCGATACGCACATATTGACAAAGGCTCTTGCTCTTGTATTCATCTCGCTAGGTGTCCTTGCCGGCGGAAGGAGATTCGACACTGCTGAAAGACATGTCGTCGCCATAGTGGGAATCATATCTGTATCACTCTATTTCATCCCATTCAGCCGGCCTCTGGTTTATCTGATCGCCACAGTCATGGGCTTTGCAGGGATATTCTGGACGATAGGCAACTTCGGGATTACAGGATTCGCTAGCGAAGATGAGATCAATGACCGCAACGAGACCTTCGATCAGTGCCGGAAGCTCATCAAGAACGAGCACTCGATCAACATACCGATGAAGTTCCAATGGAACCACCGCATTCATGACGGATGGATCAACATCGTCAATCCCTTCAGAGGTATCCTTGTGGTAGGAACTCCTGGATCGGGAAAGACCTTCTCTGTGTTCGGCCCCATAATAGAACAGGTGATCTCCAAGGGCTACTCCATGTTCGTGTATGATTACAAATATCCGGACATGACGACAAAGGTCTTCAACGAACTGCTTCTGAGCTGGCCGAAAAAGATGAGGAGGCCGCAGTTCTGCACGATTGACTTCAATGACCCAAGACGCTCATGCAGGTGCAATCCTCTTGCACCGCATCTTCTGGAAGATCCTTCCCATGCATTTGCCCTTGCAGAGACTGTGATGCTGAACATCAAGAAGAACTCCGAGAACGGAGATGACTTCTTCGTCCAGTCTGCTATCAACTACATGGCGCTTATCATATGGTTTCTGAAGATATACAGGGATGGCATATACTGTACCTTTCCGCACGTCATTGAGCTGATGAGCTACGACTACAAGAAGGTATTCCCGATACTTGCAAGCTATCCCGAACTGGAGAGCCAGATGGCACCGTTTCTGGGAGCGTTTGAAGGCGGAGCTCAGGAGCAGCTTCAGGGTCAGCTGGCAACAGCTCAGGTGCCTATCGTAAAGTTCATCTCACGAAAGCTGTACTGGACGATGACAGGCTCTGACTTCTCTCTGGAGATAAATGATCCCGACAATCAGGTAATCCTATGTGCCGGCAACGATCCGGACAACAGATTGGTTTACGGTACCACAATCGCCCTGATAACGTCAAAGCTCTTCAATGTGGTCAACAAGCCTGGTAAAGTTCCTTGTGCTATACTCCTTGACGAGCTGCCTACCATTCTTCTCAAGGGACTTGACCATCTCATAAATACTGGACGATCAAACAAGCTGCTTATAGCCCCAGGCATACAGGATAAAAGTCAGCTGCGGCTGAATTATGGCGACAAAGAGTCCGAAGTTGTTGAGAATGCAGCTGCCAACCTTGTATGCGGCCAGGTGAATGGAAAGACGGCTGAAGATGTCTCTAAGATATTTGGTTCACAGAAGAAGGTGAACAGAAGCCTCACGGAAGGGGATGACTCACGATCCATCAACATCTCATTCGAGAATGAGGAACTCCTTCCGAGAAGTGTCATCGAGACTTTCCCTCAGGGAATGTTCTGCGGCAAGGTGGCGGATTCATTCGGCAGCAGTGTTCCTAAAAAGCTTTTCTGCGGCATGATCCAAAGAGACGTGAAGGCTATAGCGAAGAAGGAAGCTGCTTACAAGAAGATTCCAGTCATGACGGACTTTGGAGAAGAGGAGATCGCGGAGCATGTGCGGCAGGATGGCAAGACAATGCTTGTCATGCAGTTTAGAGAGGAAATTATGCGTGACAGCGTAGTCCTTCCACGGGAAGATGAAGTGCAGGTGATGGCTGAACAGCAGTGCTCAAGTCTGTCTGACGACGAGTTGTCGGATAGATTAGCCGGACTTTCAGAGGAGATGATCAGGGAGAATATGGAGATTGAAATGACCAAGAACTTCGTTCAGGTTAAGAAGGATATCAAGTTGCTTATCGAGTCCGAATACAAGAATGAAACTCAGCAGACCAATGACCCTGTACCTCCGGAAGAGAACCCGGAAATAGTCGATCCATTCCATGAATTTTGACCTTGATTACAATCTCATTACACTATCATCACTATCTTTTATGATCTGAAAGATATTCAAAATCAGGTATCTATATTCGCCGTCAGTAATAGTAGTAACAATATCTATAGACTACAAAGATGACGGATAACACTCAAATACTTAGTAGTAATGCTCTCGTTTCCGATGGAACCAATCAGGAACAATGGGATGCAATTCTGCAAGCCTTCCTGACTTCTCTTGACGTAAAGGAGAAGACCAGGCAGACCTACTGCTGGGCATTGACACAGTACTTCGAGTGGATAAGGCTTACCCGACGCAATCTGTCTTCACTCACACACGCAGACATCCTCTCGTTCAAGACTGATCTACTGCGCAGGATGCTGTCTCCTCTGACAGTACGCTCTTACCTGTGCGCCACGAGACAGTTCTACTCCTGGGCCGAGAACAACAGGCTGTATCCGAACATCGCAAGAAGCGTAAAACCGCCTAGAGGCAAGAAAGGATTCAAGAAGCATCACCTTTCCGAGGACGAGGTTCTGGCCATGCTGTCATATCTCAAAGAGAAGAGCCTCAGGGACTATGCCATGGTAAATCTCATTGTCAGAACCGGTCTGAGAACCATCGAGGTCGTCCGTGCTGACATAGGGGACATAAAGCACAAGAAAGGCCGTAGAATCCTTTATGTATGGGGAAAGGGCCAGGATTCCAAGGAGAACTTCGTCATGCTTTCTGAGGCCGTCTGGCAGCCTTTGAGGGCATATCTAAAGGAAAGGGGAGAGACGACAAAGGGAAGCCCTCTTTTCGCTACCGACGGCAAGGGCCATAGGGGTGAAAGGATGTCAGCAAGAGGAGTGCAGTATGTCTGCAAGAATGCCATGCGCGCCATAGGTCTGGACTCTCACGAATACAGTCCGCACTCTCTAAGGCACACCACTGCTGTTATGCTGCTGAAAAACGGAGCCGACTGGAAGGATGTGCAGAGGGTTCTCCGGCATTCGTCACCGGTCACGACACAGATCTACACAGAGAGCATTGAGGAGGAGCTCCGCCTCCAGAGATGTCCGGAATCCATACTTGACAATGCATTCTGATGAACATGAAAGCTATAAACAAGAAAAGCATCCCGATGGATGCTTAGACTTTTGCCCCGGACGGCGTGGAGAAGTTTTACCATAAGGTGAGACCTCGCGGGCGGGGACTTGCGCACTAAACGATTATCTCTTTCCTGCCACGACTTATATCCACTGCAAAGATATTCATTTTTCGACAAATAGATTGTTTCACCTAAATAAATTCCTAAGTAATGAAAGAAAGAATCCAATCCATCAGCGACAACAAGTTCGCAAGCGAATTTGACAAACCGAAGTATTTCATAATACGAATCCTTGGGGTCTTATTCATCCTTTTCGGTCTATTGACATATTTGATAAGCATAATGTATATGTGGTATAATGCCACCTTGGAGAACCTCCTTGATGTACATCTGTTCATCACAGCGAGCGGATGCATCCTCATGGGCGCCTTCATCATATTTCTGATATACAAGTCCAGGAAACTTGACGTTTATCAAAACGAAATGACACAAGTGCTTCAGGATATGGCGGCAGAAATTAAATGTGTCAAAGATTCACTGTACACCGGTACATTATACAGCAGGGTACTGGACAGGATTATCGTAGTCATCCAGCATATGTCCAACACTCAGATCAACATGATCTTCAGGACCGCAATCTGCCAGGACGAATCTGAATATGAGGAGTTTGTAAGAGTCCTCAATACAGATATCAAGAATCATGTGGATGACAGAAATACCCTTGAGATTCTCGCAGTCGAGTGTCTTCAGACTGTAGGGGATGTTATTCATTATTATCACAATCTCGCTCTAGATGATGACACTCTGGAGAAGACATTACGTTCTCTCCATCCGATTATAGACAACTATTTCGATTATCCACATTTCCTTGAGAACATAGTAACAGCATTAGATAAATATTGACCATGAAAACAACTCACATCATCTGCATCGCCAGTCATAAAGGCGGTGTTGGAAAGACCACTTCGGCCGCAACCTTAGGCTCGCTGCTGTCATCATCCGGTAAGAAGACCCTGCTGGTGGATCTCGATGCACAGAGGAATCTCACGAGCACGTTCATTGGAGCACGCAACAAGCCTGGAAGGACGATATATGAGGCATTCTGTGAGGGTAAGGATATTCCTGTCTTCGCAATAAGGGAGAACCTTGACATCGTACCGTCATCCCTAGACATGGGAGCCCTGGACACTGTCATAGCTTCAAGGATCCAAAGAGAAAGCATCCTGGCAAGGCTGCTAAGGCCGGTAGCTGAATCATACGACTTCATCCTGCTCGACTGTCCTTCTCAGATGGGTATCATCACCGTCAATGCATTCACTGCAGCGACGTCCCTGGTTGTTCCTATTTCATGTGATGCTTACGCCGCTGAAGGTCTTCTGCAGCTGCTCGACATGTCTGAGATAGTGAAGTCCGGAATCAATCCGGATCTGGAGCTTACAGGCATCATCATCACTCGTTTCCACACCCGCAGAACGCTCGATCAGATGGTAGAGGCAGACCTTCGTGATCGATATGGAAAGATCGTCTTCGATACCAGAATCCGTGAGAATGCAACCATCGTTCAGGCGCCCATCGTCAGCCTCGACATAGTATCATATTCCCCAAAGAGCAATGGTGCTATGGACTACACCGCATTAAGTGCGGAACTCTTGGATAGACTTGGTAAACCTAAACCTTGGGAACAACGATAATAATAAGTGTAATAATAACCAATACTGCAATTGATACCGATACTACTATGATTCATCTGCTATTGATAGTTCTGATTATTGAGTGCCTGAAGCGAAGGAATAGAAGAATACGTAGAAGGCATTATCGTCGTTATCGATAATAAGGACAACCGAAAGTTATATGTATTCAATGCAGCATTAAATACTGATAATATCATTATGGCAAATATTAAAGACCAGTTGAAAGGTGGCATTTCCGCAATGTTTGGTGAAGGTGCCGAGATAGTACCTGAAAAGAATCCTGAAGAGGATGTTATAGAATCCATGGTAACGGAACGCAGAACATTCATGACCGGACGGAAGCCGAAGGGGGAGAGGGAAGAGCTTGCACGTGATACAGACATGCGAACTTCCGTCATAGTCAACAAACAGCAGTGGGCAATTGTTCGCGAGATTGCCTTGAGAGAATGCATGACAATCAAGGATGTCGTCTTTGCGATGTTCCAGCTGGGAATTTCACGCTATGAGCAGAAGAACGGCAAAGTCAGAGTCAGGAAACCAAGCGGGACAAAGGAATTGTTTTAGTGTTTAACTTAAAGGATACTAATGAGATTCTTTTAGAAGTATAGTGTACTAACTGTTGCTAAAAAGAAACTAATTAGTTACCTTTGCAATGATTCGATGAATCGTGAAAAGAGAACTTATATATTCATCCGAATACATGGACTTCTACAGGAAATCCAACAGAAGGACACAGGAGAAGCTCCTGTATGCAACATCGATACTAGAAACGGTTACACCTGTGCCTTCTAAATTTGTAAAGAAACTTGTCGGGACTGATTTCTATGAAATGAGGATCTCGGTCGATACAGAAATAAGAGTGATTTTGTTTTCAATTGATAATGATAACATTAACGAAGCGAAATCGGTAGTATTTTTGAATGGTTTCATCAAGAAAAGTACGAAGGATTACGAAAAGGCGATAGCTGAAGGACTAAAGATACTAAGGAGGTTATTATGAATGGAACGGTAAACAGATTGTCACCAGATGAGATCAAGAGGCTAAGAAGCGAAGACTTCTCGGCCAATTCTGGCTTTGTTAAAGCGGAGTCTGTCTTATCAGCAGAGGCTGGTGTGCCTGGATCTGCAGAGCGCGAGGAATTCGAGGCAAAAGCCAGAGCCTGGTACTACGGCGAGATATTGAGAGAGCGGCGCAAAGAGCTTGGCATGACTCAGAAGGAGCTGGCAGATCAGATCGGCAAGAAACGTACGTACATAAACCGTATCGAGAAAGGGGAGACCGACATGCAGTTGTCATCATTCCTTCAGATTGCGAATGCACTCGGCATAACACTCCGACTTGAAGTTGTATAGAACCCTCATGAGAATTGAAAATGGGCGACCGAACATGCACGGCCGCCCATTTTTTTGATTGTAGCATTTCGCTTAACGTAGAATAGGCGAAATGTAACTGTGATTTATGTCTTAAAACGAATATCCTAAAGTCCATTCTCGGTTACGTTTAGTAATATGACGTCCACCTAATGTCACGTGCATCCGCATCGTCAACGTGCGAGGGGAGGGGTATAAGTTGCTGGTAAACGAATAAACAACTTAATCCTATCTGGCTTCCCATTTTCTTTAGATTTTACATATTTTACACACTGTAAGGAAACTTTACAGTTTTTTCTTTTCAAGAAATGTGTAACTTGCATAGAATAAGGGTAATACATTTCTTGGCACGGTTTTGTTGGTATATATGTATTTAACCTTATTTTTTAAATAAAGTGTAAAGAAACTTTACAGACCTTATACAATCATGATTGAATACTTGCGTTTCTTGTTCCGGAATAAATGGTATATCACCGTAGAGGTGATAGGTATTAGTGTTGCCTTGGCTTTTACTATTCCACTTTTGTCTTTCTTTTCTGATAAATGGGAAATAGACCACGGAAAGGATTTCAAACGCGTCTATGCTGTTTGTCCAGTCGATGAATCATTTGAAACGACTATAGGCTTGGGGCAGGAGTTGATTGAGGCAGTTCCAGAAATCGACCGGTATGCGCAGGTTTACGCTAGCGGGAACAATGCGATATCCGTTGGTGATAATACACTAAGTGCCTTGGGTATTGCGGTCAGTCAGGATTTCTTCACGTTCTTTGATGTCAACTTATTACAGGGTTCGCCGTTGTCACTGGCAGATCGTAAATCGGTTTTGATTTCCGAGAGTCTGGCAACAAAAATCGGCGATGATGCAATGGGAAAACCATTGGCCTGTGCAGGAGAGGAATATATCGTAAATGGAATATTTGACGATCTGCATAATTCTTTACTCCCATCGGCAGATATCATTTTCAGCATTAATTCCCCGATGCTGGATGCCCAATGGGCAAATCCATCAGGTTATTGGGAAAATGTCGTTACGTTCATTCGGATTCAAGATGGTTTCAAGGCCAAAGAGATATTGAACAAGTGCAAGGTCGCTTGTAGAAACTTTTATTCATCTTATTATGCACAGCATCCGGATGCCGTTATAAAACTGATCAGATATGACAAGATATCGTCCAATATATATAATTACAGTCTCACCCAGACTTGGGGATTATCGCTATGGGCAGTTGAGCTTTTTGGCATAATCCTCTTCATCTTTGCCTTCGTCAACTATGTCAATCTGAATGTTGCCCTTTCGACTAAGCGAGGTAAAGAATGGGCATTGAAGAAGCTGCTTGGATCTTCCGAAAAGGGAATCAAGATGGCTAACTTTCTGGAAACTCTTCTCATTACCTCCGTATGCTTTGTTTTGGGTTATGGCCTGTCCAAATACATCTCCCCCGTATTTAACAATTTCTTTAATGTTACCCATACCTTCATAGTACTGGACAGTTCGATAACGCCCGGAAAGATTCTTTTTTATGGAATTTTCATTCTTCTTCTCTCAGCTATAACCGCTTTGATTCCCTCAAAGATAGCGAAAAGGTATTCTGCTATAGATATAGTAAATGGTGGATATCGTGCACAGCTGAAAAAGGATACGAGTAGCATTCTTATTGGTATACAGTGCTTCATTTCTATCGTCCTTTTATCTGTGTCCATTCTGTTTTACGCGCAATACAAAAAGATGGCGGACCGGCCTCGCGGAGAAATGGGTGAGAACGTCTTTGTGATATCCGGGAATTATCCAAGGGAAGCGCTTGCCACAGCGGCAGATGCTCTGCGTTCTTTACCGTTTGTCCAGGCAGTGGGACTCTCCAATGATTGTCCTGGAGATGGTAGTTATTCAAGTGTCACGCTAAAGTCCGAAGATGGTGCATCAACAGACCTTTATGTAATCCATTGTGATGCAGATGCTTTTAATGCGTTCGGCTTTGTAACGGAAAGCGGGAAAAAAGTTTCTGACGGTTTGTGGCTCACCAATAGTGCCAGAGATATCATCTCACAGGATAACGCCGGTATTGATGATGGATATCTTGCGAGCAGGTTTGGGGCCGAAGTCAAGGGTATTGTATCAGATTTCGTTATCAATGCAGAGAATGATATACCCGCTGCTTTGAAAGTATCAAATTCAGGTGAATTCAACCGTTTGGTAATCAATACTGCGGGCCGTTATGATTCTTATCCGGAAGAGATACTAGGGACTTTCAGGAAGGCTTTTTCGGACACCAATTATGATTATGCACTACCAAAAACAGCTGGATATATCGATAGTTATTACGAGAAATCGTTATCTCCCACGAAAGCAATATTGTCAATGGTAGTGATTTATGCATTGCTTGCCCTTTTGTTGACCGTTCTTGGCTTGGTTGCAATGAGCACTTATTATATATCATTGCATAGGAAGGATTCGGCTGTCCGGAAAGTTTTCGGGGCAACAGGCGGTGAAGAAATCCGTCGTCACATCTATCGATACCTCAAAATAGTAGTAGTCGCAAGTGTCATCGGTATCATCCTTTCAATTATAATAAACGATGCCATTATCATGAGCTATTCCTATCGCCTGAACTCTACATACTGGGTTTATATATTGGCTATTATAATTGTTGCCAGCATTGCTTTCCTATCCGTTTATCTTCAAGCGAGGAGGGCTGCATTTAAGAATCCGGTTCTTTATCTCCGGGATGAATAAACCAGGGAAGCGGTATCATAAGATTGCCAGCCTGCATCCGCTCCGCTTAATTAAACAAACAACTGTCTTGAGATTTGAGTCTGATAGTTCCCAAAATATGAATTCCGGCCAGAAGGCTCGCACCCTCTGACCGGAACCGTATTTATGTTTAACAAGATTACTTCTTTTTAGAATTCTGCCACTCGCTGAACCCTAACATTATTCCTGAGAATACCGCTCCCATCAGAAGCATCCTCCAGATGCTGAATGTCTCATACATTCCGAAAGCCCAACCTATAAGCATATACAGGGCTACAAGTGCGACATAACGCAGAATTATCGAAAGAATCCGTTTCATCATTTTCTCTTGAAATGTTTATAATCACTGCCGTTTGAGCCTGGTGTATAAGTCGTGCCGACCTTCTGCCAGGACATCTCCTTGCCATCAAGTTCAGTGATCGTATAACTTGGGCTATGTGCGCTGTCAGTGGTAGCAGTATTCAAAGTAATCACATTCCCGTCAAGGGTATATTCATGTGTCCTTGTAACCTCACTTCCGGACAATGCATCATACGCATACACCTGATATGTCCCGTCTGCCTTGAATGTATATTCCACAGTTCCGTCCATGATGAAGTAGGGATCATCATAGCATTCATTCCAAGTACCGACGATCAAAGATGTGTCTACAGGCTTTTCACAAGAGCAGAGGCATATTATCGCTGCCAGGATTGTTAAGATTCGTTTCATAGTGTTATGATATTAAATGGGTTCTATATAGATGCAAAAGAGCTTTAATTCGTGCCGATAATCACTCTTTAGTTTAGTCTCTTTGTAAACTAATTAAAACAGACCGTCTTTGTCCTGTACATTAGTTGTGTCTGAACTTTTCGGGTTGTAGAAGATTTTCAGCCTCTGGTTGATCTCTTCAGGAGACAATCCGGTAACATTGAGGCGCATATAATACTTTGTTCGTGAAGATCCGTCATTGAGTGTCGGATAAGGAACAAATTCCCAACCCTGCATGCCAAGCCAGTTCAGTCCAGCAATATTTGAGTTGAAGATCCTATCATTCCCGTCCCCATCTACAACCAGTTCGCGTTTGCTATAGTCTGACTGACCGAAATCTACAGTCATTTTTACTTTCCATTCATTATTGTGTTTAGTGTTCTGGAAATCAACTATGCAATATATATAGGCAGATTGATTCTGGCCGCTCGTTTGAGCTTCGGCGTTTGATGATGCCGTACATAAAGTGAATATTACGGCCAGTATTGTCAAGACTCTTTTCATATATACAGTTATTTAATTATTTCCAACAATTTATCCAGCATTGCATCTCTGCCTGTCATGTATTCCTTAGCAACATATGGAATAGGAATGTCCGGCATCAGATAGCCGTTTATCGCTTTTGTGTATTCATCAAATTCTGTTGTCGAGATGCCTGAAACTCCGAGCCAGGCCTTGAACACCTTGACCTCTTTTCTCAGAGGATGCCAAAACATCTTTGAGTCAAGACACTCACCGTATTTCAACGCATTGTGCATTAACGGTTCTCCGACAAGCTGGGCAGCGTCATTGTACTGGAGGATGTTGCAGAATGAAGCTGCAGTTGATGCAGTACCTTCATCCATCATCACATAATACTTCACGCCATCTATGAAAAGTTCGTTATCCAACGGCAGGGTCTTTATGATCAGGCTGTCGGGGATGTCAATCACCTGACCTATCATATTTTCTGTCAGGAAGTCGTAATCATCTAGCGTCGCCTTGCTGACCATCAGTTTCTGACTCTTCTGGTAATCTATCGACGGCTTGTTTATAAGTATGGAAAGCAGTTTGTCAAAGTCGCTGCCGTACCCACCTGGATTGTCTCTGAGGTCAAGGATAATGTTGGTCAGCCCCTCTTTCTTGAAATCAAGGATACTTTTTCGCAGGATTCTTATCAGTCGGGAGTTATCAGGGAAGAAACTTGGAATTTTGACATATCCGGCAGATGATTCTGGATATCTGCGGATGTTATTGTCCATACTGTTCTGTTTTGTGAACTGAAACTCCACATCATTCATTTCGGGCAGTCCAGCAACCGTGACCGTCATAGCCTTACCATCCCTTATGATCTCCATTACATACTCATCGCAAAACATCTTCATATAGTAATGTGCCAGAAAGGTGCCGAGGAATTTATGCCTTTCTTGATAGTCGTATTTTAACATTTCGGACATCG
The DNA here is from genome assembly GCA_017628845.1 of Bacteroidaceae bacterium. Taxonomy (GTDB): domain Bacteria; phylum Bacteroidota; class Bacteroidia; order Bacteroidales; family Bacteroidaceae; genus Physcousia. The sequence goes on from JAGBYI010000001.1 coordinate 25,714, forward strand.
GATCTCCGTTGATTGAGAGTATCAGGTCGCCAGGTAGAAGTTCGGGAGAAAGAGTCTTATCTACTATTACTGAGTCACCGATACAGATTGCTCTCACAGGAAGAACCTTGCCGTGTTTATATATGCTTCTGGTCGATTTCTTCCACTGCTTTTTCCTTTCCTTCTCAGGTGCATCCCAGTCTATGTCGTGAGGAAAGTACGGAATTACATTCATATGGGGATCTTCGTGCCTCATATGATTGAAGAACGGAAGCCATACATAAAACACATCCGCAGTCCTCATTGTATCACCTACCTCCTTCTGACGGCTGTTCATTTCAGCAAGGATAGCCTTCTCTGTCACAGAGTCAATATGCTTTGAAAGTCCGGGATGTTCGGGTATGGTAAAGAGATGTTCCCAATCCTTGGTCTGGATATGTTCTGTATCCTTCAGACGGACTTCTTGAGCGGAAACATTGTTTACGGACAGGCACACAAAAAGGATTACAGCCACGTATGCTAGTGGCTTGGGAAGTCTAGTCATTTTGTATAAGGTTAAAGCTCATTTTATAAACATATACTGTGCCATAAACAACCGCGTCTGATTAGTACCTCTGTCAAACCAGTGACAACTAACAGGGGATGACATACTGGTTAATTAGGTAAAGAACCTGCAGATATGAGAATAGAGAAGCCCTATGGCAACAAGCATGGCAAAAATGAAGTGGCTTTTCCTCAGCTGCTTCAGGTCTTCTGCAGAAATAGACTCATCATCCTTATGTTTGATATAATCAACTATTACTACAACAGTAAGGGCAAGGATTATTACTGTAAGAATTACATTGATGATAATTTTCCAAGTTTCCATTACACATTCAGATTTAGCGTAATACATAGTAAATAAGTGTACACACAATGATGGATGCAAGCATTTTCAATAGACAGTTTAACATCCATTTGTAATTGTGTTCTCGATAGGCTTGCCTCGCTTGGCTTATCATACGTATGAATAGCGGTATGATAAGAGCTGCGGAAAGGGATAGCCAAAATAGCTGAACGCTCATATCTATTACTTTTCTTTAGTCAAAACATTAATCACCGCTGACACGCATAATACCACTGCAGCGAACATGATCTCTTTGTAATTAGGAGTTCCTGTAGCAATCTGTATCACGAAATATGAGAAGACGACACACAGTGCGATAGGTGTAAAATATTTCGTAATTCTATGAGCGATGTATTTACCATTGCCGGCCTTGTCCGGGTTGAGTTCCTTGAAGTCGCTGTAGATGATCTGTGCAACATATGCACAATAGGTCATGACGAGCGTAAAGAAAGAGTTCCAGAACACCATATCGTATCCCATGATCTTGTCTCTCTTCAGATAGTTCAGAAGCAACTGAAATGCGAGAAACAGGATACCAAATATGATTGCCCTGACAAAGAATTTAGGCTCCCAGCGAAGTCTGTATGGCTTTTTCATGGCTATTGGATTTAATGTTATTTTTTCTTTTTGTCAGGGAAAAGATTGAGTACTTTAAATATCAAAGTAAACACCAGAGCAAATCCCAAGGCTCCCGCCAAGTAACATACAATATACTTGACTGACATCATCTCTGCAAGAGTCACCCCGGTAATCAGATCAATGACAATCTCTATGATTGACCAGATGATGAATGCAGCAAGAGCAAAACTGATGACTTCTTTTGTAAATATTTTCTTCATGGTCTAGTCCTTTTTCTTGTAATTCATATTGTAGATGCTGACAACAAGCCAAGCTATAGCAGTAACGATGTTGATTTATTATTCTCTGGGCATATTGCTCAACCAGACCTTGCGAGTAAGATAACCTCCTAAAAGAGAAAGGACATATCCACAGGAAAGCATGATTGCTTTAGGTATAGCATCAGTATCTTCAGCCATTGCGGTACTAACAAGCACGACGCCTAAAACAAAAATCATAGTACAGCCCATCATCTTCCAAACAGTCTTTGTATCCAGATCTTCCTGCCAACCGAACAAGGCAGGATATGTAGAGTTCTTGAAGAACACTGTCAATGCGTAAGACAAAAAAGTTCCTCCAACAGCAAGTCCATAAGTCCATCCGTAACAGTATCCGAATATACCTCCAGAAATGACGAGCACAATTATGGTTGTAATAATGTTTTTGGTTGTGTATGCTTTCATAGCTATTTCTGATTTAAGTTTTCTTCCTCGTAGGCTTTTCTTGCATTATAAAATATGAAAGAGTTGAGTAGGTGGTATAGGCCAACAAAGGCAAATGCAAGACCCATCCACATCATCTCACTCTTGACGATGACAGCAGTGATACAAAGCCCGATCATAATGGCAGAAGCAATGATATTGATGGTGTGATAGCCTTTAGTAAATTCAGTCAGTGATTCAGGATGATTTTCCCTTTTAATCCTGACTATCAGAGTCGTCGGTAAAACAACCAGAACCAAGGCAATTACGGCAATCATCATCCAGTCATAACCATTTTCACCTTTAATATCAGGCAGACATGATATCATGAAGCAGGTGAGTCCCCCTGCCATAGACAGTGCGCGGAATAGTTTAAGTGCTTTCATAGTTATTCCTCCTTGTTTTCTTTCAGCAGTTTCTTGTGATTAAGGTAAAGTAGAAATATAAAGCTGAAGCTCATTGCAATTGCTGAAATCAAGTCAAGAGTGCTTGCCTGGCCATTGATAAACTGAACGATCCTATAGATTAGAAACGCTGAAAATACCAGATATCCGAGGCAGATCCAGATGATTTTAGTCCTTGTTTTCATAGTCAGTGTTATTTCTTAACCGGTTTGACTTTATATCCTGCCTCACGAAGGAGATTGATCATTCCTTTCTCGCCAGGGAGATGGCCTGCTCCGACAACGAAAAGGGTGCTTTGCTTCGGAAGAAGCTCCTTCATCTGTTTCTCCCAGTTCATGTTACGTACGGTCACAACATTGTCATAGTCATATTTCGACATCTGCTCCATGAAAACCTCCCAAAGCTGATCCAGGTCTTGTGACTTATATGCATCCGTCAGTTTGGCTATAAGCTCTTTTGTGTTTCCGGTATCAATGTATTCGAGCAATGCATCGGCCTGTGACTCAAGGGAACCACCGAAGAGGAGTTCCATCTGATAGTTCATGGTCTCAAGGCCTCCCACGCCTTTGCCCTTATAATCAGCAAAAGTCTGCATGTATTTATCCATACCTGTCATGGTAGCCGCATCGGGCAGGACCTCCATTATGACCTTGTTCTGAACGGTAATCATTATTGCCATCGGCTTCAATGTAGCCAGCATATCAGAAGGAACACCGAGCTTCAATTTGAGGAACTCATCCAACTTCGATTTTTCGTCCTCGGTAAAGAGTGATGCGAATGACGTGTCCGCCGGCATCATCATCATGCTCTTCAGCTTCATCGTTTCTTCTGGTGTCATCTGCTGAGACTTCACCATATCATATTCACCAATGACATAGTCAACCTTTTCAAAAGCCTTCATCAGTCCGGGGATACTGTCACAGTACTGGAAAGTACACGCGTGATGACTGCCGACAATGTATGAGGGCTTCTTTATACCGTTACCGCTGATTTTCCAGAGAAGCTGAGCGTTCGATGTAAGGCACAATAATGAAAGTGCGAGGATTGTTAAGATTCGTTTCATTTTATTCTTCTATGTCTTTAAGTATGTCGTCAAGTATCCGGAATCTGTGGATGTCCCTTATCGCTACAAGTATGAGCATAATCAGCAGAAAGGCTGATATGACCAGAACACTGTCTTCTCTCACATTGTTCGACTGGATGGTGATGAACTGGTAAAAGAATACTGCCAATACAGAATATCCGATAAGTCTGGACACAATAGATGTGATGATGTCAAGTTTTTTCACTGACCTTACCTTGACCGCAAACTCGCTCACGTCGCCCTTGAAATCAAGGTCTTTCTGCCATTTCAGCTTGCTGAATATGGATATAAGTACCATCGCGCTGAATCCGACTCCTACAAATATGGTGCACCATAACGGCAGGTTGTATTTGATACAGTACTTAATATCGATATACACGATATAAGCTATTATGATGATCGATATCCAACCTTTCTTTCCTCCGGTGTATTTGTCCACCTTGCTTTTTACAGACGATTCCAGCAGCCTTTCGTTCACGATCTTCTGCTTCTCGACCTTATCAGTGAGAACCTTGAACTGCTCTCGCATCTGCTCCAGCTCCTGTGAAATCTCAAAATTATCTCTTTCCATTTCTTTCGCTTTTTGACGGTTCTACATTGATTTCAGTTTCTCCCTGATGCGGACAAGCTTCACAGAGACATTGTTTGCCGTGATTCCGAGAATCGATCCGATCTCGTCATAGCTCAGGTTCTCCAGCCACATCAGGATTATGCTTCGGTCGATATAACCGAGCCTGTTGATGCGGTCATAGAGCTGGCGGATCTGCATCGAGTCGTCATCCATGTCCTCGAAGAGGTTGATGTTGACATCGAGCGGAACCTTCTCAAGAGCCCGTTTCTGTTTCTTGGAATAGTTGATGCAGGTGTTTAGGCTCACTCTCCATACCCAGGTGCTTATGAACTTGTCTCCCTCATAAGACTGCAGGCCTTTCCAAAGGTTGACAAGTATTTCCTGAAACAGATCGTTCACCTCATCTGCATCCTTGGAAAACATATAGCAGACCGTGTAGATCCGCCTCTTGTTCTCCAGAACGATTTGCGCAAATTCTCTTTCTTTCTTGTCCATATCTAGGGTTTTCTGAAATGTTTCTGACCATTAAACAACGGATCGGTCAAAAAACTACAGAAAAAATGAAAAATTATTTAATATTATCCTTCAGCCAGGACATAGCATCTTCTTCAGGTGAGTTTGTCTCGACATCCGGAACTATCGGGTCTTCACAGAAAACCTCACCGGTACGTGCAATGTCGCAGCTGACTGTCAAGGCGAGGATGGAGCCGTTATAAAACATGATGCTTTCATTGGCTGATGCATATCCGGCGGTAGGGGAGCCGAAGACCCGGACATTGTCCAGACCTCTGAAACAAAGCAGCACAGCCTCTCCTGAACTTGCTGTCGCTTCGTCAGTGAGAATAGCTACAGGACAATTGATGCGGGGTTCTATATCTATGCCGACGATCTTTGCCACGAATTCCTTATTGATCGGCATCACACTCTGGAACCGCCTTCTCATCTTGAATTTCAGGAATACATCATCCGGCAGAAAGCGGTGGATTGCTGCAATCATCGGATACATGTTACCTCCATGATTGCCTCTGAGATCGATGCATACGCCCTTCACTGTATCAGGAATTGAATTCAGAACAGTTCTGGCGTATCTTAGACTGTTTTCATCATCCCCTGCAAAAGCAGGAAGATGAATCATGCAGATACCGTCTTCAATCATTGTGACACTCGGAGACACCTCTTCATTGGACCTCTTTTCACGAGCTTGAGCCTTATCTACCGGCAAAAGATAGGAATGTTTGCCTCCGGCAACCTTAGCAGCCTTGTTGATTATCTCCTGGGCCTCTTCCAAAGTTTCCGGATTCTGAGAAAGCGCTTCCTTCTTTGCAGCTTCCCATGTCTCGCCCTCAGCATAAAGTCCTTTCCTATCCATCTGCTGGATAGCGTCACGCACATATGTCTGATTCGGACTGCTGCAGCTGATGATGGTCAGTATGGCAAACAGAAGTATATGTATTCGTTTTTCTATCATTGTACTATGACGGGTTTTCTTCCAGATACTGCTGTCTGATCTTATATCTTATCAACGATGTGGATGCCAGATATATCACGATAAAGATGAACGGTAAGCCTTTCCAACCCTTGTCAAACGCAATCATATCATAAAGGCCTATAGCAAGGGCAATTGCACATAGACAAAGCATGATATTACGGCGTTTCTTGCCATGCTTGATAAGAAGATTCGGAAATTTCTCCTTCTTGAATTCAGTGATGATAAGCAGTGGTACCAGTACCAGACAACTTAGCAGAATGATCCAATTAAACAGCTGGTATTCTCCCTGAAATATATATACGATAGTGTAAGCTGCCAAGATTCCCAGTGCAGCAATAATCGAAATCAATCGGATTAGTTTCAGTGCTTTCATAACTATGTGATTTATTCCCAGAACTTATCCGGATCGTGAGTTACAGTGTAAACGATATCCCTGAACGGCTCGAATCCTTCAGGTACAAGAGCGTAGTATCGGTTTCTGAGAGCCGAATGAGGGAGGGTAGTATAATCCTCCTGATAGAATCCCAATGCTCCCCAGCAGCAGAACCAGTAGGTGTTCTTGGCCATGTATGCGTAGTAGTCGGTCTTCTTGGTGCTTCCTTTTTCAAAGCCAGGATAGAACTTCATCTTTTCCCCACTGATATATCTCTCACGCATTTGCCTCAGAGAAAGAAGATTTCCGTCAAGGTCAGTGACATAATGTCCTCCCATGTCGGTGTCAAGCATCACCCATTGCTCCGTCTCGGGCAGCCATACCTCATTGACGACATGGCAGTCATTATCATTCTCATCTTGTGGCAGACAGGTTATGTACCTTGCCTTAATTCCTGCTGCTGTAAGAAGTTCAAAAGTCATGATACTGTGCAGACGGCAGTTGAAAGCAGGTTCAACATTCTTGGTGTATTCCCACAGACCGATGGCATTCTTATATTCCGGCTGTATCCTCTGATTTTCGTGAGGGATATTGAACGCGACAAACTTGCCGATTGCAAGAGCCTTGTCCCATGTTGAAGCTGAGGCGTCATAAAGCGTGTCTAACTGGAAATAATCCCTGATTTCCTTCGCCCGGACACTATCTTTTACGTATTCAATATCAACGAAAGTCGAGTCAGGACTGTATGCACCGCATGTCCTGAGCAGTTCGACTCTTTCCTCAAATCGAGCTAGGTTGCTTTCATTGAAGTTAATGCTTACGTAATACAGTTTTGATGTGTTGATGAAGATGATAAATGCTACAGTCAATGCTCCGATGACGGCCAGCAGATATACGATGGTTTTGAGGATAATCTTGAAAGTTCGTTTCATAGCAATTAATAATTTATTGTTTTCCTTTTTTACTTGGATCAAGCGGAAGATTAAGTAATGTAAATACAGCGACAAATACTACAGCAAATAGAATAGCGCAGACAAGTTTGATTACAATATACTTGACCGACATCATCTCAGCTAGTGTCACACCACCTGTAATCAGGTCATAAATGATTTCAAGTATTGATGCAATGATGAATGCTGCAATGACATTACTAATAATTTCTTTTGTAAATATTTTCTTCATAGTTAGATATTATCTGATTATTCCAATCACTACAAGCACCGTTATGGCAGTCCATACTGCATAAGTTGCATATTTCAGAATCTTATTGGTAGTGCTGCTGAGCTGAACCTTTCGTTTATGTAGAACGAGGTCGCACCATATGATGTCCGCTGCAAGTGGCAATAGGGAGATGTAGAAAAGGATACGACCTTCGCCTCCATATGCAAACTGCAGTGCATCAAACAGAAACATAATCGATAGCAGCAGATTTGAAACTTTGTCATCTGCCAGCCTTTTCAAGTATTCACCCATGATCCTTTACGATTGTAAAAGTTAGAACCTATATACAAAACCGATTGAGAAATTGTCTGAAACACTCAGTACGTCATCTCCTCCGGCAGAAACTCCGAACTTGAATGTGCCGTTTGTGTCGCCTGAAACAGAAAGCTTCGCGAAATCAAGACCTGTTTTCAGGATGATGTGGTCATTGACGCTATATGTTAGAAGCGGGGTGATATATGCACTATACATAGAGTAGTTCGCTCCTGATAATTTTGGAGTGTACGAGGCTCCCATTTCAGCGCATACCGCAAAATTATGGAATTTGATCGGAGCATATACAGCATATGGATTGATGGTAAAAAGAGATACATTAGTTGTCTTATTGTCAAGATACTGGCTATTGACTTCCTTCACGGACTTGCCATATGTGATGCGTGCACCTGCTGCCCAATTCTCATTGAAGATATATCCGACTTCAGGACTGATGTCAATGGTCCAGGATTTTGCATTAGTGCTTTCCGCTTTAGCATAACTACCTCCAATTGAACCTCCTACATATATCTGAGCTGATGCTGCATAGGAGAGCGTAAAGAGGAATGAAATGACGAGAATCCTTTTGATAAATGATTTCATAATGATAGATGTTTAATTGTGTCTATATGTTAAGTTCATTGTTCCGTCCTGCCATGTCTGAGTTGACCAGTCGTATAATGAGGTTTCAGTTTTGAAGTGGATATATTCTCCTTCGAAGCGTATGTCAACATTCTTAAGTTTTCCTCCGTGTCCCACCATCTGACGGTCATCGATATTGAATAACTCAATATCTCCTCGAGAGTCTACTTTATAGTGGAACTGGTATGGTTCCATACTGATATTGCATCTTCCTGCCTTTTCTATGTTTTTCTCAGTCTGTTCATTGCCATATTCTGGATAAGGTACATACAGATTTATCTGAGTTATATATTCTGGCTTCTCAGGAGTGATTACAAGTGACCTTTGTAAGACTGTGACAGACTCTGGATCATCTTCTTGTCTTATGCTCTGGATGCCAGTCCATCCGTAGAGTTCCATCTGATAAAGGATATCATCGGTTACGAAGCCTTCTCCAGACAGGTCTATTTCTGAACTCCAAGTTCCGGAATATAAGGTGTAGTTTCCTGTGATTGCTGCAATGGTTGCGTACGAGGCCTCGCTCCAGAATTCAGTGAACTTGGCTTCACACCCTATAAGACAGACGGATGCTAAAATAATTGTCAATATTCGTTTCATATAATTCTATACTATTGCTGAATTATCGCGTTTGCTTCTTCCAGATCCTTTCTGCATACCTGAATCTGAACAGGGGAGTCGTTCCCTTTGATATAGACAGGACTGTCCTTATCAACGATCATTGCCTTGATGCCGTTGCTCTCAAGCTTGTTGCAGATGCCTTCTGCAGTCTGCATGTCTTCGCATTCGGCGGCTACGACAAGTGCACTCTCATCTTCCTGCGTCTTCTTCTCCTGGTTCTTCTTAATAAGCTCATCAAATATTGCTACGGCAAGAGCAAATGAGAGCCAATGAACCAGTCCAAGTGAGAAGTCCTCGTCCGAGAATCTCTGGATCAGCCATTCAATCACTAGAGATCCGCAAAACATGATAGTAGTTGTTGTCAATATTCGACGGCAGATTCTGATTATATCATCACTTCTGTCCGCTCCCTTCTTTCGGCAGTTTAAGATATCGACGATTATGATTGCAGCTGTAGTGAATGTGCATGCGACAACCATACTTCTCCAGCTGACTTTTTCCTCGCCAATCAAATCAAAGAGCCAGTCGAACAGGAATGAGACCACAACATATACCAGCATCAGCACAATGCTCATCAGAGCGTATGCGAGAATCTTCTTCATGATGTTTTTAGTTTTTGTTGTCATAAGCCTTCTTTGCTTTGTATAGAATGATATTGTTAGTTGTTGAATAAATTACAGCTGATACAATAGCCAGATAAAGCCAGTTGAAATATCCTCCTACTCCCCAACAAAATCCTACTATCGACAAACCTGTCATGAGTACGATAGAGACGAAGTTAGCTATTATCATTCCCTTTTCTGTCTTGGCAAGATATGCTGGATCATTCTCGTTTTTAATACGTGTATAAAGGCTTACGGAACCGAAGATGATGATTACGCCAAATGTCGTTGCCAAGATTCCGTCAAATCCTTTATCCAAGGTTCTGTAAACAAAAAACACAATCAAAAACGCCATCATCGGCACAAATGAAGCTGTGCGGCAATATTTCAATGCTTTCATGGCTATTCCTCCTTCTTATTGTTTCTCAGTTCGTAGACATAGGAGACCGTCCATAAAATGGCGAAGGTTAGAAGTATGATTCCCCTAACGATGTTCCTTTCATCATCAATGAATTCCAAGATAGAAAGCACCAGCCATCCAAGGGCAATGATCGGTGTACTGAGTCTGCCGAATTTATGAGATTCCTTTTTGTCCATTGCTATAGTTTTATATATGCCTATAAATTTAGTTAAAATAGTCCTGATATCCAGTAAAATGCATATAAAAAGCGTGGATTGTTCTTATCCAGCCTGAGGTCCTGAGAAAACCTATTTGCACTGACAAGTCCAGCCCACGCGAAGCGAAGGCATTCACTGAACTTATCCGGTGTGCAAATCTCTTGAAATTTCTCAGGTTTCAGGTTTCTCCGAATAACTTAGCAAACGCTATATAATCTATATTTTAAAGCCTAACATAGCCTTGTGCAACAAATATAATAACTTTTTCTCAGATAAATATGTACGTCAAACGAATTATGCAAAGATGTTATATGCTGTAATTATCAAACAGCAAAGCTGAGCAATAATTAGGATTGAAGATGCGTTGCCAGTTTTACGATATTTCCTGAATTCAAGGAAATAGACCGCCAACATGCAATATAGAGGTAAATTGTCAAGCAGAGAATATCCGGACCAATCACCGGTGATTGCATAATACACGATGAATCCTATCATTGCTATTGCAATGCCACAAAAGCACATGAACGCAGTCTTACTGTACAGGATTTTTGAGATAGTTTCTTTCATATCAATGATTTTAATGTTTCTTTCCATAATTTTTCAGGATCCATTCCCAAACAAGATCTTTCTCGGATCCGGCTAGTGCCAGTTATGATTTGGGGATATATAATTCCTCTTGATTCCAACCCTCTCTAAATAATTGCCATTCTCCGTTCTTTCCTTCCTTAAGATACACTCGTACAAGATATGTATCTAGATTAGGAGAATCCACTTGTATGAACGTATACTCTCCGCTATAAAATGGGCCAAATTCCTGACACCAATAATCCTTAACGAAGAACTCTGTTACATCTTTCTTCTCCAAAGCAGTTACAACTAGAATCTGATGATATTCAGAGATATTGGTACCGTCTACTGCTTCAACTTCGTATTTTACGTAATACTTGGTCTCTGTATCTGTTTTGTTACAGGAATACAGTGCAATACCTATCAAGGCAAGCAAGAAAAGATAAATTTGTTTCATATCATACACCTTTAAATTATAATAACTTATTCAGTTCCTCAAGAAGATCTTTACCTCTGAGATCGCGGCCAATAATAATCCCAGTGGAGCAATCGATGAGGATGTTTGCTGGTATTCCATCTAATGCATAAGTATCAACTTCCGGCATCCGACGTATGTTACCGCCCAAAACATTCACCCATTCCAATTCTTCATCGTCAATATATTTCTTCCAGTTATCTTGATTCGGATCGCATGATACAGCATAAATCTCGAATCCTTTATTATGATACTCATTGTAAGCAGATTTTATGAATGGCATTTCATCACGGCATGGTTCGCACCATGTCGCCCAGAAATCAAGTAGGACGACTTTGTTATCTGTACTTCTGATTATAGACTCCAGGGATACAGAATTACCATTCTTGTCAGGATAGGTTATGTCAATGAATTTTGGAATAATGTCGCTGCCTTCAGACTGAGGATAGACTCGTGCCAGCCTATACAGATATTCCTGAACTTCTTTTGCATGATCTGAAGATTTCAAAGATTCCGTCAATGTTTCAAAGTACTTCAAAAGTTCAACCGGATGTATGCCGCTGGTAAAACTGTTCTCTATCAGTAACAGTCGGTATTCATCACCATCTCCAGTATTCATTTCTTTGCGGATTATTTCTATGATCCTATCTTTGATTTGTTCTGTAGAGGATTCTGAATCATCGGTAGTTCCTATATTCTTTATCAAAGCATTGTATTTATCATTCATAGGAGTTCCTATACCGTTAAGCATCCAAGCATCTTCCGCATCACCTTGTATTTTAATTATACCTGGCTCAATAATAAAGTTGTGAAGTTGGATTTCCTGATTATAATAGAGATATGCAAAAGTAGTTTGAGATTTTTGCAACTCAAAACGGAATGTGCCGTTGACTGCTTTTGTAGAATCAATTATTTCATAATCGTTCCACGCATCCTGTATATACATCCATCCTTCATCTTCTAATCCGGAGATGTGTCCTTCAATGATACATATGTCCCTGGTGCATGATATTGAACCAATACCTAAAAATGTGGCAATAATTAATGAATAAATTTTCATATGATATCTTAAATTATTGTTATTCTCAGATTTTTCCTCCTACCACAAAGTTACCCGACAAAAGTTTAACAAAATAAAAAACGACCTACGAATTTTGCTCCGTAAGTCGTTGTAAATCAGTGATGAATTGTTCTGCATGAAAAATATTTTCCTTCGCTCTTCAATCAAAAGTTTAACAAACCTCGTTCTCGCACATGTTTCTCAGGTGGATTGACAGATTTGTGTCATTTTCTGTCAAGCCGAGCTTGTGTCTGATCTCCGCACTCTGGATGTAGAGCCTTGACTGATTTGTATAGGTCTTGATGTCCTTTCCCTTCAGACCAATCACATACAGACAGCAAATGTTAATCTCCTCATCAGTAAGTCCAGCCTCTCTGAGAGCTGTGATGAATCCCGGATTATTGCCCTCAATGGTCAGTCTTGTTGACTCAATGAATGAATCCCTGTCAGATATCAAAGCCTCCAGCTCCTGGAATGCCTTCTTGTTAGCAGAACTGGTATCAGTGATATGTGAGATAATGACTTTATTCAGAATCTCAAGTCGTTCTCTGATGACGGCCTTTGTTTCGTCCTTTACATTGGCATCCTCGATCATCTTTGTCAAAGCATCACGTTCAGCAATGGCATCGGCATAGAGCTGTTCGTATCTCTTCTTCTC
>JAGBYI010000158.1 GCA_017628845.1 Bacteroidaceae bacterium
CCCAGGGCTTGACCGCAGCAAGGGTACTTGGTTGTAGCGGCGCGATATAGTTCGCTTACCCACCCGCCTCTTTAGCTCAGTTGGCCAGAGCACGTGATTTGTAATCTCGGGGTCGTTGGTTCGAATCCGACAAGAGGCTCAAAAGAAGGCATTTAGAGAGATCAGCAATGGTCTCTCTTTTTGTTTGTTTGTATCATAACAGAAAGCGGGGGCAGAATGCGGGTCACCAACGGATCAGATGATGTTTCGATTCGAAAGCGCCAAGCGACAATAGGTGTCAGCATGGCGATCATATAATACTCATCATCAAACGTTTAAACAAACAACTCCTTATTTTCGTGTAGGTTCATAAATCCTCCAGTTATATTTAGAAGGCATAATGTTTTCTCGTTGCAAATTTACAAATATCAAGTTTTCTACGCAAGAAACTTGACATTTATTTCATTTGAGCAGACAAAAACACTGTAAGCATCCTCGTCTTCTTCTGGCGCATGATACCCTCCTAGCTGTGGGTAAGGTTGAAGATTGTTTAATCGACACAAAAAAGTTCCGTGGTTTGGGACGCCACGGAACTTTTTCATTCGTTAATCGTTAATCGTTAAACATTAAACATTATTATTCACCTTTGGTTCATCAAGCTACGCAGTCTACGTTAAACGTTAAACATTCAACGTTCAGCCATTCATCGCCTCCTTTATGCAATCCACTATATATCGGACATCATCGTCTGTAACATAAGGACCTGCTGGCAGACAGAAGCCAACCTTGAAGAGTTCCTCTTCCACCCCATTTGTATAAACAGCATTGGTAGCATACACTGGTTGTTTATGCATCGGCTTCCACAGCGGACGGCATTCCACCTTCTTATCTAACATGAACACACGCAGAGCCTCTACATTATCGTTCGGCTGACAATCCGTGGTGGCACTATCCACCTGCTTAATCACACCGGCCGCACCACCTACGGCACTCTTTATCACCTCCTTGTAAGCACTCTCCTGCCCTACTATCCTTACCGAGGGCTCCAGTGTTGCGGCACACAACCAGAAGTTGGAATCATAACGAGGATCAGCTGGCTGTTCATGCAGGGTCACTCCCTTCACATCCTTCAGCAACTCCTTGTACAGTTCCTGCACATGCTTGTGGTGAGCGATATGCGCATCAAGCACCGTCATCTGTCCGCGACCAATACCGGCACACACATTGCTCATACGGTAGTTGTAGCCAATTGCCGTGTGTTCATAATAGGGATACGCATCACGCGCTTGGGTAGCATACCACATCACCTCATTCGCATCCTCCTTATTCTGGCAAATCAATGCACCGCCACCAGAAGTTGTAATCATCTTATTGCCATTAAAGCTCAGTACACCATATTTACCAAAAGTACCGAGCACCTGACCATCAAAGCGAGAGCCCATACCCTCTGCAGCATCCTCAATGACGGGAATACCATACTTATCAGCAATTGCCATGATTTCATCTATACGGTAAGGCATGCCATATAGTGCTACAGGAACTATCGCCTTGGGATAGTGTCCAGTTTTTAACTTGCGGTCAATAATAGCCTTTTCCAGCAGTTCAGGATCCATATTCCA
>JAGBYI010000159.1 GCA_017628845.1 Bacteroidaceae bacterium
TATTCTCAATGTTCCTTAGCAACACAGCAACTGCCGCGATGATGCTTACATTCCTAGGTCCTGTCCTCAAGGCGCTTCCTGCAGACGGAAAGGGCAAGACAGCCCTTGCACTTGCGATTCCGATTGCGGCCAATGTCGGTGGTATGGGAACACCTATCGGAACACCTCCTAATGCGATTGCCCTGAAATATATGAATGAGGTGGGAATGAATATCGGATTCGGACAGTGGATGCTGTTCATGATTCCATTTACACTCCTGCTTCTCTTCCTTGCTTGGGTAATGCTTTCAAAAATGTTCCCTTTCAAGGCTAAAGAAATCAATCTTAACATAGAGGGAGAGCTTAAGAAGGACTGGAGGTCAATCGTAGTGTACATTACTTTCGCTGCGACTGTTCTTCTCTGGGTGCTTGACAAGAAGACAGGAGTTAACGCTAATGTTGTGGCTATGCTTCCTGTAGGAGTGTGTGCTATCATCGGTGTGCTCACCAAGCGTGACCTTGAGGAAATCAGCTGGTCTGTGCTTTGGATGGTTGCCGGAGGTTTTGCTCTTGGAGTCGGTCTTCAGGAAACAGGACTCGCTCAGACGCTGATTAATGCTATACCGTTCGGATCATGGCCGGCTATTGTGATTGTGATCGGTTCAGGTCTGATCTGCTATATGATGGCAAACTTCATTTCGCACACGGCAACAGCTTCGCTTCTGGTTCCGATCCTTGCCGCTGTGGCCGGAAGTGCCGCAGTTGCGACAAACCTTGCATCTCTTGGTGGAGCGGCAACTGTTCTTGTCGGAGTTGCGATCGGTTCCTCTCTTGGTATGGTGCTCCCGATCTCTACGCCACCGAATGCCATTGCAGCCGCAACTGGCATGATAGAGCAGAAGGATATGGTCAAGACAGGTCTTATTATGGGAATTATTGGACTTATCCTTGGATATGGAATGCTTGTAGTCCTTGGCTCTGCTGGATTCTTTGCTTAAACTTTCTTGTATAATGGGAACCGTATTCAATTATAGTTTCTGGAGCAAGATGAAGCGACACATAAGTTCCAGTGTAGTCTTGATCTTTTTTACAATCCTCGCCCTGATATGCGCTAACATTCAGGGCGTAAAGGATTGGTACTTTGCGTTATGGCAGAATCCGGTCGGCCTTTCTATTGGTGACTTTAACCTCTTCAGTCATAATGGGCATCCATTGACTCTCGGCCAGATGATCAATGATTTCCTTATGGCAATCTTCTTCCTGTCGGTAGGACTGGAAATCAAACGAGAGATACGCGTCGGAGAATTATCTACACGAGAAAAGGCTATGCTTCCAATCATAGGAGCATGCGGAGGAATGCTAGTCCCTGTCTTGATTTTCGCTCTGGTATGTCCGTCTGATGCCCTGATGCAACGAGGTGTCGCCATACCGATGGCAACAGATATCGCATTCTCGTTGGGCGTATTGGCTGTATTTAAAACTAGAGTGCCTATCGGTTTGAAAGTGTTCCTGGCAGCCCTCGCAGTAGCAGACGATTTAGGAGGAATCATTGTTATCGCGCTTTTCTACTCGTCGCATATCAATGTCATGTTTTTAGTCCTGGCGGCGATATGTGTGGCCATTATGGTAATCGGAAATGCTCTAAATAACCGTTCAAAGGCATTCTATGTTATAGTTGGACTAGTGCTTTGGTACATGATGCTCAATTCCGGCATTCATGCAACTATTGCCGGTGTAATTGTCGCATTCTGCGTACCAGCTACCCTTAAGAAAGGAACAGGCTATTACCTGGAACGCATTCGCATGAATGTAAATAAATTCCCAGTGATAGACGTTGATGAGCAGCATAATACTATAGTTCTGACAAACCAACAGATACATACTCTTAAAAGCATTGAGTCTGCTGCTGATAAGATGATCAGTCCTTTGCAGGATCTTGAGGATAACCTACATTTTCTTATCAATTACTTAGTGATACCATTGTTTGCCTTTGCCAATGCCGGTATTGACCTTTCTCAGATGAGTATTGGCAGTTTGGTGTCAGGAGTCGGCCTGGCGGCAATGCTGGGATTGGTTATTGGAAAATTTGTTGGAGTCTTCTCTTTTTCTTGGATTGCGGTAAAGCTGAAGTTTGTCAGCCTTCCAGCCGGAACCACATGGAAAGCATTTGCCAGTGTTTGCGTTGTGTGTGGCATAGGATTTACAGTATCAA
>JAGBYI010000160.1 GCA_017628845.1 Bacteroidaceae bacterium
ACGGTCCGCGACCGGGAAGTCGTGCAGCCTGCGGTGCTGAACATGCTGGGCTGGCGGTTGATGAGGGTGTGGGCAATAGATTGGTTCAGGCACCCGGAGGTGGTAATAAAGAATATATTGAGGAATTTGTGACCAGGACGCAGTTTGGCCGGGTTCAGCCCTGTCCGTTTGCAGGAGTGTTGCCCATTCATTATCATGGCGTCCGCAAATCATAAATAAGAGATAATATAATATAAATAAGGTATAATATAGAACAGACAGATTATGTATTGTCCAGAATGCAAACAGGAGTACGAGGGCAAGTTTTGTCCCGAGTGCGGAACCAAGCTCATTGAGCGTGTAGTGAAGATTTGCCCTAACTGCGGAGTTGAAAGGGAGGGCAAGTTCTGTCCCGAGTGTGGAACGAAACTCGTAGAACAGAACCAGGCTTCCGTTTCCATCAGTATCGGCGACGCTAATGCCATCAATGGCAACGTGAATATCTCCAACACGGTGAATGCTTCGTGTAATGCCGATGTTTTGGGTGCTATGGGTAACGAGAGTGTTGTCATTGGCGATGGCAATGCCATCAGCGGAGGATTGAACATCAGCAATACCAAAAACATCTATTATTCTCAGAAGAACGAGCTGGAAATGATCCAGGAGAATAAGGAAAGGTTTATGGCGCTCTTCAAAAAGGCATACGAGGATGGAGAACTTGATGCCAGCGAGATATGCGAACTGGAAATGTTCCGCTCCAAGAACGGCCTGGATGACGTCTCAAACGAGTATTATAGACAGGCACTGAAATTGAGTGGCAAGGCTCAGATAGACCTGCTCCAGAAGGCGGCAGATTTGTGTCACCCTGCTGCTTGTTGCTATTTGGGCGTATATTATTGGCAAGGTAAAGGCGTGAGGAAAGATGGTATTGAAGCCATCAGATGGTGGCGCATAGCAGCCGCTTTCGGCGAGGAAACTGCATGCTACAATCTGGGCCGGATATACTACGATGGCGATGAAGTGGTCCAGGATTATGGAGAAGCAGCAAAATGGTTTGCCAAGGCAGCAGGGAAGAACTATAAAAATTCTGCGTGTTTGTTGGGTGAGTGCTATTATCAGTTGGAAGATTATGAGAAAGCAGTTAAATCCTTCCGCAAGGCTGTAGAACGTAATGATGCAGTCGCGATGTGTCAGTTAGGCTGCTGCTACGATGAAGGTGTTGGAGTGGAACCTGATTATCAGGAGGCATTGAGATTATGGCTCAAGGCGGCAGAGAAGAACGAACCCAATGCATGCTACAATTTAGGCGACATCTATCTTAATGGCAGACCCGGAGTGGAAAAATCCTCAAAGGATGCCATGGCGTGGTTCCTTAAGGCCCACAAATTGGGCTATGAATCTGTCGCAGAGGAAATAAAGAAAGCAGATGAACTCTATTGGACAGAACATGCAGATGACTACTCCACCAAGGTAAGTTCCTCGGAACATGGACTGGTGGATGAACAGGGTGCTGAATATCTATTTAATAAACTGCTTCGTATAAGGGATAAATCAATTACCTCTCTTCATGTGGCAGAAGGCACGCGAATAATTGGCGACGAGGTCTTTAGACTGTGCAAAAATTTGTCGGAATTGATTATTCCTGAAGGTGTCGTGTCTATAGGAAGCGAAGCATTTTATCATTGTTCTTCATTGAAATCCATTACCTTGCCATCAACATTAAAGGAGATTGGTGACGATGCTTTTAGTTTCTGCGAAAATTTATCGGAATTGATTATTCCTGAAAGTGTCGAGTCTATAGGAAGCAATACATTTTGGGGTTGTAGTTCATTGAAATCCATTACCTTGCCATCAACATTAAAGGAGATTGGTGACGAGGCTTTTATGTCCTGCAGAAATTTATCGGAATTGATTGTTCCTGATGGTGTCGAGTCTATAGGAAGCAGGGCATTTGAAGGTTGTTCTTCATTGAAATCAATTGCCTTGCCATCAACGTTGAAGGAGATTGGCAACGGGGCTTTTTATTGCTTAAACTTGGAAGAGGTTGTGATTCCCAGGTGTATTGAATCCATAGTGAAGTCACGTGTTTTTTTTAGTTCCACAAAGTTGGTTTACGTTGACTAATATACTATAGTTACGCTTCCATAGGTAAAGGATATATAACATTGAGGTACATAGAGGAATGAAACTGAAGATGCTTTCCGACTTTAATCTCTTTGGCAGGGCGTACCGTGCCACCAGCCATGAAATATGGGTGTCCGTAAAACTGCTGGTTGTAGTTACCGTTTGCTTTGCCGTAGTACTGTTCCTTGCCGAGAGCACGACCAATGATGGATATACGTTCTGGGATGCACTGGTGTGGACCTTCGTGAAATATGTGGAGGACCCTGCCGACATAGTGTCAGCACCAGTGACTGTTGTGGGCAAGGTGGTGGGTACGCTGGTGGGTGTGCTGGGCATTGCCATCTTTGCCGTGCCGGCGGGTCTGATAGGTTCGGGCCTGATGGAGGCTATGGACGAGAACAAGCGTGAGAAGGAACTGGACGAGTACTACCGTCGCGTTCGCAAGGCCTTCCGCCGTGGGGCTAACAAGTCATTGCGCACCTATCTGAACTCCCTGCCCGACAAGGGCGGCGAGGCATTGTCGCGCCTCAACTTTGTGCCTCAGCGCATTTCTGCGGCTCGCCTTCAGGTGCGCCAGGGTATGGACATGAAGGACATCTTCGAGGTGTGCCGCAAGTATCCCGACCTCTGCCTGAAGAACCTGGCCGAGGCCACAGAGAATACCGCCGACGACCTGTTTGTGGTGGAGATGTTCCCCAAGAACCGTTCCTATGGATGCTGTATAGGCCGTGGTTCCAAGGTTACCATAGTGTGCCCTACGGGATACTCCGACTTGGGCATAGGATGGTATGGCTACTATCTGGCAAAACTGGGCGGCTTCAACTATGTGTGCAAGAGCATCGAGGCTGATACTGACGAACTGGATTCCTTCTACAACATGTCCGACGAACCGCTCTGCAACAAGCGTACACGTGCAGAATATGACAAGAGGAACAGGGAAGAGCTGAAGGTGCTGGACAGGAAGGAGCACATGCGTGCGGAGTATCTTGCCGACATCCATGCCCTGGCAGGTGCTCGGGATTCGTGGGTAATCATCCTTGCCGACCATCTGAAGAACGACGAGAATACCTTCGACCTCCACTTTGCCTCGGCACTGAACGACGGTTCCGAGCAGACGGTCAAGGATACTGCCCCGTACAAGGCGCTCTACGAGGCGCTTGCCACGATGGCGACCGACCAGTTTGGCATGGTGTGCACGCCACAGTCGGCACGCTACCCCTTGCTGAAGAAGAACGTGGCATATCGTCTGCAGCGCGAGGGCTTGCAGGGCAATATATTCGTGCTGCGGCCCTCTGCACAACTCGTCAACTTCGAGGATAACAAACTGCTGGTAGCCCTGCGCATGGCACAGGTCATCAGCCAGCAGCTGGATGGCAACAAGGGCATCGGCGAAAACGACATTGCGGATTTTGCTGCACCGGGATACGGTTTCATGGAGACCAGCGCTGATGTCTAAGTGATGTTCCCTGACCGACATTAGTCTCTTAGACATTCCTCAGGACGATGGGGCAGTACTCCCACGAGAGTACTGTAGTTTCCTCGTGAGAAAACTGTAGTTTTCCTGCGAGAAAACTGGCGTGGGTATGCTTAGGTTATTTTATCCTTGGCTGACAGCAGCCACTTCCATATAGGAATCACCTCTATGGTTAAGTCATTTGAAGTAATCACATCCTCCTCATCGTAAGTGATGATTATTGCTTTTTTCAGTGGATGGAGCTTATGCAGTGCCACAAGTGATCCTATCTCGCGTTTCTTGGTGTCCTCGTCGTCAAGACTGTATGAGGCTTGTATAGCTATGTCTTCCTCGGGAATATAGAAATCGATCTCTAGATTTTTGTTGTAATAATATAAGCGAGGCTCATCGTCACTGGTATATTTCTTATATAGGGCTATAGCACAGAGATTTTCTAACAGCGAAGTGTCTTGGTTTGTCAAGAATATGCTCAATAGCCCATTGTCAGTGAAGTAATGTTTTTTGATGGTCTCCTTCTCTACAAATTTAGAAGCATAGTTGTCTATAGAGAATATCAGACATGCCTCTTTTGCCAGCCTGATGTAGTCTATGATAGAGGCGGTGTTGGTAGATACACCGGTACTCTTCACCATATTGGCCAGTCGGTTGTAAGCAGTCGGTTGCTTCACATTCTCGGCCAGTCGCTTGATGGCGAGTCGTAGTGCTTGCTCGTTCTTGATACCATTACGCTGTATCACATCGCCCAATATGATTTTCTCATACAGGCCATTGAGCCAGTGCCGCTTGTTGCGATACATGAGCAGTTCGGGAAATCCTCCCCAGCGGAAGTAGGTGGTCATCATCTGCTGTATGGTATTTCGCTGCTTCCCATACATCCACTCCTTTCCGAGCGATACACCTTGTGCCTCCATATACTCGCGGAACGAATAGGGGAATACCTTCTCGTCAAGGTATCGTGCTCCCAAGGTAGTGGCAATATCGCGGCTCAACATCTTGGCATTGCTGCCAGTGATGTATACCCTATATTTCTGATTGGCCAGTCGACGGGCAAAGTGTTCCCATCCGTTGATGTTCTGTATCTCGTCAAAGAATAAGATGGGCTTGTCGGGATACATACTGTTATAGGCTTGCAGGATAAGGTCAAAGTCATCGGCTGTCATACCAAGCAAGCGTTCATCGTCAAAGTTGATGTATACCATCTCTTTTACGCTATGCCCTTGTTGAATCAGCTGACGGGCACGTTGATATAGCAGATAGGACTTTCCCGCTTGCCTGATTCCAACCAACACATAGCGTCCCTCTTCTTCAAACTCGAACGGACGCTGATAAAGGTCCACTTCTTGCAGTTCCTCCTGTCCCTCAATGATTAAGGTTCTGAATACATCTTTGTTCATATGAGATATGCGGATATTAATTATGCCGCAAAGATACATATTTATTTATTGACGGCAAATAAAATAGGTGCTTTTTATTTATTGGCAATATATAAAACGAGAGAATATTCTACATCGTTTAGGATGGGGCTATTTGATGACAAATATGAATGAGAGTGATGCTTATTGATGTGTGTTTGAAAAAAAACTTGCCCCCAATATTGAATTTTTCGCCTTGCGTGACTATATTATAAGGTAACAGGTGAAAGGAAGAAAAGGAGAGACCCGTTAGCAACTCCGGAGCATGTATGTTTGGTGCTTAGGAAATAATTTGCTAACTTTGCCTCGCTAAATGTGCAATCAAATGCAGAGAAACAACGAAAATAGTCTGAAAATAACCGCCAAAATCCTTGGTGGTTCGGATTATTTTTTAGCAAGCAAGTATAGTCTTATTGAATCAAGGACCATCAGCGCCAGTGTCGGTGAGAAATCACTGACACGGGCACTGATGGTTTTATGTTAAATAGATTAAGAAAATCTATGCCTGGAGTGTAAATTTGAGTAATAACGAATCTAAGAAGCATAAAAACTGCGTCAGCCATAGCAAGGACAAAATAGACAAATAATTTTAGGTTTATCTCAAATATATTTGCACAAAATAATAGTAGAAACCAGTATTGGCATAAGACACCAGTACTTGCAGATTGAACGTAAATTTACTAAATAAACAAGAATATTATGGCACAGTGTACAAA
>JAGBYI010000161.1 GCA_017628845.1 Bacteroidaceae bacterium
CGCTGTTGGTGATAACCACGGGCTCGTTGCCCTCGAAAACGGATACACAAGAGTTTGTTGTACACAAGTCAATTCCAATAATCTTTCCCATAATTGTATATTTTTTTTATTTATTACCTATTTATATATAAGAACGTTTAATGTTTAGCGTTTATCCGTTCGCTATATAATACGCAAGGCCCGTGCCACAGAGTGCACGAGCCTTGTTTTATGCAGTTTATATGTCAGTTTGTCAGTATCAGTCCTTTTTCTCTGCCAGCTTTTCAGTTACCTTGGCAGTAATTTCCTCCAAAAGCTCTGGATTGTCGCGTACGATGCCCTTGACAGCCTCGGCACCCTGGCCGAGTTTGCTCTCGTTGTAGCTGAACCAGCTGCCACTCTTCTTTATGATGCCCATGTCTACGGCAAGATTGAATATTTCGGATACACGGCTGATGCCCTCGCCAAAGATAACCTCGAACTCTGCCTTGCGGAATGGAGGAGCCACCTTGTTCTTCACAATCTTAACCTTGGTGAGGTGACCAAGAATCTCCTCGCCTTCCTTTACGGGAGTGGACTTACGGATGTCCAGACGCACACTGGCATAGAACTTCAGGGCATTACCACCAGTAGTGGTTTCAGGATTGCCGAACATGACACCAATCTTCTCGCGCAGCTGGTTGATGAAGATGCAAGTAGTGTTTGTCTTGGATATAGTAGAAGTGAGTTTGCGAAGCGCCTGGCTCATGAGTCGAGCCTGCAAGCCAACCTTGTTGTCGCCCATGTCGCCTTCGATTTCTGCCTTGGGAGTAAGGGCTGCCACAGAGTCCACCACCACGATATCAATGGCTGCTGAACGGATAAGCTGCTCGGCGATTTCCAATGCCTGCTCACCATTGTCGGGCTGTGAGATAAGGAGGTTGTCCACATCAACGCCCAACTTCTCGGCATAGAAACGGTCAAAGGCATGCTCGGCATCAATGAATGCAGCAATGCCACCCATCTTCTGCGCCTCGGCTATAGCATGAATGGCCAATGTAGTCTTACCTGAACTTTCGGGACCATAAATCTCGATGATTCTGCCCTTGGGATAACCACCCACACCAAGGGCATGGTCCAGAGTGATAGAACCAGTGGGAATTACCTCCAGTTCTTCCACCTTCTGCTCGCCCATGCGCATTATACTGCCCTTGCCGAAGTCTTTCTCAATTTTGCCCAATGCGGCTTCCAGAGCCTTCAGTTTCGCAGCTTTCTCGTCTATTTCTACTGGTTGCTTTTCTTTTGCCATAAAATAATTTATACGTAATTAGTTGTCATAGTATGACTTAGGCGAATTATTCCTCGCTGAGATTTCGATATTTGCGCAGTCATGACCAATTGACCGCATATACGCAATTCTCAAGGACACAATCGGACTAAGCCAAAACCTTGTTCTATGTGCCTGGATTTAGAGTTCCAAGTCGCCGTCGTGAATCTCATGCCAAGGCAGACCGTGCTTGTTGAGCTCGTCCATGAATGGATCGGGATCGAACTCTTCCACGTTGTGCACACCGGGCTTGCTCCAGATTCCCTTGAGGAACATCATGGCACCAATCATGGCAGGAACACCGGTGGTATAGCTTACGCCCTGCATGCCAGTCTCCTCGTAGGCAGCCTGGTGAGAGCAGTTGTTGTATACATAGTATGTATGCTCCTTGCCATCGTTGCCGATACCACGGATGCGGCAACCGATTGAGGTTTCGCCATCGTAGTTCTCACCCAGGTCCTGAGGATTGGGAAGAACAGCCTTGAGGAACTGCAGGGGAACAATCTTCACGACCTCCTCGCCGGTACCGTCAGCCTTGGGAGCCTTGTACTCTACCTCATCAATACGAGCCATACCGATGTTCTGGATTACGTCCAGGTAGTTGAGATACTGCTGGCCGAAGGTCATCCAGAAGCGTGCACGCTTGATGGTGGGGAAGTTGATTACCAGAGACTCTATCTCCTCGTGGTGCAACAGGTAGCTCTCCTTGGGACCGATGCCGGGATATGTCAGGGGCTGATGTATCTCCATGGGCTCTGTCTCTATGTACTTGCCGTTCTCATAGTACAAGCCCTTCTGGGTAATCTCGCGGATATTTATCTCGGGATTGAAGTTGGTGGCGAAAGCCTTGTGGTGGTTGCCGGCGTTGCAATCCACGATGTCCAGATAATGCATCTCGCGGAAGTGATGCTTGGCTGCATAAGCTGTGTAGATGCTTGTAACACCGGGGTCGAAGCCGCATCCCAGGATGGCACAGAGACCAGCCTGCTCGAAGCGCTCGCGGTATGCCCACTGCCATGAGTACTCGAAGTGAGCTTCATCCTTGGGTTCATAGTTGGCGGTATCCAGATAGTTACAACCAGTCTGCAGACAAGCCTCCATGATGGTGAGGTCCTGATAAGGCAAGGCCAGGTTCATTACTATCTCGGGCTTGTACTCTGAAAGCAGAGCAACGAGTTCCTCCACGCTGTCCGCATCGACCTGTGCAGTAGTTACGTTAGTACCATATTTCTTGTTGAGCACCTCTGCCAGAGCATCGCACTTTGACTTTGTGCGGCTGGCAATCTTTATCTCAGTGAACACATCCTTGTTCTGGCATACCTTGTGAGCTGCCACTGTAGCGACGCCACCAGCGCCGATAATAAGAACTTTTCCCATATTGCTTTTCTGTTTAATTCCGACTACAAAACTACAAAAAAAAGAGCAAATCCACAACGATTCACTCCTTTATTTGCCATAGCCAACGTATAATGCCTTTTCTTTGTATTGCTTTAATAATATATATATATATAAGGTGTACCATAAGAACTGCTCAAGATAAAGCATCACACCTTGGACAATCCATCACTGCGTCTTTGTCTCTTTGTTAAGGGCTTCCCATCCGCTTCTGTCTTGCCACCAGACATATAAAGATTTGTAGCTGTCGCCAGGCAGGCGTTTGGTGCCCAATGATATTCTGGCATACGTGGACGACCATTCGTCCAGCCCTTTCTCCCTTCGATATTCCCAATTGGCATACTTGCGCTTCAGCTGCTTCTTTATCTGCCTGTACTTGAGTATGCGTGCCACCTCGTTTTCCATAAATTCGGCAAATGTTACACTGACCTGATGTACGGTGTGGCTCTTTGGCGTGGCATGAACCTCTATGATACACTGCACTCCGTCGAACATGCCAGTGAGCGAGGTGTGGGTGTCGGACATTGTCTGCACTTCGTATCCCATGCATTCCAGCGAATCCACAAACGCCTCCTGCTCTCCGCCAAGGGATATGCCAAGGAAAACAGCATTCTGGCATCTGCCCTCACAGGGAAGAAGCATGCACAGGCACAGGAATGCAAGTTGTTTGAGGGTAGGCATACTATATTGTCTGCTTGGGAAAACAAGCACCCCCGCTCCGTTGTCCGTAGGATAGGGAGAGGGGGTGCAGGTGTTTATGGTTGTTCTATTTTAATCACTGATTACTTGGCAACCTTCTTGGTACCGTTCTGGATGTACACCTGCCCTGCAGGAGTTTCGTTGATGCGGCGGCCGCTGAGGTCATAGATAGGAGAGACTGCCTTTGCATTGCCAGCACCAGCTACAGAAGAAATGCCGGTAGCAGTTGTGAAGTCAATCTCTACGATACCATCCTTCTCGCAAGGAATCTCGGCAATACCATTCTTGTCGGTGGTAATGCGCACTTCCACACCGTTCACCTTTACGCTTGCCTCGTTCAGAGCCATAGCGCCCTTGTCGCAACGTACCTTCAAGGGAGCGCCAGCATGGCTCTGTATACGTATAGCCTGGCACTTGCCTGCAGACCAGTTAAAGTCTACGGTGAAGTTGCCCATTGCCTTCATGCCCTTCACATCGCCCTGCTTGTTCCATACGCTGGGGATAGCGGGCATGATGTTGATGTAGCCGTGTGCACTCTGCATCAGCATCTCGGCAATACCAGAGCAAACGCCGAAGTTACCGTCGATCTGGAAGGGAGCATGAGAGTCGAACAGGTTGTAGTAGATACCGCCCTGACCCTGGTCTGTACCATAAGTGGTTGAGTGCTTCAGAGCGTTCTTGATGATGATGTGTGCATGGTCGCCATCCTGAGCACGAGCCCAGAGGTTAACCTTCCAACCCATTGACCAGCCAGTAGCAGCATCACCACGGAGCTTCAAAGCATTAACTGCAGGAGTGAAATATTCGCTCTCGGGAGTAATCTGGTCCATGGGGAAGAGAGCCATCATGTGAGACATGTGACGGTGACCTCTTTCACCTACGCTATAGGGAGAGTACTTCCATTCGCGAAGCATCGGCTCACCAGTCTTGACGCCATTGAAGGGGTTGCCCCAACCACCATCGTATATTTCTACGTGCAAGCCATTGTCGGTCTTCTCCAGATATTCGTTGAGTTTAGCCACCTGCTCGTTTGTCAAGCCAGTGTTCTCTACGCCAAGAATACCGATAGCATCGCTGAGGTTTTGGAACAGGTAACTGATCATCTGCTGTGCATGTGCTGTACCGTCCTCCTTTTCATTGCCATGCTGCTCTGCACTGAACTCGTCGGGAGCGACATAGGTACCGTCCATAATCTTGCGGTCCTCAATCAGACGGTGGAACCAGAACTCAGCACAATCCCACATTACAGGGAAAGCCTTTGCCAGGAACTCCTTGTCCTGGGTGTAACGCCAGTGGGTCCACAAGTGACTGGTGTACCATACGTTAGCAACCAGATAGTTGTCACCCCATGTACTCATGCTGTTGTAGAGAGAAGTCTCGGTGAGCACGCTCCAGCCATAACCACCGTTATAACGATTAGCGACTTCTTTCCAACCAGCACTCTTGGCACCACGCAGGATGAAGTTTACGAAAGGCTTGTGCAGGTCTGAGAGGTTGGTAATCTCTGTGGGCCAGTAGTTCATCTGGATATTGATATTAGTGTGGATATCGGAGTTCCAGGGAGAGTCGGCACCACGGTCGTTCCAGATACCCTGCAGATTGTTGGGAGCAGCAATGGGCTTGCGGTTAGAACTGATAGCCAGATAGCGACCGAAGTGGAAGTAGAGCTGCTCCAGGAACAGATGGTCGTTGGCAGTGCTGATACCATTCTGGTTCTTGGGATAGTAGTTGTCTACCAAAGTCTTGGTATCAACAGAGGGAGTCTGCAGACCCATGTCGAAGGTCATGCGCTTGGTAATAGCGGTGAAGTCCTCGATGTGAGCAGCCTCAACAGCCTCGTAGCCCTTGGCGCTTGCAGTCTCTATAGCGGTCTTAATCTCTTCATTAATAGCTTCAGGAGTAACAGAGTAGAAATAACCTGTTGCATCGGTATCGCCATTGAAGTTAGTTGCGCCCTTAAGATAGAAGGTTACGTTAGTGGCATTCTGCACGCTTATACCCTTAGCAGAAGAGGTAACGGTAGCGCCCTCGTCGGCAACAACATGCAAACGACAAGCATACTTGACAGTCATCTTACCTGTGAACGAAGCCATACCGTTCTCATAAGTAACAGCGCCAGCACCAATGCCATTACCGGGTTCAAGAGTGAAGACCAGATTCATCTTGTCCTCGCCCTCAGCCTTGTACTGAGCAGCGATTACCTGGTTGGGAGCAGAACTCAGGTACTTGCGAGAGAACTTGCTGCCGTTGCCGTTCTTGAACTCAACACCGGCAATACCCTCTTCAATGTCGAGGTAACGAACGTAATCGGTAACACCATTCCAAATGGTCTTGTCCTTGTTCTCTACAAATACTGAACCGAAGTTCATGAATGTACGGTTGCCTCCACCGGCACCAACCTCGTTGGCAGCACCGCTCCAAAGGGTCTTCTCGTTGAACTGGATCTCCTCATTGTACACACCACCAAACACCATGCAACCCAGTTCGCCATTACCCAAAGGCAGAGCATACTCCATCCAGGGATAGCTTACGCCAGTTGCCTCGGCAGAGGTCTTGTACCATAATGTATTGGGGTTCTTGGGAGAGAATGCAGACACGCCTGTGATGTTCTGTACCTCATTGTAATAAGTTTCTGGATAATCTTCGGCATCAACCTCTACAATAAAGAACTTGCAACCTGTATCGCCCAGGGCAGTACCCTCGGAAGTCTGCCAAAGGGCAAGGAAATCACCACGCTTGTTCCAATAATGACCAGTACCGTCAATATTGATAACAGAAGCTTGATTGCTTCCGAAATTGAACTTACCGGAGAATACGGTCTTGTATTCTGCATTGTTCTCTGCCACCATGGCAGCACGGGCATCAGCCTCAGTGCCCTTAATACCCAGAGCCTTTGAAAGACCCTTGGAGTAGTTGTATACCTTATACTTATTTGTTCCGGCCTTTACGAAGAACCAAAGAGACTTATTGTCGCGAGGCTTGTTGGTATTTGTCAGCAGGAAGTTTTCACCTCTCATATACTCAGAGTTCATGCTCACATAACCGCCATGACCACCCTGGAGGGTGTAGAACTTGGTTCCCTCTTCAAGATAGCTTACATAGATATTCAAGCCCTCTACCGTAACAAGAGCAAACATACCCTCAACTGCAACTGCCGTTACATCTGAAGCCTTGATAACTTCCTTTGTCTCTATGGTTGCACCGTTCTTGTATTCCTGACCGTCGTAAGTGAAACCGGCAGCAGCGTCTTCTGTACCAAGGACAACAACGGTATAGATCTTGTCCTCGGGAATGGCTTCCTCAATGTAGTAGCAGTTGCCTGCATCGGTTGTAGTCCACCAGTTTACCATAATTCCAGAGGGAACAGGTTGGCCGGCTTCCTGTGTATTCATACCATTAGAACCAAGAAGCAACTTCCATGGATAAGACGCATTATCCACCTTTTCTATCTTCAGGATAGTAGACGCGGAAGCCTCGTAACTGCCGTTATTGCTAACATACTTCTGTGCACCAACGCTGAAAAGATAGTAGTTGTTGCCATTCTTCTCAATACGGAACTGTTGTGCAGGGTCGGTCAGACTGGCAGTAACACTACCCACGCTGGTACCGTTGCTTGAACAGATTTCACCCGGCAACTTGTCGCTGTACAACAAGAAGGCACGTTCACTACGAATGACATAGACCTTGTCGTTATCCAACTGCGACAGGTCTGTCACCTTCTCAGCCCATCCCTGCAACACCGTGCAAAGGAGAGCAAACATAAAAAGAAATGCTTTCTTCATGCTTAAAATTTATTTAGGTTAATAATTAAGTTATTCTCACTTGACAAAATAAAGTCCCTTGGTTATTGCCTCTAAAGAGATGGGCACGTACACCATGGAATACCAGCCGGGTTCTTCCTCGTAGAAGAAGCCTATGCGGCCGTCCTTCTGCAAGGTCATGGTGCTATAGGCACTGCCTGTGTGGCTGACATGATAGGGCTGCTGGTTCCAGTTTTCTGCAAAAGCCTTGGGAGAGGAATATGATGCCGCGTCGGTAATGTCCTTCCAGTAGATCTTTACGTCCGAACGTCCGTCACCTGTGGGCAGGGACTGCAGTGCCAAGGTGCGCAGCGCTCCGTCAGACTTTCTCTTTGCCTGAAGGATGAGGATTTCGCCGTTAGTGCTGTTGCGGCCCACCTTGATGCCACCCTGTTGCTGGTCGCTGGCCACAACCTCGCCCCATGCACCATTAATCTTCTTGTCATCGCTGTACTTGTAAATATTGAAGTATCTGCCTGCACCCTTGCGGCTGCTCAGCACTACACTGCCATCGGGCAGTTCCTCGCATTTGGGCTCGTCGCCATGGGGGCAGGGCAGGGCGCTCTTGCCTCCCAGCGCATGCCATGTCTGTCCGAAGTCATCGGTATAGAGCACACGGTTGCCGTAGTTCTTGGTCCACACCGGGGCATACACGCGATAGTGTGTGCCTACCTTTACTGTCTTGCTCTGTGTCAGTTTGCCGCTACCCACAAACAGGCTCTGCACGCGGTACTTGTCAAAACCCTCCTCGCCACGTTGCATGAAGGCTCCGTAGAAGTTGTTTGTGATATCCGACCACGAGCACATTGCACCCTGAGGAGCTGGGGAATGCTTGCCATCGAGGGCATCACCCCATGTCTTGCCGTTGTCTGTGCTATAGAGGCGTGCCACGGGATTGGGCTCGCCGTCGGGCCAGTTGCCGTGCCAGCATACGGTGTGTCCGCATACATCAATCAGGAGTATGGCACCAGACTCGCGGTCCACCACCATGGCGGGATCGCCAAAGCCATCGTCGCGTACACCCTCGTCGCTATAACTGCCCTGGATTACGTATTTGCCCTCGCTCCATTTGCTGCCGTCTTTAGAACCAATGCGCATTACCTGGTCCACACGGCCATAACCAATGTCGTTGCCACAGGGGCGTGCATCGTTGATGGCAAGCAGGCTGCCATTCTTCATCGTAACGATGCTGGGTATGCGGAAGGGTTCCTTGTCGTTGTGGAACCACAGATACTGGTACTCGCTCTCGGCGTCGGCATCATAAACCACATTCCAGCCGTCGGGATGCTGCTCTATGCGGTTCAGTTTGTAGCCGTGCAGCTTGGCGTTGCCCCTGAGTCCGAAGAAGGCTCCCTCGGGAACATCAAAGGTGATTGTCTGCCCGGCCTGTGCAGCCTCCACGGTGTAGAAACTCTTCTTGTCCGCAATCTGCACTTCCAGCACGCCCATCCACAGGTTTGTCTTCGGAGAACGTGTCTTGCCGTTCAGGATAACATTCACCTTCACCGTTTCAGCCATTAGGGCCATTGCCGGAACTACCAACAACAGCATAAATGCCAAAAAGGACCTGATGCTTACGTGTTTTTTCATCGACATTAGATAGATTACATTATATAGTTTACGCGTACAAAGATAGGAAATTACTCCGACATTAGGAAATCGTCGGGCAAATATTTCGCCCTGCATGTCATAAAACATCCTAAAAAACGGTCTAAAATGGTCCTCCCGACGACAAGGGTCCGTCCTCGGGAGGACAAAGCCTTGACGTCGGGAGGACAGGCCCTTGACGTCGGGAGGGCATTATGCAAAAAAACAAAACGGGTGTCTTTTCCTGATTTCAGTAGACGTTTTTTTGCTTCATTAGCTGAAAAGATTTACACCTTTTCTCTATCCATACTGTTGATGTTTACGGTATCCTTGATTCCATGCTGTTGTTGTTGACACTTTCGCTCAGATGGGAC
>JAGBYI010000162.1 GCA_017628845.1 Bacteroidaceae bacterium
ACCGCACCATCGATGTCAACATCACCAGGGTGCGCCAGAAGATAGGTCCCTACGGGGCATATATTGTAACAAAATCCGGATATGGCTATGGCTTTCGCGATTAGACTTTCCTACCACAGGAGGCTCCTGCTCATGCTCCTGTCCTTCTCGTGGACGATAATCCTTCTGTCCATAGGTTTCCAGTATATGAGGGAGAAGCAGTACAAGTCAGACTTCCTCAGCGCCCAGTTGCAACAGTACAACCGCCACCTGCTTGAAACCGTGGAGGAGGGCCTGCCCTATGAGACATACATCGCCTCGCACGAAAAGCCCTTCGACGATTTGCGTGTCTCCGTCATAACCCTGTCGGGTGCCGTGGTTTACGACAACATGATTCCGCTCGACTCCTTGGACAACCACATCGGGCGGCCGGAGATAGCATCCGCGCTAAAGCATGGGAGCGGCTACCATATCGGCCGGCAATCGGCAAGCGACGGGCGCGAGTATTTCTACTCTGCCACACGTGGCCAGAGGGTCATCGTGCGGACGGCCATCCCCTATTCAGCCACACTCAGGGAACTGCTCCAAGCCGACTGGACCTTCCTCTTTGTGATGATAGCCATCAGTTTGGCCATGAGCATAGCGGCCTACTTCAGCACACGGAAACTGGGCAAGGACATAGAGAGAGTAAACCAGTTTGAATCCGAACAGGAGAAGAACCGGATTAAGCGCCAGCTGAGCAACAACATCAACCACGAACTCAAAACGCCAGTTGCTTCCATGCAGGTATGCCTTGAAACCCTGCTCTCCGGTATAGCCCTGAGCGAGGATAAGCGCCAGGAACTCATAGCAAGATGCTATGCCCACAACGAGCGTCTGCGCCAACTGCTGAACGACATATCGCTAATAACAAGACTGGAGGAGGGAAGCCAACTGATCAGTACGGAGAATGTATGCATAAACAATATCCTGAGGGAAATCTCAGAAGAACTGGGTGTGTTGTCTCCAGAAGAGCGCCTCGAACTGCACATCAATTTCAACGAAGAGGTTACACTAGCCGGCAATAATTCTCTAATAGGCTCCATCTTCAGCAACCTGACCAAGAATGCCATAGCATATTCCGGTGGCAGGAACATATATATCACCCTTCTGGAGAATACCGAAAAACTATGTCGTATCAGGTTTGAAGACGACGGACTAGGAGTAGACCCCAAACACCTAAGCAGGCTATTCGAACGCTTTTACCGCATAGACAAGGGACGCTCGCGCAAATTGGGCGGCACCGGCCTTGGACTTTCCATCGTGAAGCATGCCGTACAGTTCCACGGCGGAACCATCTCCGTCACCAACAGACCTGAAGGAGGCTTGCAATTCGACTTCACCCTGAGCAAACTCACTTTACGAACGGAAAAGTTGACTTGCGGAGCTTGATGAGCTTGCGAATAACGATTAACGGTGAGCGGTGACTGCTTGCTAATGCTAACAAACAAGATGGCACCACGTAATGTGATGCCATCTTTATTTATTGTATGCACCTCCGATGAGGGGTGTGTTCCTCAGTTCCTCAGTCCTCAGTCCGTTTTTTGCCCTCTCTCTACCCCCAGCCCTTTTCCAGTGCATGCCACATGCTTTGGCGGGATTCGGGGTGCATGGTGCAGAGGTATTGGGAGAGGCGTTCCATTTCCGAGCGGCGGGTTCTGTCCTCGTAGGGGCAGGGGGAGATCTGGCGTACCAGTTGGGCTTCGGCGGCATGGGATGCGATGTCCTTTTCGGGGACAAGGCAGAGGGGGCGTATCATGGTGATGGGATAGTGCTCCATGGGCATGGAGGGGCGCATGGAGTGGAAGGAGCCTTCGTAGAGGAGGTTCATGAGCATGGTGGCAAGGAAATCGTCCTGGTGATGCCCCAGGGCAACCTTGTTGAAACCCTGCTCTACGGCAAAGCGGAACATGGCCTTACGGCGATAGCGGGCACAGAGGAAGCAGCGTGTGCGGCGCTTGTCGGTGCTCTCGTCGAAGGAGGTGTGAAGTATGTGCAGGGGTATGCCAAGGGCGTTGCAGAACTCCTGCATGTGAAGGATGTCCGTCTGATAGGGCACATTGTCCATAACCACATGCACGGCCTCCACATGTATCGACGGCTTGAAGATACGCGCACGGGCAGCCATCAGTTGAGCCATGACCAGCGAGTCCTTGCCACCGGAAAGGGCAAGGAGTATCCTGTCGCCATCGGCAAGAAGGCCGTAATCGGTACAGGCCTTGTTGAAGAGGCGGGTGAGGACCCCCTCAATCCCCCTGTAGGGTGAGGAAATTGGCGGATATACTGCCGATGTGCTCATGAGTCGATTGTTACTACTCCCCTCCCTTGTGGCGAATGGAGTCCTTGGAGGATTGACTGAATGTCAATCTGTGCTCCATGAGGGGAGCAATCTCCATTGCGACGCGAGGACTGGGCAGGGGGGAGGGTCTTAGTCATCCTTAAATAATGATGACCGAAAATAAAGAGGTCACCATCGTGGCGGAAGCCGAGAGACTCGTAGAGAGCCTTGGCACCAAGGTTATTGGGTTCGCAGGCCAGGATGGCAGGGAGCAACATTTCCTGTGCCTTGGCTATGGCATGGAGGAGGAGTTGGCGTGCTATGCCCTGTCCCCTTGCCTTGGGCACTACGGCAATGCTGTCCACATAATACTCTCCGGGGTGTGCCTCGGCATCCATGCTTTCCACATCAAAGGAGATGAGTTCGCTGAGCATGGCAAAGGTGGTGGTGCGCATCTGCATGTAGTTGTCGGCAGGATACGCCACTATGGCACCAAGGGGCGTGCCGTCGGTGTCCTGGGCAATGGAGGTGTGCCGCCAGGAGTAGAGAGTATTGTCCGTGCGTATGGATTCGGCGAGCAGTTCAAGCCTGCGCCTGTCCTGCCCGCCAATATGTTCGGGATACCTTTCCATGATGTCATCGCCCAATGCCTCTGCAATTACCAGGGCAATGAAAGGAGCATCGGATATGGTCGCTGGGCGTATTGTCATTGTTGCTTCAAATCCTCCTCTATGAACTTGAGCAGGCGTTCTACCGCCTCTTCCTCGGGGATGTTCTTCTCTATGCACTCCTTGGCCTTGTAGAGGGAGACCTTGCCACGGGCGGCACCAACGTAGCCATAGTCGGCATCTGCCATTTCGCCGGGGCCGTTGACGATGCATCCCATGATGGCTATCTTCAGACCTTTGAGGTGGGCAGTGGCGGCCTTGATCTTGTGAATGGTGCCTTCAAGGTCGTAAAGCGTGCGTCCGCAACCGGGGCAGGAGATGTACTCCGTCTTGACGAACTTTATGCGTGCCGCCTGCAGAATGGAATCGGAGAGGTCGCGCAAGATGTCCTCGCCGAAGCCCTCGGCCTCTATGTTGAGCAGATGCGCCTTCTTGTCGATGAAGATAGCACCCACGGCCATGGCGGCCTTCAGTTGGAGTTCTTCCAGCGATGAGGCTTGCAGACGAAGGGTTACGGTATCGTCCTTGATGCCTGCCTCTGCCTCCTGGCGCAGGCGGTGACACTCGGGAATCATGTCCACCAGTTGGCGTGCCACGGGTATTTCCTTCTCGGGAGCCTCGGAAAGGCTCACACGGATGGTGTCGCCTATGCCCTCGGTGAGCAGGGCGCCTATGCCCACGGCACTCTTTATGCGTCCGTCCTCGCCCTCACCAGCCTCGGTGACACCAAGGTGCAGGGGGAAGGTCATGCCCTCCTTGTCCATCTGCTGTACCAGCAAGCGCATGCTCTGCACCATCACCACGGTGTTGCTGGCCTTGATGGAGATGACCACATTCATGAAATCGTGCCGCACGCAGATGCGCAGGAACTCCATGCAACTCTCCACAATGCCCTCGGGAGTGTCGCCATAGCGCGACATGATACGGTCGGACAGAGAACCATGGTTCACACCTATGCGCACCGCCGTGCCGTGCTCGCGGCAAATCTGTAGGAAGGGAAGCAGGCGTGCCTCTATCTTCTGAAGTTCCTGGGCATACTGCTCGTCGGTGTACTCCAATTGCTTGAACTGACGGGCGGCATCCACATAGTTGCCGGGATTGATGCGCACCTTCTCGCAATAGCGGGCGGCCACATCGGCCACGTTGGGATTAAAGTGAACGTCAGCCACCAAAGGCACGGAACTGCCTGACTGACGCACCGCCTTGCTGATAAGTTCCATGTTCTCCGCCTCGCGTGTGCCCTGGGTGGTGAGGCGCACCAACTCGCCACCTGCCTGGGCAATGCGCAGAATCTGTGCCACGCTGGCTTCGGTGTCCATGGTGCTGGTGTTGGTCATCGACTGCACCCTGATGGGGTTGCCGCCACCCAGACGTATGTTGCCCACGGTGATTTCGTGAGACTTGCGACGTGCGTATGCCATAGTTTCTGTTTAGTTGACCTTGAACTTGTACTTAACCTGCGAGAGTTCCTCGTTGGCCTTTACAATCTTCTCCTTCAGACCCTGCTTGTAGGCCTTGAGTTTGGCGGCAAGTGCCTCGTCGGAAAGAGCCATCATCTCTGCCGCCAGGATAGCGGCATTCAAGGCGCCGTTTACGCCAACGGTGGCAACGGGTATGCCGGGAGGCATCTGTATGATGGAGAGCATGGCATCCAAACCGTCCAGCATGCCCTTGATGGGTACACCGATGACGGGCAGTGTGGTGCTTGCCGCAATGACACCGGGCAGGGCTGCCGCCATACCGGCACCGGCAATGATTACGCGAACGCCACGACCCTCTGCCTCGCGTGCAAACTGCTCCACCTCGTCGGGGGTGCGGTGTGCCGAGAGTGCGTTCATCTCAAAGGGAATCTCCATTTCGTCCAGGAACTTGGCAGCCTTCTCCATAACAGGGAGATCGCTGGTGCTGCCCATAATGATGCTAATCATAATAATGTATAGTTTTTATGTTGTTATTATATTGAATGCTTTGTGCAAATACTTTGTCAGGTCGGAGGCAATAAGGCAGTGCTGCCCCAACTCGCTTGCCGCCAGGTCGCCGCTCAGGGCATGCAGCCCTACGCCCAGCAGTGCTGCATCCCGTGGGGGATAGCCCTGTGCCAGAAGGCCAAGGATGATGCCCGTGAGGACATCTCCGCTTCCTGCCGTGCCCATGCCGTTGTTGCCATAGGGGCACTGGTACTGGGCGGAAGGATTGCCGGGTATGGTGATGGTGGTGGGATGACCCTTTAGCACGAGGATGGCGTTGTCCAGGCATGCCCCTGCCTCCACCAGCCTTCTGTACTCCAAGGGGTGAGGCGTGATGATGGTTTCTGCAGGCAATAGGCACGACCAACTGGGGTTCTTCGCCAGGATGTTCAGTGCATCGGCATCGAGCACCAGGGGTATGGAGGTGCCAGCCATAGTTTCAAGCATGCAGTGCAATGCCTCCGAAGTCTCCTGCCCCTTGCCTATGCCCGGCCCTATGCCTATGGCATTGTAGAGAATGGGAAGGGACATGTCCAGGGGCATGGATGTCCACCGCGTGTCGTCCTCATCGTGATGCAGTATTGCCTCGGGGAGCGCCACCTGCATTATGTCGTTGTTGCGCAAGGGGATGTGTACCGTCAGTTTGCCCACACCCGAGCGCATGCAACTTCTGCCTGCCAGTATACCAGCACCTGCCATGCCATAACTGCCCGCCACGAGCAGT
The DNA here is from genome assembly GCA_017628845.1 of Bacteroidaceae bacterium. Taxonomy (GTDB): domain Bacteria; phylum Bacteroidota; class Bacteroidia; order Bacteroidales; family Bacteroidaceae; genus Physcousia. Next base: position 5,656 of record JAGBYI010000162.1, read on the forward strand.
GCATGCCCGAAGGTTCCCTTGTGTCCCTCCACAGGTCGGGGACGAAGGATGCTTTGCAGGAAGGGTATAGACGTATTGGACCCTCCCCCAACCCCTCCACAAGGGAGGGGAGCAGTATGTACATGAGATTGTTCCATTTGCTTACCTGTCAGTTTTGTATATACCCCCCTCCACAAGGGAGGGATAAGGGGGAATGGGGTTTAGTATTTGAACGAACTTCCGCCGGCAAACTCGCGGAGCAGGGACGTAGGCGGAACCTGGTCGGCAGGTACGCTACGGAAATAGCGCAGGAACTTGCGCAGGCGGCTTGCCTCGGCATATTCGGGTTCGCATTCGCCCACCTGGTCAAGGATGGGTTTCACCTGGTCCTTGATGACCGCCAGTTCATAGAGCAAGGCACTGTTGAAGATAGCGTCGGCAAGTTCCTGGAAGGGGAATATCCACTTCTCCTCGCCGGCACTCACACTGGGCATGCGTCGTATGGTTTCCAGTGCCGAGTATCCACGATACTGATAGTCGCGGATGAGTCGGCGCAGCAGGCGTATGTCCGTGGTGGGTATATTGTTGTGGTCGTCCAAGGCTATGGTAGTGAGAGGGCTGATGAAGATGCGGAACTTCTTGTCCTCCGGCACCTGTTCGGACAGGATGGGGTTCAGGGCATGGTTGCCCTCCAGTATGATGATATCGCCCTCGCCAATGCGTATGCGACGGTTCTCGTAGACACGTTCGCCCAACTTGAAGTCGTAGCGTGGCAGTTCCACCTCCTCGCCAGCCAGCAGTTGCGTCATCTGCCTGTTGAACAGGGCTGTGTCCACCGCCTGGATGCACTCAAAGTCGTAGTTGCCATCGGCATCCTTGGGTGTGTCCACACGGTTCACAAAGTAGTCGTCCGTGCTGATGGTGTGCGGACGCATGCCGGAGGCCATCAGCAGGATGGCAAGGCGCTTGCTGGTGGTTGTCTTACCGCTGGACGAGGGACCTGCCAGCAGTACCAGTTTGGCACCCTTCTCCACGATGTTGTCCACGATGTCGTTCAGTTTCTTCTCCTGAAGAGCCTCGCTCACGTTTATCAGTTGCGAAGCATGCCCGGCCTTTACCGCCTCGTTGAACTCCCCTGCCGTGCGCACTCCCAGGATGTCCTGCCAGCGGTGGAACTCCTGAATGACGTTGTGCATTTTCTGCTGAGGCACCATCTCCTCCAATTCGGTGGGATTCTTGCGCGAAGGGATGCGAAGGAGCAGACCCTCGTAGAACTTCTCCACCTTGAAGAGACTCAGCAGGCCGGTTCTCGTCAACAGGCAGGAATAGAAGTAGTTGACCGTGTCGCACAGGCGGTAGTAGTAGGTATATAGGTTGCTTTGGCTTTCCAGAAGTTTTGCCTTGCTCTCCATCCCCCTGGAGCGGAACAGGGCAATGGCCTCCTCTATGGGGCACTGCACACGATGTATCTTCTCGTCCATGTCCACGATCTCCTGCATGCGCTGATGTATGGCATGGGCATCCTGCTCGGTAAGTTCGCGGCCAATGCGCAATTCGCAGAAGTAGCCACGGCTCACGGGTGCACCTATTATCAATTGTCCGCCGGGATAGAGGTCCTCCACGGCCTTTGCCAGAACCAGGAACAGGGTCAGTGTGTAGGTTCTCATGCCGTGCGTGGAAGTCATGTCCTTGAACTCCACATCCTTGGCATTGTAGAAACGGTAGTTCATGCCCTGCACCTTGTTGTTCACAAGGGCACACATGGGACCGTGCTTCATCTCCAAACCGCACATTCCATACAATTCCTTCAAACTGGTTCCAAAGGGAACGCTGATCATCTGCCCATTGTTGCGGCATCGTATTCTTAAAGTCTGTGGCATAGAGGTCGTATATATTATATACCTTAAAGAGTTACTTACAATTTGTGCAGGCAACAGAATGTCTGCGTCGCAATGCCGTCAGTATGCTTTCTGACGCAATAGGGTTGAGCCCACGAAAGGTTGTACGGGTCTTCAGTTCTGCAAGAGGCATTGCAAGCAACAGTTTTGCTATGCATTCATCTGCAAACGAATTGCTTACCACATTCACACCTGTGAAATCAAGGACAACCCGGTCATTCTGCTCTATCAGCGACATCAATTTCTCGCGCACAACCTTTCCTAATGGCCGTGTGCCAAGGTTTTCTCCGTATTCTATAAAACTTAATGTTACCATAACTCCTCCAAATCATTTTTATTCAAGAACATCTCATTATACTGTGCCGCCACATCCGTACGATTGGCCACAACCTCAGCAGGATCTATTTCCTTGTTGGTACGAAGCTGAAGATAAACGATAGTTCCCTGCCAAAATTCACTCTCCACCGTCTGCTCCGCTCCATCCTGCACAACCATGGTGTGATTGCCAGAGCGAACTTCAAATCTTAGGCCTGCATTACGTGCAAGCAAAGAGGTTGAATAAAGTCCGAACCCCATTCCCTTGCCATCGGTTATAGTGTCCTTGATGCACATCCTCAATGCATCAGGCTCTGAAATATCTGCATAAGTATCATTTCCGGAAAGGGATGCCTGTACCCCCATGCCATCATCACCCACCAAAAAACTCAGCACATGCTCAGAGGCATTATAATGAGTAATAACTGTACCAAGTTCCTTGCCGGAATGGGTAAGGACATTGTCCAGTATTTCGTAAAAACAATAACTCATTGCCTGAAGTACTGTTGTCTCAATGTCTATATGCTTTGTCAGAACATCCACAACCCGTTGATACACATCGTAGATATTCTTTTCGTCGAAGACATCTATTGTAAGATTTTCATCTGTCGCGACAAAATAATTCTTTATGAGTGCAGATAGGTTCATATGCTAATGTTTGGTATTAACAACGCTACAAATTTACGAATAAGCGAGGGAAATTCAAAATTCTTTTGCTTTTTCGCTCACTTATTCGTAATTTTGTGCCCGATTTGCTAAAATAAACACATTATTATATACATGGAGAAGATAAGTTACGCTCTGGGTCTGGGCATTGGCCAGCAGTTGAAGAGCATGAACATTGAGAATTTCGACATCAAGGAGTTCAGCCGTAGCATCGAGGATGTGATGGCAGGTCGCGATACCGACATGACCGCACGCGAGGCACAGGTTATGCTGAGCGAGTATTTCCAGAAGAAGGAGAAGGAGCAGGCAGAGGAGAACATTGCCAAGGGCAAGGCCTACCTGGAGGAGAACGGCAAGCGCGAGGGCGTCATCACCACCAAGAGCGGCCTTCAGTACGAGGTGCTCACCGAGGGTACCGGCAAGAGCCCCAAGGCTACCGACAAGGTGCGTTGCCACTACGAGGGCCGATTGACCGACGGCAGCATATTCGACAGCTCATACCAGCGCGGCGAGCCTGCCGACTTCGGCCTTAACCAGGTTATTGCCGGTTGGACAGAGGGCGTGCAGCTGATGAAGGAAGGCGCCAAGTACCGCTTCCACATCCCCTACCTGCTGGGCTATGGCGAGCGCGGTGCCGGTGCATCCATCCCTCCCTATGCAACACTGGTGTTCGACGTGGAACTCATCAAGGTGCTTTAAGCATACCGGACAAGAAAACGACTAACTAATAAAACAAACAATACAAAAATGAAAAAGATTTCTATCATTGCAGCCGTAGTTCTGGCTGCTATCATGACAAGTTGTGGCAATGGTACTCCCAAGGCCAACATGAAGAGCGATGTAGACTCTCTCTGCTATGCCATCGGTATGGCTCAGAGCCAGGGCCTGAAGGATTATCTGGTAATGCGCATGGGCGTGGACACCACATACCTGAACGAGTTTATCAAGGGCTTGAACGACGGTGCAAATGCCGGCGACGACAAGAAGCAGCAGGCCTACTATGCTGGTCTTCAGATTGGCCAGCAGGTTTCTACCCAGATGATCGAGGGGCTTCAGCACGAGATCTACGGCGAGGACAGCACTCAGCACGTTAGCCAGAGCAACTTCATGGCTGGTTTCGTGGCAGGTACTCTGGAGGATACTACCCTCATGACCATGGATGCTGCCAACAACTACGCACAGGCAAACATGCGCGTTATCAAGGCTCGCCAGATGCAGGCTCAGTACGGCGACAACAAGAAGGCCGGCGAGGTGTTCATGGCTGAGGTTGCCAAGAAGGAAGGCATCAAGCAGATTGAGGAGAGCGGCGTTTACTACGAGGTTATCACCGAGGGCGCTGGTCAGATTCCTGCCGACACCAGCTTGGTACAGGTTAAGTACGAGGGTACCCTCATCGACGGCACCGTGTTCGACGGCAACATGGATCAGGAGAAGCCCATGACATTCCGTTGCAACCAGGTTATCCCCGGCTGGACAATGGCTCTGACACACATGCCCGCTGGTTCTAAGTGGAAGGTTTACATCCCCCAGGAATTGGCATACGGCGAGCGTGAGGCTGGCGACAAGATCAAGCCCTTCAGCACACTGGTATTCGTTATCGACCTGGTTTCTGTAGGCAAGTAAACAAACAGACAACACTTAACCATACAAGGACAATCTGCCGTATGCCCGTATTCTTGCGACATCAGCAGATTGTCCTTTTTTCTTTTACCTAAAGCAAAAAAGACATCGACATGAAAAAGATTTTCCTCCTTGCACTGGTATCTGCCCTTTGCCTTGGCATACAGGCAGCACCCAAGAAGAAGAAAGACAAGAAGAACAAGAAGGCCCAGGTGGAGAAAGTGGACACCGTGGACGTAAAGACTTTCTCATACCTTATCGGCCGCCTCAACACCCAGGGCCTTGTGGAGTACCTCACCCGTCAGAAGGGCGTGGATGCCAAGTACATGCCTCAGTTCATCGAGGGCTTTGGCAAGACGGAACTCACCGAAATCGACCTTCAGGCAAAGGCACGCATTGCAGGCACCGAGATTCGCGAGGACGTGAGCAAGCGCGTGATGCCCAACGTGTCCAAGCAGATGAACGACTCGGTGGACATGCTCAACCAGGACGAGTTCATCCGTGGCTTCATGGAGGGCCTTATGGGCACAAAGTCAGAGATTAGCAACGACTCTGCCATGAAGATCGTGGAGAAGCAGATGAAGTACTACCAGGAAAGCATGATGGAGCGCAAGTACGGTGCCAACCGCAAGGCTGGCGAGGAGTTCCTCGCGGCAAACCTGAAGAACAAGGACGTGAAGCAAACCGCCAGCGGTCTTCAGTACAAGATAATCACCAAGGGTGAAGGCCCCGTTGCCACCACCACCGACAGGGTGAAGGTGCACTACGAAGGCCGCCTCATCGATGGCAAGGTCTTCGACAGTTCCTACAAGCGCAACCAGCCAGCCACCTTCGGTGTGAACCAGGTTATCAAGGGTTGGACGGAGGCCCTGACCATGATGCCTGCCGGCTCCAAGTGGGAACTCTACATCCCCCAGGAACTTGCCTACGGTGCCCGCGAGCAGAACGAGATACCTGCCTTCTCCTGCCTCATCTTCACCGTAGAACTGCTGGAGGTAGTGAAGTAACCTGCCAGTACCAACACGGTGTCATCCCAGTTTTTCCACGAGAAAACTCCAGTCCTTACACGAGAGGACTGGAGTCCTTACACGAGAGTACTGGCACAAGAATCTATCCTTCGGTCTTCTCCAGCAATGTAAGGCCATTCTCGCGACCTACGGCATAGCGCTGGTTTTCCCTGGATGCCTCGCCCTCTCGCTGGAAACAATCCATGTACAACGGCTTTCCTGCCTGGAATTGCAGGCACGAGAAGGTGTCGCCCGCACGCAACGAACCATTCGTCACACTCTCTACAACAAACCTGCCTGCACCCAAATACCGCACCTCGCACACACGGTCGGGCTGCCAGCCAAGGCGCAAGCGTGTACCCTCGCTCAACGACGATACCGCCATTATCCCCTCTGTGAAGAAGTCCGACTCTCCTCCCTCCTTCTGCGCGAGCCATTGGCAGAACTCTTCCCAACTGCCCCTCCCGGCATAGCGGGCAAGCACATCAAGGGTGCGGTGCGACACGGTGTCGTAGTGACGGGTGGAATAGCCCCACACACGCTCCAAGGTGGTGGGTGAGATGTGTTCGCGCAAAACGGTTTCTATAGCATCGGACAATGCAACGAAGTGCACATGGGTCAGCAACTGGCGACCCAACTTGCCTTCCACCTCCTTGCGCAGTGCCGCTATTTGCGGAATATTTGCCTGTATACTCATATTGCTTGCAAAAGTAATTGTTTTTTCGGGAAAATAGCGTAACTTAGTCATGGAAAATGCACCAATTGCGCACATAGCATTACTGAATGATTGAAAGCGAGAGTTTCCGTCCCATAGGTTCAACCATCGATTATAGCGGCCAATATACCGATGTAGAACTCATACGCCGCACATCGCATGCACACCTTTACCGCATGCGCAAGATGGGGCGCCTGTTCGTTGCCAAAACCGCACAGGGCAACGATGCACGAAGCCTTGACCTGCTGAAACGCGAGTACGAACTCACCCTCGGTCTTTCGCACCCCAACATAGTGCATGTCTACACCTACGAGGCCGATAGCCCGGTGGGTGCAGCCATCATCATGGAGTATGTAGACGGATGCTCCCTGGCAGAATACCTTGCCGAAAATCCCGACAAGGCCTCGCTTCGCCGCATCTTCCGCCAACTGCTCTCTGCCACCGGGTATCTGCACAAGGCCGGTGTTCTGCACAACGACCTGAAACCAGAGAACATACTCATCACCCGCACCAATCACGACGTGCGCCTCATAGACTTTGGCTTTGCCGACGACGACAGCCACTATCAGGAACGCATGCTCGGAAGCACCCAGGGCTATGCCTCGCCCGAACTTGTCTGCCACAATGACGGCATAGATGCCCGTAGCGACATCTATGCCCTTGGCCAGATCATGCGGCAGATGTTTCCTGGCCGTTATCGCCACATCACAGGCAGATGCACCTCTGCCGACAGGGCAAAGCGATACCCCAATGTGGAGAGCCTCGCCCTGGCATGGAACCGCCGAAACATGCCATACCACATCGTAGGCGCAATAATGATAGCCGCCATGGTGCTCCTTCCCACCATATTATATATACACGTGCGCGCGGAGCACAGGCAATACGTCCACCGCACGGAGAGCAGGCAAAGGCTTTGCGACTCTCTCTATCAGGTCATTGACCGCAACTACGAGGCACAGTACACCCTGACGCGCGACTCCATCAGCAACATCAATGCTGCAACCTCCACACAGCCCTATGCCGATGCCATGCTGATGATAGCACACTTCTACAAACGCACGGGAGAGATTCAACAGGAGGTCGTGTCCTCCGCCCCCGACAAGGCCATGCAGACGCAATTGGGCGGCTATTGCAACCAGGTTTCCCTAACATACCACAACCTGCTGGTCAGGCATGCCGAACAATGGAAGCACACCATCCTGCCTCCGCCACAATAACCAAAAGACAACGAAAGACATCCACAAGCAAGACCTGCATATCGGTATATTTACTATCTTTGCAAGGTGAATAGACATTTTAAGCAATAGTTCCACAAGGATATGCCGATAGTTTCATAAAAATTGCTTACATTTGCAACAGAAACTTTTCGGACGAAAGCAATTCACCGCTGGTGAACCTAGGAAATTCATTGGGCAAGGCGAATATGCTATATCCTCCACTGACAAATCATCAGTGTGGACTATTGCTTATTCTATTGCCAAGGCATTCCTAGGGCCTACCAGCTAAGAATAGCGGTAGCTCCACACTTTTCCTTATTCCTTCACGACATATCCCACCATTCCGCAGGAAAAGACAACAAAAGACATGTGTTAATTTCCTCCTCCCTTGCTTGGAGTTAAACTATTTTTGCTATATTTGCAATGTCGCTAAGACAATTTAAGCTCTAAAAGCTACATTCTCGCTGGTGAACCTAGGAAATTCATTTGGTAAGGGAATAGGCTTGATATCCGCATTGTACCTGCTCATGAACGGCAGGTAATGGTGCGCATATATTGCTATCCGTCTACTGCATGCACATGCATCCGCAAGGGTGCATTGGCATTTGATATTTCTAAGGTCATCAGCCCGAACAAGGCTGATGGCCTTAGTGTGTTAAATGGAAGAAACCGATTAATTATTAACCTTATAAACAAAGTATCATGGGACTTATTAACAATTTGATGGATCGCTTCAAGAATGCAGAGTTTACCGTAGCACCTCAGAAAAAACTGAAGACTATCTCTGCAGATTTCAAGAATGCTTTTGACCTTACCTTGGTGTTCTACAAGGGTGTGCAGATTGCTGATGGCGAACTGACACTTGCCGCCTTGAACAAGAAGACCACAAAGGATGTGAAGAGCACTGCCGATGGTTTGAAGATAAAGGCAAGCATGAAGGTAGGTGATGCAGAAAAACTTTTCGACTCTCAATTCGGTATCACCGTGCAGATCAAGGATAAGACCGGCAAGAAACTTGTCCCCAACGAAATCACTATTGGTCAGGCAGCACGAGGCGAGTATTAGGACATGACTAAATTAATTGATATAGTACAACAGGACATCTTTGCTTTCTTGGATAGCAACGAAGAACTGCTCTTCAATGAGAGGGACTTTCAGATGCACCTTGCTACTTGGTTGCGCAAATCAGCAAATGACTATGACGATGTAGATGTTGAATATTATGTCCCGAAGATCGAACTCCCAAACTATGTGTGGGATAGTGAATTGCGACTTGATATTGTGGTCAAGAAGGATGGTGAGTATTGTCCGGTTGAGCTGAAATACAAAACCAAAAAGGTAGAGCGTCAAATCAGTCGTTTTGATGAAATACTGGACGACAAAGTTGTTGTGATGAAAAACCAAGGTGCACAGGATTTGGGTATGTACGACTTCTGGAAAGATGTTCGCCGCATAGAGTTGGTGCGTAACCGTTTTGCGAAAGTAAAAGGTGGTTTGGCTATTTTTGTCACCAACGATGCTTTATACACCAAAGCCAGTAGACCTGAGTCAAACAACTATTTGCTAAACATGAACGAGGGTAAGCATTCTGTGATTAAGCATTGGCAAAATGAAAATAGTGCATGCGCTAAAATGAAGTCATACAAATCGTTCGACGTGGAAAAAGAGTATTTTATCAATTGGCATCATAGAAATGTAGATAATATTCCATTTCACTATTGTGTAGTAAATGTATAACTGTATCTGAAAAATTGCTTTAAAGTATAATACAATTAAAAACTTAAAATTATGGCAAATAAGGTTAGAGTCTACGGTAAGGCACAAAACCGTACAGCATTGGGTATTGCTCATGCATACATGGTTATGTACCCTACTGCAACATTGGATGATTTGCGTAAGGCATTTCCCAATGAGTTGAATCCAGACAAGGGAACTAAAGAGAATTTCATTTACGCAGAAGAAAAAGGCACAACAGCCGACTGGGATGGTTATTTCAAGGCCGAAGACGAATTGCTAACAATGGGCGATGGAAAGAAAGTGTCGGTAGTAAAGATGTGGACAAAACCCAGTTTTGATCGTTTGGTATCACACGCAAAGATGTACGATATTGAGATCGCCCAGTTTGAAGCTGCCGATAAAGGTGGTAAAAAGGGCGGTTTCCGTCTGGAGTATCTAAATGGCTACACACCTCCTGTACCTGCAAGGAAAAAGTCTATGTGGTGGCTGTGGCTGATTATAGTGCTCGCTTTGGCAGGTGTAGTCGCGTTTTTGGCTCTCAAACCCAAGGAGGTCATAGAAGTGGAGAAGGTTGTCGAGGTTGAAAAGATAGTTGAAGTTGAGAAGATTGTCTATGTTGACCATATCGAAGAAATCGAGAAGAACTTCAACGCAGCAACCTTTATTGTCGGCAAGGCAGACCTGTCGGACGATGCCAGGTTTGTATTACACGATCTTGTACAGTTGATGGAAAAGCATCCTGAGATAAAGTTAAAACTCGAGGGTCATACATCATCGGAAGGAAATCCTGAATTTAACCAGAAACTCTCTGAAGCTCGTGCACAGGCAGCAGTAGACTTTCTTGTTAGTCGCGGAATTGTGGCAGAGCGTTTGAAGGCAGAGGGAAAGGGGTCAAGTGAACCTATTGATAAGAATGTTCCCGAGGCAAATCGTCGTACGGAGTTTATTATTATTGAGTAATAAAGATTAATATTAAGAAATTATGGCAGTTAAGAAGACCAAAGATGGTACTGTAGACAAGCGTACCAAAGAAGGCAAGGCCATTGCCGCACGTATGGCAAAGGCTCGTGCAGAAAAAAACAGTTTAAAAAACCGCATTAAAAGATTGTTTAAGTAGTATGAAAACAGACATTAAGAATCTTGCAGCATTTTTGGCTACAGCAATTTGGGCCGACGGAGAGTATGACGAAGCGGAAAAGATAGTACTTGGTGAAATTGCCGATGCTATGGAACTCTGCAAAGATAGCTTAACCGCAGAAACAGAAGCCGCTATTGCAGAACTTCAGCAAATGGACGAGGATAAGGTAAATGAGTACCTTATTGAAAAAAGTGCTGAGATTGACGAAGAGGACGTTTCTCTCGTATATATGGCAGTAATGCAAATTGTTACTACAGATGGCATATTGGCCGTAGAGGAGATTGACATTCTTCTCTCTATTGCATCTGCGCTTGGAATAGAAGAAAGTTATGCAATGCTATTGCTGATAGACCTTGTTAAGGAGGAACCAGAAATGGAGCTTAAGTTTTAAACTGGAAGTTGCTTTAGAGTAATAATCTTTTGTTAAGAAAAATAACAAACACGTATAATACAATTAAAAACTAAAAATTATGGCAAAAAAATCAGCGATTGCAGGCGAGTATATCTTGTCTGTTTTGGATAGTGGCAGCATTGAGGTTTACCGCATTTACGACAACGTAAAGGGTGCGCTTCGCGAGGTTGCAGAAAAGGAAGGTTTTGAGTACGATGCTAATTGGACAACTCGTCAGTTTGGTTCGAAGCTCATCAACTTTCTTCTTGAGAAAAAGGGATAATAACATATAAAAGAATCAACCCAATTAAAAACTTAAAATTATGGCAGAATTCAAATTGGATGGCCGCATGAAGGTCAAGACTTTGAAGGAGAACTTCAAGAAGAACTTTGGTAGCACATTGCGCGTGTACAAGAGCATCACCTGCAAGGGTGCTATGGCTGACGACAACGCCACATTGGCTTCTCTTCGTGCTGAGGGAGCAAAGGGCGGTGAACTCACCGTTGGCGGTAACCTGCGCGTAGGTAACTTCGAGAAGAAGATTGCTGAGCTCTACGGTATCGGTGTTCAGGTAGCTAACGCTGACGACACTAAGTTGGCTGACAACGAGGCAACTCTCGTTGCTGCAGGTAAGTAATACTTACAAGACACTTTTAGGTATGTGGGGCCTGACCGCCCCACATATCACAAATATTAGAAAAACACAAGCAACATGAGCAAAGAGTATTACAAGAAGCGCATTATTGATTTACGTGCTGCAATGGCAAAAGAAAAAGAGGCCAAAAAGCGTGATAACGAAACCTATGCTGGTTATATCAAGCGTGCCTCTAGTGCAGAATACAAGGCTTCTTATAGGAAGCAGAAGATTGACCGTGCTGCATCCCACGACCGCAATATCGAGAACTACAAACGCCAGATAGAAAGTGCCAAGGACTCTCTAAGACGTTGCAAATAGGATGTGTGACTCATAACTATTCCATTCGTCTTAGAAATGCTTGTATAACATGATATATGCAAGAAATAACCTACCACTAAAAAATATAAGATTATGAAGATTCCAGGACTAAGTTTTTCTCTCAAGAGAGCTGTTGGCGTAAGTGCTGTAAAGCAGAAGATAGCCAAGAAGACAGGTATTCCAACTACCAAGCAGGGATTGGAGCGCAAGATTGGTGGTGCGATTATGAAATCAATATTTGGGAAGAAGAGATAGTTATGAAGATACATATTATAATATTATTTGTACTGGCGGTACTATGTGGATGTACTGGCGGTACTGAAAGTACAGGCAGTACAGATTGTACTGAAAGCAACGACCCCATTGATGAATACAACGAGGTCTTTGCACAGGTGCAGAAACTGGAAAAGATTGTAGAAACCGCCGACTGGAGCGTATTTTCTGCTGAGGAATTGAAGCAGATGCACACCATTGGCAAAGAACTGTACTACGACTACAATCCTATGGATGTGACACCCGAACAGGCCAGCGCTTGCGAGACGCTGAAAACCCGTGTCAAGAATCTGCGAGAACAGATTGTTAGCAAAAGCAGCGATGCCATAAAG
>JAGBYI010000163.1 GCA_017628845.1 Bacteroidaceae bacterium
AGATGGAGGGCGTTGCCGTGGTGAAGAGCATCGTGCCCGCAGGCCAGTACAAGGTGAACGACACCATTGCCGTGCTCACCACCGAGGCTGGCGAGGACATCAACGTTACCATGGTTCAGCGCTGGCCCGTGAAGTTTGCCATGACCAACTACAAGGAGAAGCCCCGTCCATTCAAGCTGCTGGAGACAGGTGTGCGCACCATCGACACCTTCAACCCCATCGTTGAGGGCGGTACCGGCTTCATCCCCGGTCCCTTCGGTACAGGTAAGACCGTGCTTCAGCATGCAATCTCAAAGCAGGCCGAGGCCGACATCGTTATCATTGCCGCCTGTGGTGAGCGTGCCAACGAGGTTGTGGAAATCTTCACCGAGTTCCCCGAACTTGTCGACCCCCATACTGGCCGCAAGCTGATGGAGCGTACCATCATCATAGCCAACACCTCCAACATGCCTGTTGCTGCCCGTGAGGCATCTGTGTACACCGCCATGACCATGGCCGAGTACTACCGCTCAATGGGCTTGCGCGTGCTGCTCATGGCCGACTCTACCTCTCGTTGGGCACAGGCTCTGCGTGAGATGAGTAACCGTATGGAGGAGTTGCCTGGTCCCGATGCCTTCCCCATGGACTTGGGCGCGCTGGTGGCCAACTTCTACGGCCGTGCCGGTTATGTGTACCTGAACAATGGCGAGGTGGGCAGCGTTACCTTCCTCGGTACCGTATCTCCTGCCGGTGGTAACCTGAAGGAGCCTGTAACGGAGAACACCAAGAAGGTGGCACGTTGCTTCTATGCTCTGGAGCAGGACCGTGCCGACAAGAAGCGCTACCCTGCCGTAAACCCCATCGACTCTTACTCCAAGTATCTGGAATATCCCGAGTTCGCCGAGTACATCAAGGGCCATATCAACGAGGAGTGGATTCCCAAGGTGCTTGCTCTGAAGACCCGCATGCAGCGCGGTAAGGAGATTGCCGAGCAGATCAACATTCTGGGCGACGACGGTGTACCCGTGGAGTACCACGTTACGTTCTGGAAGTCCGAGATTATCGACTTCGTCATCCTCCAGCAGGATGCCTTCGACGAGATTGATGCCGTTACACCTCTGGAGCGTCAGGAGGAGATACTGAACCTCGTGACCGCCATCTGCGACAAGGACGACTACACCTTCGCCGACTTCGAGGAGGTTACCAAGTATTTCAAGAAGATGATCAACCTGTGCAAGCAGATGAACTACTCTGCCTACAAGAGCGAGCAGTACTATGACTTCAAGAAGCAGGTGGAAGAAATGTTATAATAATAAATAAGGTATGGCAACAGCATTTCAGAAAGTATATACAAAGATAAGCCAGATTACCAAGGCTACCTGCTCACTGAAGGCAAAGGGCGTTGGCTATGACGAACTGGCAACCATCAATGGCCGTCTGGCTCAGGTGGTAAAGATTATGGGCGACGACGTTACCCTGCAGGTGTTTGAGGGTACGGGCGGTATCCCCACCAATGCCGAGGTTACCTTCCTTGGCAAGGCTCCCTCGCTGAAGGTGAGCGACGACCTGGCAGGCCGTTTCTTCAATGCCTACGGACATCCCATCGACGG
>JAGBYI010000027.1 GCA_017628845.1 Bacteroidaceae bacterium
GCACCACTAGAGTTGAGCATTAATATCTCTTTATCCTTGCCATATCGTTTCTCCGAAATATCAACAAGGAGGTATCCTGTGTCGATTTTCACCAATTTAAAGTTATTATTAATCACCAACATATTATCTCTTTTGTACAATTGATATGACATGTTCTCCATTATTAATCATACATCCTTTACCTAAGTTACATAGTATATCGAATATATCATTATTGAAATCTTCAATTTGATTACATAAATCAATAGACATAGTTTCAATTATATCAACATCAAAGCTCTCAAAGAATTGACTTAATGACGATGGCTCTACTAACGAGATCGGGAGTTCTCCTCTCGACTCAAATATAAAGGTAGATTTCTCCTGTGTCCTTAATTTTAGAATTTCATTGAGCTTTGGGATCTTGTGTTTCTCATACGAATTTATCTCATTGATAAATCTGTTGAACTTTGCATATTTAGACACGAACGAGAAAAATGCATATCCGCCTTTTTGTAACCGCTTAAGAACATTATGAATTATTCGCTCTACTTCGCTCATAGAACTACAATGATACATAGGCCCAAGACAAAGTACTGCATCGTATAGAATTCCATCATCATATGTAGAAGCATTGCCCTCCACGAACTGTATGGAACACCCCATACCGTAGGCTTTTCGCGAGGCAATTTCCAATTCATCCTTAGACAAGTCAACAAGTGTTACATCATAACCCTCACAACATAACGGTATAGCATATACACCAGTCGCTCCACCTATATCTAAGATTCTGCTGTGCTGCTTGATGATATTAACAATGAGTGCTTTCGTTACCAAATATTCAGTTGATTGGCTAGTGAGACGTCGTTCTTCTTCCGCACTATGCTCATTGTAATATTCAGCAATTGGATTATTGTTGCTCATTTTTAATATCCTTTATTTCCATTCCATATTGTCCTACATCAGTTAACTGAATTCTTGAAATAGATATTTTATATAGCCGCATATTTATAATCTTATCAAGTATATTTTTTACATCCCCAATTTTCATTTTAAACACTGGGAATCTTTTAACATACAAATCCCACGCTTTCATCAGTGCTAATCCAGTAATAGTGGCACAAGTTCCCTCTATTTGCAAACCTCGATGCCCTTGTCCGTATTGTTCTGGTTCATCCCATACTGATAGCGATACATTTTTATTGTGAGCAATATTAATTGAGTGTTCTGTCGAGCAATCAGAAGCAAAGTATATATCAATATTGTCATCATAACAATAATAAACCGTGTTGCTATGTAGACCTCGTTCTTTCATTGTAGATAACGATGCCGTTATATGGCTATTTAATATATCACAAATGACTATCCTATATTCTCCTAGATCAATAGCAGTTTTCATATCTTATATTTTAGGAATCAAATAATTATTAACATCATTTTATGATTTCAATATCTGATGTGTTGATTTTAACATATGCATAACCCAAAAGCTCTATATGTAATGCTATTTCAGTATTACTTATTCCACAACAATAGCCCTCAAGTCCATTCAATGGCCCCTTTTTAATTCGTATTATATCGCCCAATTCAATATTTCTACAAAAAGTAATAGGCGAATCTGAATGTTCAATGATAAACTTGAGGCGGTCAATTTGTTCATCCGGAATGGGCGTTGCTAGTTCTTTCGAGCCTGGATATTTTACAAATTTTATTATGTACGGTAACTTGCGAAAATCATCTTCTTCATCTCGAGATAATCGAACGAAAATAATCATGGGTATAACAACCCTGCCGATCTTCTTTTTTCTATCGCTCCATTGGTGTACCTCGTTTTGAATTGGTACATAATTTGGAATTCCGAGCTTATCAAGTTTAGACGCTATTTTTCTTTCACAATTCATTTGCACAATGGCTGCGACCCATCGTTTTTGGCACGCTTCGCGGTCGCTTGTCCCATTGACAAGCGAATCCTTCCCTTTGTAATTTTCGCTCTCTACTGCTATCTTATTCATAGTGAATAGAGAATAATATGCATTTGTGCTCCACGAAAGAACCCCAAATTTTGTGTAAAGTTAATAATAATATTCCAATTAGACATCGTAATAGCCAATTATTTCTTCTATATCGTTCCAAGAAAGAACAACAAGAAAGAACAACTGCACATTCAATTGGCAGACAAATACTTATTAGCAAAAAGAATAACTAAAATACTGATTTGTATAGTGATTGCAGTCACTGTATCAAATGTATGTTATATTAATAATTGTTATTACTTAAAACAATTAGTGATAATATTGTTCCAAATATTATATACATCTTCATCTGCAGTAATTGTAGTATAAAGATTTAGACAATTCGCTTAGTTCTTTCGTGGAACTCTCATTCTAAACCTACAATTATCCCCTTATTTGCATCATCGATCACCGAATTTTCTAACATTGTTAGGTAAATCTGTGTAGTCTGTTCCGATGTATGTCCCATTCCTTGGCTGATCACTGAAATTGGCACATTATGGTTGCGGGCGGCGGTTGCCCAACTGTGGCGTGATGTATATGAGGTCAGTTTACAGCCACACCCCAACATCTCTGATAATCTGCCGAGTAAGCGGTTATGAGTGTTTAAGGCTACCTGATACTGCTCGTATGCTTCATTAGCGTCAAGTGAGTTCAAAATCGGGAATACATAAGGCGAATCAGAGTCGATATAGCGGTCGATTATTCGCTGGATACTCGGCTCAATACGCACACTCAACAGTTGACCTGTTTTGCGGCGAGCATAACATATCATTCCATTTTGTAAGTTTGACTTCCTGAGGTATGCAATATCTACGAATGCCATTCCGCGAGTACAGTAGCTGAAAATAAATATATCACGACATAAGGCAAGCGGAGTTCCTGTTTCCAACTCCAAACGATGCAGTTGTACTATAATTGATTCAGACACAGCACGCTTGCGGGTACGATCTATACCAGTATAAACCTCAGTAAACGGATGTGATTGTTCAACAAACTTGTGTCTAACTGCCTTGTTGTAAACAGCACGCATTATACGCATATAGAATGAAATAGAGTTCCTAACCATCCCTCGCTGCACAAGGAAGGCATTGTAGTCTGCAATAAGTTGTTCCGTCATTGCCGAAAACGGTAAGTTGACTCCACCAAGAAACTCGGCGAAATTCTTCATCGTTTTCTCATAGTTTAGGGCTGTACCTAAACGATTGGCATTACGCATCAACCGTATCTGATTCTTCATAAAGTCCAATACAGACACATGACATTCCGGGGACTTGTAGCGTTTGATAATATCTCCAACCGAATAGGTTACTCCGCTACTATCCAAGTCTTTGACAATGCGCCGTTGTTCGTTTGTGTAAGTTTTACCATTACCCCGTCACACCAGAACTTGGTTGTTCAAATCTACACAAAAAAATGTCTAATAATGCTTATAACTAGTGAGTAATCTTATTTTACCCAAAAGGGGCAATCGCATTAAAGCCAAAGGGGACAAATCTACTTGGTCAAAAGGGGCAAAGTTCAGTGGCTTTTCCACCCGTAGAGTATGATGATATAAACATCCTATCGGACGGTTTTATCCTTAATAAAGAAGGAAGGAAGTGGCAGGTAGATCTCGGTGGCAACATTATCCAACCATTCATGTATGACGGGACATACTACCTCAATTATCCTGTCGGTTACAGTGAAAACGGTGACATACAATATGCCTTTGCAGATTATCTCAAATACGAAGTGGCAGGCAGCTACGGCATTTTCAACCGAATAACAGGTGAGGCTATCACACCTGCAATCCACTCGGACATCAATATGCTCTCACAGAAGATTTTTGAGGTTCAGTACTCAGAAAGTTACGATTGGTACCTGATAGATACTGAAGGTAATGTCGTTTCCACAAAGTAGTCATTGATTACTTGCGAACCAGTGTCCCTAATCCGCACTGCATTACCAACGTGATTTCAATATCAGTCTAAAACATAGGCAACCGCCACTACAAACAAAGGCAATAGTAGTCAACCAAGCCACCATGCTGCAGTCCGGCAGTAATATTCACTATTCCGGACTGCAGTCCTATCATATTAAGACTATAGTCCGGGCATGAAAGGACTATAGTCCGAATACGTCAGGACTAGGTCAATAATGTGGTGCGTTACTCGTAATGGCGGGGAGGGTAAACCACGGAAACTGAGCGATAGCCTTGTAACACCGCAATCAATCGAACCAGTTGTATAGATCCAGGTACTTGTCAAAATGGAAGTCTTCCTTCACACCTGCCTTATGCAGGGCATTGAGGACGACTTCCTGCTCGGCAGGAGAAAGGATGGTATCACCATTGCGGTGCTCGAAATATGCCGAGCGTCCAAAATGCACAATGAGCGTAGACATAAAATCGCGATACTGCTCGGGGAACATCTTCTTCTGGAAATTGGTAAATCCCTTGGCATAGCGTGCAGGGACGGCATCTCGGTAGAACTTGCAGTCCTTGCCCTTGGAACAATGGCCTTGAAAACACACAGAACCAGCCTGCCTCCTACGAGAGAGAGACAGGCTGGTTTCGTTGTCTGCCGGACAGCAATACCTGATAATACAGATATTTGTCTCCGACGGGGCGTTTTCTCTAATACACAACCTTTCTGCCGCCGATGATGACTATCTGTCCCTTGCGGGCGGAGCGGAGGAGACGGCCGGTGAGGTCGTACATCCTTTCGTTACCAGTACCCACGGGCGCACCAGGTATGTCGTCTATGCCGGTATCTGTTCCGTCCATACGCACGGCAATGTCGTCGATGGCAACATAGGTGGGGGTATTCACACCATAGGCGCCCTTCTGGTCATCGGAAACGGAGAAGTTGAACTTCACCGAGCATACCTTGCCCAGTGCGGAAAGGTCGAACCATGTCCATCCCTGCACGTGATGCAATCCGTCCACCAGTCGCAGAGTGGCGGTACCCGTCTTCTGCCCCTGGGTGTCAAAGCCCTCTGCCAGAAGGTCCACAAACGTCTCCTCGGCAGCAGCCGTGCAGAAGGAACTGCCATTGACTATGTTGCTGAGGAAATAAGTGGTGAGAGCCACATAGGCATGATCAATGGTCCTTGCCTGTCCGTCGCCAAAGGCAAGTACGGCACGAGTGTCCGTTCCACCGCTGACAAAGGTGTTGTCCACACCGTTTATCACGGCAAAGCGCTCCGAAGCACCATGTCCGCCCTCGCCACGTCCTGCCTCCGCCCCCTTGCGGAAGACGGCCAGCTGGTCGGTGTATGGCACGTTGTCCAGATTGGAGTCAACATAATCCGACACGGCAATACCGCCGTTCCAGTATGCCCACGAACCCCAACTGTTGTTCAGCATGGACAAAAGGAAGGTGTTCCCCTCGTCGTACCAGCGATATGCCTCCGCCTCGGAATACACGCCCGTACCACCCTCGCCGTAGAGCAGTTTGCCGCCATACTGCCGGTCGTCCACCAGAGAAGACCAGTAATCGGATTCCTCTCCCTTATAATCCTCGTCCTCAAACGTAAGCACCTTCAGGTTCTCCCCCATGGAAGGAGCGGCGCCACCGGCAAGGTGCAGGTCCACGGCACCAGCCACCTCGGTACTGCTCTCCCCTATCCACCCGTTGCTCTGCAGCACCGCTGTCTGCACCTTCACAAAGTGTATGCCCGGCAGGTTGGCAGGATTTCCCTCCTCGTCCACCGCCCACGCAAGGTCCAGTTTGCTCGAGGTGCTGTCGTTTGGCTGGTTGTCGGCATATCCCCAGGCATAGGTATTCTGAAGGAAATAAGAACCATCGCCGTTCTTGTCCACGGTATTCGGTGCAAGGCGCACACCAGTGAAGGTCAAGGTCTGCTCCCCCTTCAGCCACTGGGGCCAGTAGTTCTGCCTATGGTAGGCATTCATTGCCAGATAGCCCTCTCCACCCTCGCTGTCCGTCCAGCGGATGTAGGTATCGTCCGTCACGGGAGAGTTGGGAACTGGAGTTGGCGTATGCCCTTGCGGAGTGATGTGGTATGTTACCGTGTAATCTCTCCATGTGCCCGTCTTGCCATACTCGCTTCCTGCCAGTTCATACCACTTGTCGTCGGGCACACCGTTGCCATTGTCGTCATGGCTCACAAACACCAGTGCCGGTTCGCTCGAACCGCCCTGCCTGGCATCCCCGCCATCGGCAAGATAGGAGTTGCCCAGTATCTGCAGGTCATAGAGCCCCGCACGGTTCTCCACCATGTGGTCGAAACCAAACACCACATAACCGCCAAAGGCACCCAAGGACACCGTTCCGCCCTCGCGCAACAGTTCCTCTGCCTTCTTGCAGATAGTTTCCCTGGTATCGCCCTCTTCGTATTCTGGCATAGTGTTCAGGAACTGCCCCGGAGCAGGACAATACTCGTAGACACGATGTATCGTGGCAGATACGCCACGCGTTCCTGCAGATTGGGCATTCAAGCGCACGGAGGAGGCGAGCATCAATGCCACTGATGTCACAAACAGATAGTTTTTTCTCATAACTGATTACAATCGCTTTTAACATGCCCACTGGCAGGTACACGACAAGCGTGTCCGCCGCTTTGAGCACGGTTTAACATAAAGTTTTATTTCAGCATGATTTCCGTGTCCGTCATCCCGCAGACACTTTGTTACGCTGGCATTGGCAGGTCTTCTGACTTTGTCCTATTGGCAGCACGCCTTCCCGGAATACGCGTTTTCCAGTGGCTCGTCCCCTATATATCATGCATTATATATAAGGTGTATGTACCGCCCAAAGAATGGACTCACAGCATCGGGTAATGTTGCAGATTCCCACTGCATTCCCATCTTAGCCCTCAGGCCTCACAACCCTCAGGAACCAAATGCGGGAACAAAGGTACGAATAAGTGAGAGAAAATCAAAATAAAGCCTGCTCTAATTTTGTTTTCCGAGCGAAAGTACCTTCGACCGAAGGTCAATGGTACGAATAAGCGAACGATTTTCCAAATTTGCGAGCAAGAGAGAGCAGAAAAAGTTTACTTTTATGCCGAGCGCAAGCAAATTGAACTAAAGTTAAATACATTTGAGAAAATCCGAACCGACGAACGCAACAAGAGTAGAGAATACTTGTATTCTATACCTTGTAAGGAGGAGGAAGACCGTAGGTCAACGGGAGTATCTTAGAAACGAAGTTTCAGATATACGAATAAGTGAGAGAAAATCAAAATAAAGCCTGCTATAATTTTGTTCTTTGGGCGAAAGTATCTTCGAGGCGAAGTTTCAAAATACAAATAAGCGAGAGAAAAAGGGCCACAAAACGCAAAGGAGTCCTTCGGAACATTCTCCAAAGGACTCCTTCTCTTTCTAAAAACGGCGGCTACCTACTCTCCCACGGGTGTGCAGTACCATCGGCGCGGACGGGCTTAACTTCTCTGTTCGGAATGGGAAGAGGTGGAACCCCGACACTATAACCAC
>JAGBYI010000164.1 GCA_017628845.1 Bacteroidaceae bacterium
CAGTGCTTTTGCCACCTCTTCGGCAGAGAGGTCTACGTCTACGTATTCACGAAGCCATTTATAGGATATATTCATATCAGTATATAAATAATGTATTCTCGTATTTCAAGGCGCAAAATTATAAAAAAAAAAGCACAAAAAGGGGGAAAGGCACAAATAAATGCTCTTTCCCCATTGTAATTGTGTTCTTTGCGACCTTTGCGTGAGATAAAGATAACGGCGATTTTTTCACGAAAAGTTAACGTTTAACGAAGAGTTTTCGGCATCGTTTTATCCCCCCTCCCCCCTGCGGGGTACTCGTCCCTGTCTCAGGGGGAGAAAGTGGGTGATAGCGTTAGCCAGTAGTAACTGACTTCCCTCAGAGACAGGGGGCGAAGAGGGTCTTTAGAAGAAGCAGTAAATCTGCTTCTGTACCCTCTGAGGGTCGCACTCCCTCAGTGCGACGCTGGACCCGGAGGGAGCATAGCGACGGAGGGGGTGGATAGCCTTCCGTTTTCCGTTTTAGAACGGAGGTTCGTCCATTGACATTGGAGGCGGCACGTTGTCGCCGAACGGACTTTGCGACATCATCTGCGCCTGCTCTTCGGGAGTCAGTCCCTTGGACACAATTATGCCTCCCTGTTCGCCGGGAACGGGAATATAGCGGTTCTCGTCGGGGTCGGAGAATCGGGCAAACTCGCCACGGAATTCCAGCAACACGTCGCCCACGGCACCGTTACGGTGCTTCGCAATGATTATCTCGGCCTTGCCGTGCAGGTCGCGACCCTTCTCATCCTGATATATCTTGTAGTACTCGGGGCGGTGGATGAAGCATACCATATCGGCATCCTGCTCGATGGCACCGGATTCACGAAGGTCAGACAACTGAGGTCGTTTGCCCTCGGGTCCTTCTCGGGATTCCACACCACGGTTCAACTGCGACAGGGCTATGATGGGTATGTTCAATTCCTTGGCCAACTGCTTCAGGCTTCGGCTTATGGTGGAGACTTCTTCCTGACGGCTTCCGTAACTCATGCCCGAGGCGTTCATCAACTGAAGGTAGTCAATCATTATTATCTTCACACCATGCTCACGAACCAATCGGCGTGCCTTGGTACGGAGTTCAAATACGCTTAGCGAGGGGGTGTCGTCCACATAGATTGGAGCATCATACAACTGGGTGATACGCGTGTCCAACTGGCTCCATTCGTAGGGGGCAAGCTGGCCGCTCTTTATCTTCTCGCCCGTGATTTCGCACACGTTCACGATAAGACGGTTCACCAGCTGGACGTTAGCCATCTCAAGGGAGAACATGGCACAGGGTATCTTCAGGTCCACGGCCATCTTCCTGATCATGGAAATCACGAATGCCGTCTTACCCATGGCAGGACGTGCGGCTATGATGATGAGGTCGGAGTTCTGCCAACCGGATGTCATCTTGTCAAGTCGCTCAAAACCAGAAGACAAACCCGACAGGCCATCGGTACGGGCGGCTGCCCTTTGCAACATGTCGTAGGCTTCCTTTATGACAGGATTTATCTGCGTATAGTCCTTCTTCATGTTGCTCTGCGAGAGTTCAAAGAGCTTGCCCTCGGCCTCCTGCATCAGGTCGTCCACATCCGTACCTGGGTCAAAGGCATGATGCTGTATACGGCTGGCATAGGTGATGAGTTGGCGAGCCATGAATTTCTGCTGGATTATCCTGGCATGATACTCAATGTGGGCGCTGCTTATCACTGCATCGGACAAAGCTGCCACATAGGGCATGCCACCCACTTCATCCAGATGTCCTTTCTGGTCGAGCTGCTCCACTACGGTAATCACATCCACGGGTTTCTGCTGGGCCGCCAGGTCACGTATGGCCTCGTACACCAACTGATTCTTGTGGTCATAGAAACTCTCCGGGCGCAGTATCTCTGCCACCTGTCCGAAGGCGTCCTGCTCGTTCATCAGTGCACCCAGCACTGCCGTTTCCATCTCCAGGTTCTGCGGCTGGCGGTGTCCCAATGAGTCCATGCTTGGAACCTCCACCACCTTGGGGTTTATCTTGCGTCTTGCTTCTGCCATGTGTGAATCTTGGTTTATTGTTTTCGGGTCAGCAAAGGTAATGAATTTATATGAGTTGAGCGAAAAACCTGCCACATTTATTAAAGACATTCAAAAAAAAGGAGTAACTTTGCCTACATGGTAAAGACGAATTCCCCCCACGCCTGGTGGCTTGCCGCCAGGCCCAAGACACTTACCGGTGCAGCGGCTCCGGTTATTTTGGCCGTATCTGCAGCCTATGGCATCTATGGGCATATTGAATGGATTCCGGCACTTCTGTGCATGGCATTTGCACTGCTCATGCAAACCGATGCAAATCTGGTAAATGACTATTACGATTGCATCCGTGGCGTAGATACGGAAGAGCGCCTTGGTCCCGAACGGGCATGTTCTCAAGGCTGGATAACACTGCCTGCCATGCGCATGGGCATAGGTGTGGTCACCCTGCTTGCATGCCTTGCAGGATTTCCCCTCGTATGGTGGGGAGGATGGGAATGCATACTGGTTGGCATAGCATGTGTGGCGTTCTGCTTTCTCTACACCACGCTGTTCTCGCGCATAGCCATGGGCGACGTGCTTGTCCTGCTCTTCTTCGGCATCATACCGGTCTGCTACACTTTCTTTTTCCAAAGTCCATTCTCCTCCATCCTGGACGTACCTCTGTCCGTATGGCTGCTGGCGCTTGCCCAAGGATTGATCACAGATTGCCTGCTTATTGTCAACAACTTCCGCGACCGCCACACTGATGCCGCCGTTGGCAAGACCACCCTGGTCACCATCATAGGCGAGCGCTCCACCCTGGCACTGTATGGCGCCATAGGCATCATCTCCGTCCTCATGGCCATCTGCGCCTTGTTTCTGCTCAGCCGCTCAGCGCTGATTCTACTCCCCCTCATATTCCTGCCCCTCCACCTGAGGAACCTCCACCTTCTCCGTACCATCAATTATGGCAAGCCGCTGAACCGTGTTCTGGGCATAACAGCCTTATCCATATTTGTCTTTGCCATATTGGTTTCCTTTACACTGGTGCTTGTCGGCAGCAACCATAATCCATAGCATCCCCGCGTCTGATGTATATACGAAAATCCACTATACACGATCTGCCTTTCATCCTCAGCCTCATCGAGGACGGAAGGCAGAAAATGATTTCCGAGGGCAACACCACACAATGGACCAACGGGCATCCCTCGCTCCAGCAGATTGAGCACGACATTGCCCACGGTGTCAGTTACATGGTTACGGACGGCGAGCGCCTCGTTGCCACCTTTGCCTTGATAGAAGGTCCCGACCCCACGTATGCCAAAATCAACGAAGGCCAGTGGCTCAACTCCCTTCCCTACTATGTCATCCACCGTGTTGCCTCCGCACCTGGCGTGCATGGCATCATGCGCCAGGTGCTGGAGTATGCCTTCAGCCTTACCGACACCATCCGCATAGACACGCACCAGGACAACCGCACCATGCGTGCCCTCCTGCAAAAGTACGGTTTCACCTATTGCGGCATCATCCTCATAGAGAACGGCGACCCTCGCCTGGCGTATCAGAGGACAAAG
>JAGBYI010000165.1 GCA_017628845.1 Bacteroidaceae bacterium
AACGCGATGATACTCACGCTCGGGATACTCAAAACACATTTTGGTCTCCACTCGCTTAACCGTATCATTGCATCAGAAAAACGGAAAAGTGACTGCTTTAGCTTGATGAGCGAAGGCGAATAAGGCTGCGAGTAAGCGAGAGCAATGAAGTTTACTTCAATGCCGAGCGGGAGCAGGCTCGACAAAGTCAAAAGTGAAAACGGAAAACTAATAGCATAACCAAAACAAATCTATGAAATCAATCTTCAAAGTTATCAAACAAGGTGAGCCCCAGCAGGTGGCAAGCCAGAAGGCCGAGGGAGGCCAGTTGAACAAGTGTATGATCACCCTGCAGGAATGGGGCGACAAGTATGGCAATACCTTTGTATGCACCCTGCTGGGCAATAGCGCCCTGTGCCGGTGGTCGGCTGGGGATATTGTCCTTGCCAGTTTGCGATTCCAGGCCCGAGAGTACAACGGGCAGTGGTATCAGGACATCACGGTGAACGACATTCTGACGGCGAACTAAGGCAAATAGGGGGACCCTCCCCCTTACCCCTCCGCAAGGGAGGGGAGCGGTTACAACCGACTAATCAATGATATAACAATGACCCACATACCCCAGTACATTATACTCCCTCCCCTTGCGGGAGGGTATGGGGAGGGGTCCTTAACCTCGAGATGGAAGTGAGGGAACTCCAGGAGTTCTGAAAGGTGGCCACCTTCCCAATGCTTTCTCTCACAAAACATCTTAAGTTATGACTATAAAACTACAACTACCCGATGCAGTATATGCATCACTTTTGAAGGGCAACGCCCGAGTACAAGGCACCATAGCACTGGTATCGCCCAGAGAGGGAAATTTCAATGTGCATAGCAGAAAACGAAACCCCTCTGCTCGCGAGTTCCGCAAACTGCCACACGGAAGGGTATCGATGAGTTCCGAGAACCTTCGCCTGACGCTGAACATAGATTTTAACGAGCACGGAATACATCCGGCACAGGTGCTCATAGACGAGAGCATTACCGCAAGCCAATACGCCAATGGCATGCACATAGACAACCTTCTAAACTTGATTGAGCGATGAGTTTCGGAATAAGCAATAGTGTAAAATCTCAGCAGGTGCGGGAGTGCACCGCTGAGATGCTGAGAGAGGCAATAGATTCGCCACTTGTAGCACAGGTGTGTGCCGAGATAAAAGACGCATGGGAGCAAGAGAAACGTGGGGAAATCACCCTTGAGGAGTTTGAGGAACTTAAAGGCCGCCTGAAGAAGCAGTTGCCCATCCTTACCCCTCACGCTACTTTCCGGAACGGCCGACGCCTCAATGCCGATGCCGTGCCATCGGGACTGAGCATGTACGACCTTGACCACATCCCCGACCCAGAAGGCCGTTGGCGAGAGATAGAGCCTCGCAAGGAAGAACTGGGCATCGTCATGGCGCACATCACGCCAAGCGCTGAAGGCCTGCGACTGCTGTTCGTAATACCCGATGGCAAGACCTTGGCAGATGCACAGCGCTGGATGGCAGAGCAGTTGGGTGACCAGAAATACGACGAGTGCGTAAAGGACTATGCACGGTGCTCGTTCATAGTGCCGAGGGAATATGTGCTCTTTATGAGCGATAAACTATTTAGACCCACCCCATCCCTTGGACCCACCCCATCCCTCCCTGTGAGGGAGGGGGAGCGGACCCCCTCAAACTGTCCGCAAGGGGGAGAGCGGACCCCCTCAATCCCACAGCAGGGGGAGGAGTCAGTAACAGCTGGGACGGGTAAACACCATACTGACTGTCCCC
>JAGBYI010000166.1 GCA_017628845.1 Bacteroidaceae bacterium
GGAACCCATGTCATGTATCCTGTGATGACGAAGATGAATCCGCTGAATCCGATTGTAAGCGCAAGAGCTGTCGGAGTTGTGAACACTGTCTTGAAGCCATCGAAGATTCCAGGCTTCTCTACGTCATTGCGAGGAGCGTCAGCGACGTGGCAATCTGTTTCCTTCTTGTCCTTAAGGCGAATAGCCATCACGATGCCCCAGACAATGCCGGCCGCACCGAAGATGATGAACGAATACTGCCAGCCCAGCTTGTCAGCGATGTATCCGGCAAGCCATCCGGCGAGGATCACTCCCACATAATATGAAGTCTGATGTATAGACATCGCGCGAGCTCTTGTATCGGTGTGATACTGTCCCAGAAGCGAATAGTTAGCTGGTCCGAAGAAAGCCTCACCGCCGCCTGTGGCAACGCTTCGCATGAGGATGAGCATCAGTACTCCAGTCGCGAGTCCTGTAAACATTGTAGCCACACTCCAGAAGAGGATGGCGATAGTCACTACCCACTTGCGGCTGAGACGGTCTCCTGCGAGACCTCCGAGAGGCACCATGAACGCATAGCAAAGATTGAAGATGGTCGCAATCAGACCCACAGACGTGTCTGTAAGGTTGAGCGTATCACGGATTGCAGGAAGAACCGTATTGAACACCTGACGGTCCGCCTGATTGAGCAGGTATGCCATCCAGAGGAGGGCAAGGACTTCCCATTTATAGTGCTTATGAGTACCTTTCATAGTGGCTTTGATTATGTGTGGTGTAGTGTGGTACAAAGATATGCAAAATATTTGAAAACCATAAAGTTTTTACACTATTTCGTACAGCTGTTGACCAAATAAATTATCGAGCGGTAAGGAATGCCGGAGTTTGTCTGAAGACCTATCTCGCAGGTGCGGCTGTTGGAGTAACCTACCTCTATGCCCGCAGCCTCTATCTGGGAGCGTAGCTTGCGGAGCGCATAAGCGTTGAGTTCCGGATGGGTCATGCCCTTGTCACCGGCGAAGCCGCAGCACCCTACTCCCTCGGGAACAAGCACCCGTGAGGAACACAGGCATGCCAGATCGTAAACGATCCTGTCGATCTTCATGATCCTGGTAGAGCAGGTCAGATGCAGCGCTACAGGTGTATCGGTCCTATCGAATACGAGTCTGTCCTTCAGGAATTTCCATACAAACTCAGCTGACTCATAAAGGTCGACCCGGGTCATCTTCTGCTTCATCCTGTGCAGACATGGACTCTGGTCACACACGACCGGATACTTTCCATGCTCCGAGGCCTCCCAGAGGGCATCCTCCAGCTCCCGCACCTTCTTATCCGCAATATCAGGAAGTCCCTTGCTCTCCCATATCGTACCGCAGCACAGATGGTCCATCCTCTTTGGGAATATTACCTCATAGCCAGCCTTGCCAAGCAGCTCTTTCATCTCCTCCGCCAAAGGACGCATTCCTTCGGACGCCTTGTCCGTTCCCATGGTCTGGTTCAGACAGCTCGGGAAATAAACCACCTTCAGAGTCTTATCTTCTTCGGCAGGAGCGCTCCTTGACAAGTCGGCTGCATTGTAAGCCTTAGGAAAAGCAGGTGTCCACAGAGGAAGTCCCACGGCATGAAGTCCCTTGCCGACAGCTCCCATGGTCTTGCTTCCAAGGACCGCATGTCCGAAATCCGCCATATGCAGGACTCCCCTCAGGCCTGTCTTCACAGCGTGGAAATTGTCCGCGGCAAATCTTCCGACACCTTGTCCCATCCGACCCATATTCACCCTTCGGATCTCATGGGTAAGGTCCGCCACATTGATTCCCATAGGGCAGGACATCGAACACAGGCCGTCTCCGGCACATGTCTGTTCACCATAATATGAGTACTGCCTGCGCAACTCCTTAAGCAGCTTCTCGTCAGAACCCGACCTTTCCAGCGCCTCCATATGTCTCTGCAGAGCGATGCGCGTGCGGGACGATAGCGTGAATCCGCACGAAACGCAGTTTACCTCGCAGAATCCGCATTCGATGCACTTGTTCAGCTTATCGTATGCCTTCCGCGCATGCTCAGGAGCATCTTTGCGCGGTGCAAGGAGAGGCAGGTCCTTGAAATTCTTGAAACAGCAATCCGGATCATCATTGAATATTACTCCAGGGTTCAGGATGCCTGACGGATCGAATATGTCCTTGATCCGCTTCATCACCTCGAAGGCCTTCGTTCCCCACTCATATTCCACGTAAGGTGCCATGTTGCGTCCGGTTCCATGCTCGGCCTTGAGGGAACCGTCATATTTCCTGACCACCAGATCCCCCACCTCATTGATCATGTCCTTGTACCTCTGGACCTCATGATCCGAGTCGAAGGACTGGTTGATGATGAAATGAAAATTTCCTTCCAATGCATGTCCGTATATGCATGAGTCGTCGTACCCATGTCTTTCAAGCAGATCCGACAAGTCGGTTACGGCTTCTGCAAGGTCCTCCACATGGAAGGCCACATCCTCTATAAGGCATGTCGTTCCTGGGCGTCTCATGCCTCCGACTGTCGGGAATATGCCCGAACGGATGGCCCAGAAGCGGGCCGACTCATCAGGATCGGTCGTGAATGATACGGAGCCGTATGTGTCGAATTTCTTCAGAATCTGCGTTATCTCACTTACATTCTCCGCCAGTTCATGCTGGGACTGAGCCTCTGTGCGGACAAGCACCGCCGTGAGTCCTTCCTTATCTCCCGCATTTACCGATGCAAGCGAACGCTTGTCCAGCATCTCGGCGGCAGACACCTTGAGAGGACGCATGGCTATGACCGCCCTTGCCGCCTCTGCCATATCATTGAAGTACACCATCGCATCGGCCTGAAGAGGGGCCGACTCAAGGGTCTTCATGGTCACCTCGCTCATGAATGCAAGCGTGCCTTCCGAACCCACCATAAGATGGAGGATGATGTCGAAAGGATCGGTATATGTAACAAGAGGAAGCAGGTTCAGGCCAGTGACATTCTTTATGGAGTATTTATGTCTGATGCGCTCAACCAGCTCCTCGTCAGCCATGACATCGTCCTTGAGGGCCTTTATTGCCAATATCATTTCGGGATGCGAATCCATGAAGGCCTCCCTGCTTCGGGGATCTGCCGTATCAAGCAGAGTTCCGTCAGCGAAGATGATCCTTCCGGAAAGAAGCATCCTGTCGCTGTTGGCCCAGGTTCCGCAGCTCATTCCTGAAGCGTTGTTCATCACAATGCCACCCACCATGCAGCTTTTTATGGACGCCGGGTCCGGACCGAATTTCCTGCCGTACGGCTTCAGGAAGTCATTGACCCTCGAACCCACGACACCCGGCTGCAGGACGACGGTCAAGCCTTCGTCCGGCGTATGCATCCCCTCCCAGTTCTTGCCTGCCACCAGCAGCACCGAGTCGCTTACAGACTGTCCTGACAGACTGGTACCGGCAGCACGGAAGGTGACAGGCACCCCATGGGCCGAAGCCGCCTGAAGCACACGCGACACCTCCCCTTCGGACGCGGAACGCAGCAC
>JAGBYI010000167.1 GCA_017628845.1 Bacteroidaceae bacterium
TATATCGAAATAACCATGAGCAATGTGGTCACGCATACCCATAACCAACTTCCATGGTATCTCGGGACGCAAGGGCAACAACTTTCCGTCCGTCCTTCTGTCTATCTTCTTTACGCTCTCGCCAATGGCCTCAATGAGCATACAGGATGCCGCCAAGTTCTTCATGCCTTCAGGCGACAGGAGATAGTCATTCGCATCCCTGACATCCTGATTCCATTGAAAAAGCAACAGGATAGATTCCTCAATCTGCTTAAACAAGGCCAATATGATTTCGTCCCTCTCAGAATACATACAATGCGTCCCTCTCTATCTGCTCTTCAAGCAACTTGTTCATATTGCGGTGCCTTCTGACAACATCCACAGAGCAACCAAACAGTTTCTCCAAAAACTGTTTCAAGGCTACGAGCACATAGATATCCGGTTCCATCTCCACACAGACATCCACATCGCTATCAGAACCTTGTTCGTCTCTGGCTACGGAACCAAAGATACACATAGAGCGGATTCCGAATTGCTGCTTCAGAACCGACATGTGCTTTCTAAGCATTTCTATGTATTCACCTTTTGTTCTCATGATATGCAACTGCCATAAATTTGAAGTCAAAGGTACAAAAAAAGAGGAAAAGTACAAAACTTCCTTGTACTTTTCTTCAAAATGAGCGTTACTCAAATGTTTTTCGGACACGTCATGCCGTGTCCCTGCCTGATACTGCCACTACCCTACCTTCTGCACCGGGGGCAGATGCCCTTGACGATGAATTCCGTGTCGGTGGCTTCGTAGCCGTCGGGCAGGGAGACGTGGGGTATGGGGATGTCCGTGAGGCATACGGTGCGCTGGCATACGGTGCAGGTGAAATGCACATGGCCGGTGTCTTGATCATGGACATGGTCGGCATGTGCGGCAAGGCAATACTTCTGCATGCCCGAACCATCGTTTACGGTACGCAGGATGCGGCGCTCGGCAAAGAGCGTGAGGGTACGGAATACCGAGGAGTTGTCGGCCGTAACCATCACCTGCATCACATCCTGAAGGGAGAAGGCACCTCCGTGCATACGCTCGCTGATGGTCTTGAGCACCAGCAGGCGCACGGCGGTGATGCGTATTCCGGCTTCGGAAAGAATGGCCTCGTATGGATTGAATTCAGGCATAAGCAGTAGTTCAACGTGTGAATATGGAATGAAGTACGGGAAGACGTGGGCGACGCACCGTATTCCTATGGCAGTACTTCAATGGGAGGACTCCAGCACTCTGGTATACGTACTGCAGTACTTCCACGAGAGGACTACAGTACGCCTATTGAGCACCTGTTAGGCGTACTGACACGCCGGGCACAAGGAACTATACCTCGAAGTAACTTTCCAGTTCCTTGGCCGCCTGGCCGTCGGTGTTCTCTATGTCGCGTATTATCACGCCATGCTCCAGGAGGGCTATGCGGGGACAGATGTCCACGGTGTGCTGGAGGTTGTGGCTGGAGACGAGGATGGTAGCACCAGTCTTCTTGTTGTACTCCTGCAGGAGGCGCTTAATGGCACTCTGGCTGGAGGGGTCGAGGAAGTTGAAGGGCTCGTCCAGGATGAGCACCTTGGGTTGCAGGAGCATGGCACCAACGATGCCCACCTTCTGCTTGTTGCCGGCAGAGAGGTTGCGGATGAGTTTCTTCTGTCCTGCCACTTCGCCAGCCATGAACTGCTCGAAGTCCTGAAGGAAGGCGTCCACCTCCTCCTGCTTGCGGCCGGAGATGAGACCGATGAACTGGAAGTACTCGTCGGGCGTAAGATAGTCAATCAGGAAGGACTCGTCCACGAAGGCACCTGTCCAGTCCTTCCAGTCCTCCGTATGTGCCACATCCACACTGCCCTTGGCAATGCCCTGGCTCTGCTCCTCCTCCGAGGGGTGCATGAGCACACGGCCACCGTCGGCCTTGACAAGGTCCAGCATCAGGCGGAAGAGCGTGCTCTTGCCAGCACCGTTGTTGCCAACGAGACCCAACATCTCACCGTCCTTGATCTCATAACTTTCTATATCCACGGCAACCTTCTCGCCAAAGGATTTCTTCAGGTTTTCTATCTGTATCTTCATAGTAATATCATGCTTTAATCAGGAATTTCTGCTTGCACGGAAACCGTCCATGTTGGCATAGCGGCGTGCCATGAATCTCTCGTAGATATTGCGGAGCCACAACTGGTGCGTGGCAATGCCTATGCAACCGACAACTATCAATGCAACATAGCCCCACACATCGCCCAGCAGGAGCACCAGCAGTTTCTCCAAGGCTATGGGCAGGAACAGGGCAACGAAACTGACGATGTTCTGCATCGTATTGCCCTGCTTGCCTGTGAGTTTGTTGTTCAGCGGCAGGGTGTTGTTGTTGTAAACCGCCATCTGGAATATCATGGGGTACATGACACCTGCCGTCATGAACATGTAGCCGAGGTTCATCCACAAGGAACTTCTGCCGGCAATCATCAGGGGCAGGACAATGAGGAAGGGGAATATGAGCAGGGCGGTGTTGAAGTAATACTTGGCACGCAACAGGGCATAGATGCTCTCTCTTCTGGCCATGAGGCCGTCTATGTAGTTGCCCTCGTAGCACATGATGGTGATGAGGGTCATCATGCCCAAGATGATGTAGTCGTACATGCACACGAACGACGACATGAAGGCTCCGCTATACACATCGCTGAAGTATTGCACCACGGAGAAGAAAACTATGAAACCTATGCCCACAAAGAACTGCATGCGCACCTGACTGTTGCGCACCCTCAACTTCACCTCCATCTTCAGGTACTCGCCCAGAGCGCCCCAACGGTTCAGGTAGTTCATCTGTGTGGTGCTCTTCAGTTCCACCTCCTCCTTCTTTGCCACCTCGTTGTACACCATGCGCATCTGCAGGGCATAGTTGGCCCAGTAGAACAGAGCAATGAGAACGGCCGCACCTATTATATATATAAGATTGCCCTTGGCAAACTCGTACATCAGCATGGTGCAGGGCATGTCCAGAGGGTTCTTGTCAGGCACGAGCATCAGCGCCACAATGCCACCATGCACCGCCAGGGGAAGGAGCAGCCACAGGAAACTCTTCATGCACAAGGCGCGGCAAAGCAGATAGCACAAGCCATTTGCCACACAAAGCATCCACCAGCCAAGCAGCCACGAGAGGAAACCGCCCCACCCCATCAAAGGCAGAACGCAGATGGCGCCGAAGGGCACGAGCATAAATCCCCAGAAGAGGTTGCCCGAACTGAATGCAGTGCGAAGCAGGTACATGTTCATCAGGAACGTCCTTCGCACGGGCAGGAGGCTATACTGGCGCACCTGCTGGGCGGGAGTCTCCTGCAGTACGAAGCGTATCCAGAAGTCCACCAGAAGCAGCCACGGCAAGGCTCCATCAAAAACATGGAAAGCAGCCACACCGGGATATGCTCCACTAAGTCCCATGGGCAGGAACGAACCCATGAACAGCAGGATGGCGGCATAATAGAGAACCATGAACCACATCAGTATCTTCATGAAGCGGTTCTTCTCGAACATGGGATGTCGTTTGTCCTTCAGTTCCTGCTGCTCTGTGAGCAGGCGATAAAGGCGATATTTGTTCATATTGGAAACAAGATGTCCCTAATGTCAAAGTATTTTCAGGGCATTAGGGACATGGAGTGTATGGTTCTGTTTACTTTACAATCATCTCGAATGGCATGCGTGCCTGGATGCGGTCAGCATTCTTCACGCCCTTCATGAGAGAGTACATCATATATCCCTCGCCCAGAAGGTCCTGCAATTCGGCTTCCAGATAGCCCGACTTCTTCTCGTTCAGCAACTGCTCGAATGGATTGTCGGGAGCGGGATAACCCACGGCACGGTACTTCTCCACCTTGGCCAGTTCTGCGGCATGTGCCACGGCATCGTCCAGGTTGCCAAGTTCGTCAACAAGACCTATCTTCAAGCCCTGCTCACCTGTCCACACACGGCCTTCGGCAATCATCTTCACACTGTCCTGAGCCATGCCACGACCGTCTGCCACACGCTTGGTGAAGGTTTCGTAGCCACGGTTTATCATCTTCTGCAACTGTGCGCTCTCGGCAGCATTGAAGGGGCGACCCATGGTGCCTATGTCAGACATCTCGTTGGTCTTCACCACATCAAACTTCAGGCCTATCTTCTCGGTCAAGAGTTCGCTTGCATCGGGGATCATGCCGAAGATACCAATAGAACCAGTCAGTGTGGTAGGCTCGGCAAAGATACGATTGGCGGCACAACTGATGTAGTAGCCACCGCTGGCTGCCATGCCGCCCATGCTCACCACCACGGGCTTCTTCTCCTTCAGCAGGCACACCTCGCGCCAGATCTGCTCGCTGGCAAAGGCGCTTCCGCCGGGGCTGTTCACACGCAGGACAACGGCCTTCACGTCATCATCCTCGCGCAGGTCCTGAAGGTCCTTTATCATCTTCTCGCCCACAATCTGGTGCTCCTGGTCCATAGACAGGCCACCACTCTGGCTCTGCACTATCTCGCCGTAGGCATAGTAGACGGCAACCTGCTCGTCCACCTTCTCGTCCAGTGTCTCGCTCTTGGCAACGTCTGCCAAGGTGGTGAACACCAGGTCGTCGTCCTTGTCCTCGTAGCCGCACTTCTCGCGCAGGATGGCCTTCACCTCGTCCATGTAGCAGAGCTTGTCCACCATACCGCCGTTCAGGGCCATAGCGGCATCGGAAATCATGGTCAGAGAATCGGCCAGGGAGTTCAGTTTGCCAACCTCCATGTTGCGGCTCTCAGCCACGTCCTTCAGCATGTTTGTCCAGATGCTGAACAGGTAGGAAGTAACCTGCTCGCGATTGGCAGGAGACATCTCGGAGCAGATGAAGGGCTCCACGGCGCTCTTGTATGTGCCCACCTTGAACACCTGCATCTTCACGCCAACCTTCTCCATCACGTCCTTGAAGAACATGATCTGCGTTGCCATACCGCTGAAGTCCACATTGCCCTCGGGGTTGAGCAGAACAGAGTCGGCCACGGAAGACAGGTAGTAT
Organism: Bacteroidaceae bacterium; assembly: GCA_017628845.1. GTDB lineage: Bacteria > Bacteroidota > Bacteroidia > Bacteroidales > Bacteroidaceae > Physcousia. The sequence continues at coordinate 5,026 of JAGBYI010000167.1, forward strand.
GCCGTCTTGCTATAAGAGTCGCCATAGGCAACCACCCACTTGCCGCTCTTCTTGAACTCCACCAGAGCCTGGCGCAATTCCTGTGCCATACCGGGATTGGCTGCTATTGCACCGCCTTCCAGATAGACACCAAGGATCTTGTCGTTCTTGGCAGCCTTGTCCAATGCCAGCAGGGCATCCTCAAGAGACAGGCTTGCAGAAGTCTCGCCCATCAGTGAGGCAAAGGGATTAGCATCGTCTCGCTCAGCCAGTTCGCCGCTAAGGTTGATACGCAGGATGCTCTTCTCCTTGATGGGAGCGGTCATTCCCTCAGTGGCAAGCATTCCTGCCAGGGAGATGATGCTGATGATTGTGAACAACGTCATGGTCAGGAATATACCCACCACGGTTGCCATTGTGTACTTGATAAAACTTTTCATAGTGTATGTTATTGTTTTGTTTGTTATCTTCTTTGCTACGTATAGACGCAGAAACGAAGACAAAATTACAACAATTTGCAATAAACACTTCTATTTTCAGTACCTTTTTATAGAAGAAAGGGCAAAATGTTTTACATATTCAGGCAGCAGGACGCACAAAGAACACTAAAATGCCAGAGAGACAAGGCATAATGCAGGCCTAATACACCTATTATAATTATATTGACTTTGTAATTTGATTAATGTAACATAAAACTATAAAGCACGCCATATTTGTGCACGACAGACGACACCGATATCCCAACTACAAATCATCCCTGCCTGCCAAACGGCAAGTAGGGATGATTATTAAACAGACAGAGACGCCTTATTTTGCCACCAAGTCAAAGAAACTGCTAATCTCCTGTTGATCTATGGCCTGACGTACGTTAAAACGTTTTACCTGCTCCATATAACCCGGACGAGTCAATTTAATCTCAACAGTTACATCACGAGAATTCTCATAGGTCAATCCAAGGATATTGAAAGAACGAGTTTCCTCATAAGGAGTTGTACCAAGATAAGATTCGTTAGTATTTTTCACCTCTGCAGGAACACTTGATATAACTCTCCAGAATAATCTTGCTCCACGAGGTTCTGAATCAAAGAACCAACGAATAATCGTCCTTTCCAAATCTGTACCACCGGGATTGTCTCGAGACACCGCCTTTGAAGATTCGCCCTTTGTAATAGTAGGGTCTTTTTGCTCTTCCACAGGCTGCCCGAAATTATAATGGATACTATTAGAGTATTTATATATGGAACCTGTCCCCCAGTCAATTAATGTACCCGGTACAATGAAGCCTAAGAGATTCACACACGTTGTGGGATTGAACTTTCCTTTCTCTTGCATTCTTCCAACAGGATAACCTTCTTTTTGGAAAGCCAGTTCAACTTTTCTCTTACGTCTGATTTTCACTTCTGCAGGAGTAATTACTCCCTGGTCCTTTCCATCAACAAATACCCTTGCGCCATCCGGGTAACTGGACACCTTTACATTTTGGGTCTTACCCGAGAACATGGTTGCACATGAACTTATCGCAATTACAGCCATGACAAATAGAAGTGGTTTTACTATTCTATTCATACTATTGCTCATTTGTATAAGTATTTATTCCTGTTCCTTTTTTACCAAGTCAAAGAAACTGCTAATCTCTTGTTGATCTATAGCCTGGCGTACGTTAAAACGCTTCACTTGGTCCATGTAACCGGACTTTCTTAACACAACTTCAATAGTAACATCACGAGAATTAACATAACTCAAACCCAAGATATTAAAAGAACGAGTTTCTTCATAAGGAGTTGTTCCAAGATACGCTTCATTTGTATTCTTCACTTCAGCAGGAATACTTGAAATTACTCTCCAAAATACTCTTGCGCCACGTGGCTCTGAATCAAAATTCCAACGGATAATAGTCCTTTCAAGCGCTGTTCCACCAGCATTATCTCGAGAGACTGTATTACGAGCCTCCCCTGCCATGATAGACGGATCCTTGGAGTATTCTCTGTCAACATAGGTCGTAGTTGGCGTTTTTGCTGATTTACAAGAGAATAAAACTAACATACACAGGCACAACTGTGCGTAAATTAAAGTCTTTTTCATTGTCGTTGAATCTAATTAATTATAGACATATAATTCAATTTGCTCTTGGGGTATGACCACCCAATACCGACATAAAAAAGCGACGAGCACGACCTATCTCTGGAAGACAAAAAATGCGAGCAATCCTTGCCTGCAGAGGGAGGTCCTGAGAAAACCATGCACCAACAAACAAAGTAAAGCTCGCATATACATGCGAGCGCTTACTCTACTTACCGTTGGTGCAGAACAAAATTTCTCAGGTTTCCCTCTGCCAAAGATAAAGTTAAACGCTTTTCCTATATTTTTATAATGTAGGTATTATTTTCTACTGATTCTATATATCCATAGGCCTTCTTATTTGTAATTGGCGCAAAGATATAACAAAATTTTGTATATTTGCACTTTTTTCAACAAATTGTATGCTCTATTACACAAACATTGTGTCAGAATAGACTATTATGAATGTTCTTGCACCAGGATGTTTGTTTTTCTTATTACACTCATCTTTCTTTCCAACAAAAGATGGGAGAGACTTCTACTGCATATAACCATGTAATTGATGGCTGGCATATACATGTAATTATTTTTCAACCCGGCGCAACATCATCCACAGGAGGCGCTCTCTTTTCATAGAGATTATTGCCAGTAGTAGCACAACAAACTCCAGCAATATCCGCGCGTCAGAATACCGACACTACATAAAACACTCAACACAAGAACGTTAGAATCAACAAGAACTCCCATGCATGAGTATGTCTACATACATACTTTTGTCCTCCCGAGGACGAAGGCGAACGATACGGGATGATTAGACGAGCGATACGGGAAGACTCGCCCGTGTCTTCCCGAGGACAAGAACGAGGCATCGGGAGGGATGCCCCCAATCCTGCCTTGAAGTAAGAAAAACAGACACAGGACCTATATACCTGTGTCTGCTTTTTTCACGGGGATATTGTCAACGTCCTAATCCCTGCGGAAAATATCTCGTGTATAGACCTTGTCCTGCACGTCGTCCAGCACGGTGTCGTACCTGTTGGCGATGATGGCACGGCCCATCTGCTTGAACTTCGCCAGATCGTTCACAACGAGGGAACCGAAGAAGGTGCTCCCGTCCTCCAATGTGGGTTCGTATATCACCACCTGCGCACCCTTGGCCTTGATGCGCTTCATTATGCCTTGGATGGCACTTTGGCGGAAATTGTCGGAGTTGGACTTCATGGTCAGGCGGTAGATGCCTATGACGGGGACTTCACCCGTCTCACGGGAGGCGGAACTGACATACTGGTTATTGTTGCTATAGCCATACCAGCCAGCCTTGCGAAGAACAGCATCGGCAATATAATCCTTTCGTGTACGGTTGCTTTCCACTATAGCACTCATCATCTGCTGGGGCACGTCTTGATAGTTGGCAAGAAGTTGCTTCGTATCCTTGGGCAGGCAATATCCGCCATAACCGAAACTGGGATTGTTGTAATGCATACCTATGCGAGGGTCAAGACCTATGCCCTGAATGATGGCCGAAGAATCCAAACCCTTCATCTCTGCATAAGTATCCAGTTCGTTAAAGTAGCTTACCCTGAGTGCCAGATAAGTATTGGCAAAGAGTTTCACTGCCTCTGCCTCTTTCATACCCATAAACAAGCAAGGTACATCTTCCTTCAACGCTCCTTGACACAACAAGGCGGCAAAAATATGTGATGCCTCTTCCAAATCGCCAGAAGCGACTCGTCTGATGGCCTCATTGTATCTCTCATCCTCCTCCTCGGCATTCAGCATCTTGGGGAAACCCACTATAATACGCGAGGGGTAAAGGTTATCATAGAGCGCCTTGCTTTCTCGAAGGAACTCAGGAGAGAAAAGGAGCCGCAACTTCCTATCCGCCCATCCGCGACGGTCGAAGAGTTCTGCATACTTCAAATACAAGCTGCGGCAATAACCTACGGGAATGGTAGACTTTATGACCATAGTAGCCTCGGGATTAACCTCAAGCACCAGGTCTATCACATCCTCTATGTGGTGCGTATCGAAGAAGTTCTTTACTGGATCGTAGTTTGTAGGGGCGGCTATCACCACGAAGTCGGCATCTACATAAGCAGAACGACCATCCAAGGTGGCAGTAAGGTCCAACTGCTTCTCTGCAAAGTACTTCTCTATGTATTCGTCCTGTATGGGGGATATGCGGCGGTTTATCTTGTCTACCTTCTCAGGTATTATATCTACGGCCGTAACCTGGTGGTTTTGTGCCAAAAGGGTGGCTATGCTAAGGCCTACATAACCAGTACCAGCCACGGCTATCTTCAAATTCTCAAAGTTTCTCATCACTATGATACCTATATAATGGCACACATATCATAATACGCCACTGGCATACTATACATACCTTATTATATTATTAAGTCGGAAGGCTATACAAGACTTCTTTACAAGTTGGAAGCACCAGTTTCCTTCAATTCGTCAATCACCTTCAGCAGATACTGGCCATACTGGTTCTTGATCATTGGCTGTGCCAATTCGCGCATGCGTTCCTCGGTTATCCAGCCCTGGCGATAGGCAATGCCCTCCAGGCACGCTATCTTCAGGCCCTGACGCTTTTCAAGCACCTCAATATAGGTAGATGCCTCGCTCAGGGAGTCGTGCGTACCCGTATCGAGCCATGCAAAGCCGCGCTGCAAAGTCTGCACCTTCAGGTCGCCCTGTTCCAGGAAGTGCTGGTTAACGGTGGTTATTTCGTATTCTCCACGTGCCGAGGGCTTGATATTGCGTGCCACGTCCACCACACGGTTGGGATAGAAGTAGAGTCCCACCACGGCATAGTTGCTCTTGGGATTGGCAGGCTTCTCCTCGATGGAGAGGCAATTGCCCTCGCGGTCGAACTCTGCCACGCCATAGCGCTCGGGGTCGTTGACCCAATAGCCGAATACGGTGGCCTTGTCCTCCTCTTCTACCGTGCGCACAGCCTCCTTGAGCATGCCCGTAAAACCGGCACCATGGAAGATGTTGTCGCCAAGAACAAGGCAGGCGCTGTCGTTGCCAATAAAATCCGCACCTATGGTGAAAGCCTGGGCAAGGCCGTCGGGCGAGGGCTGTTCGGCATAGGTGAACTCCACGCCATAATCCGAACCATCGCCAAGCAGGCGCTTGAAGCCGGGCAGGTCGTGAGGAGTGGATATGATAAGTATCTCGCGTATGCCTGCCAGCATCAGTACGCTGATGGGATAATATACCATGGGTTTGTCGTAGATGGGCATCAACTGCTTTGATATGCCCTTGGTGATGGGATAAAGACGTGTTCCCGAACCA
>JAGBYI010000168.1 GCA_017628845.1 Bacteroidaceae bacterium
AACTATGGCACAAGTACCAGAGTTCAAGTACGCTCCTATGTTCCAGTTGGGCAAGGACGACACCGAGTATTATCTGCTGACCTCAGAGGGTGTCTCTGTCAGCGAGTTTGAGGGTCACAAGATTCTGAAGGTTACCCCCGAAGCACTGACACGTATGTCTAATCAGGCTTTCCGCGATGTAAGCTTTATGCTCCGCCGCTCTCACAACGAGCAGGTGGCAAAGATTCTGCGCGACCCCGAGGCAAGCGAGAACGACAAGTATGTGGCACTCACCTTCCTGCGCAATGCCGAAGTTTCCTGCAAGGGCCTTCTTCCCTTGTGTCAGGACACCGGTACTGCCATCATTCACGGCGAGAAGGGCCAGCAGGTGTGGACAGGCTTCTGCGACGAGGAGGCTCTCTCTCTTGGCGTCTACAAGACCTACACCGAGTGCAACCTGCGCTATAGCCAGAACGCTCCTCTGGACATGTACAACGAGGTGAACACCAAGTGCAACCTCCCTGCCCAGATTGATATCGAGGCTACCGAGGGTATGGAATATCACTTCCTTTGCGTTACCAAGGGTGGCGGTTCTGCCAACAAGACCTATCTCTATCAGGAGACCAAGGCGCGCATACAGAACCCTGGCACACTGATTCCATTCCTCGTGGAGAAGATGAAGAGCCTGGGCACAGCAGCCTGTCCTCCCTATCACATTGCCATCGTTATCGGCGGTACCAGTGCTGAGAAGAACCTGCTCACCGTAAAGTTGGCATCCACACACTACTACGACTCTCTGCCCACTACTGGCGATGAGACCGGTCGTGCTTTCCGCGACGTGGAACTGGAGAAGCAGCTTCTGCAGGAGTGCTACAAGATTGGTCTTGGTGCACAGTTCGGTGGCAAGTACATGGCTCACGACGTGCGCGTGGTTCGTCTGCCTCGTCATGGTGCCAGCTGCCCCATTGGTTTGGGTGTAAGCTGCTCTGCCGACCGCAACATCAAGTGTAAGATCAACGAGCAGGGTATCTGGATAGAGAAGATGGACGACAAGCCATATGAACTCATCCCCGAGGAGTTGCGCAATGCTGGCGAGGGCGATGTTGTCAAGGTAGACCTTAATCAGCCCATGGCAGATGTATGCAAGCAGCTGACCAACTATCCCATCGGCACACGCCTCAGCCTGAATGGTACCATTATCGTAGGTCGCGACATTGCACATGCCAAGCTCAAGGCTCGTCTGGATGCCGGAGAGGGCATGCCCCAGTACATGAAGGACCACCCCGTTTACTATGCAGGTCCTGCCAAGACTCCTGCCGGCATGGCATGCGGCTCTATGGGTCCCACCACAGCCGGACGCATGGATCCCTATGTGTACGAGTTCCAGGATAATGGCGGTTCTATGATTATGTTGGCCAAGGGTAACCGTAGCGAGGACGTTACACGTGCCTGCAAGGACCATGGCGGTTTCTACCTTGGTTCCATTGGTGGTCCTGCCGCCATCCTGGCACAGAACAACATCAAGTCCATCGAGTGCGTAGAGTATCCCGAACTGGGCATGGAAGCCATCTGGAAGATTGAGGTAGAGGACTTCCCTGCCTTCATCCTGGTGGACGACAAGGGCAACGATTTCTTCAAACAGTTGAAACCCTGTGCTGGTTGCACGATATTGTAGACTCGGTATCTCGCAATTACCGTATATAAAATAAAAATTGGGACCGTGACATGTCATGGTCCCAATGTTTTGTATTATACCCAAATCCGATAAATAGACTTTTACGTGCGCATTGCGCCCTCAAAGTGGCAGACATCTATTGAATAGTATCCGCTCCTTTTTTTGCCAAGGCTGGATTCAAAAATACGGACACCGTGGTTATTGCTTAGGGGATGCCTGATGCAGCCCGCGTGGAAACGGCATGCAGTCCTCCCGATGTCTTTGCCCGGTCCTCGGGAGGGCAAGGGCGTGACGTCCCGAGGACCGGACTTGATGCTCCGGGAAGATTTGCCTTCGTCCTCGGGAGAACACAAACGTAATCTCGCGACAGATATTGCAAGTCGGGCAAGTATGACTGATATCCTGCTTATAATGTGAACTTTATGTCTGTAGTGAAAGCACCGCGCTATTGCGCTCGGATGAGAAGAGTTTTTGCTGTATGCAAAACTTATGGCTATGGCGCTTTCAGTTTAAGCGATACCTGTTCTTGTCGCCGAAAAATCATTACTTTTTGTTCGTTGGCGTGTAGAGCAGATTATGCTGTCAGGCATTGCTAATATAGAAGTTTAAGTCCCAAATGGTAGCTGCGGGGAGTGCTGGGACCGTACATGTAGTCAGAGTCGCGCTCCCAGCCCTGGTCGAAGTCGTTCTGGTAGGCATTGGCAATGTTCTGCACGCCACCGCTGACTTGCATGCGGAAGGTATCCACGATGGGTATTTCGTAGGTTACCTTGGCATTCAGTGTCATGAAGGCTGGTGTCTCCACTATCTCGGGGACGGGAGTGCCCGAACCTGCATTGTGACCTATATGCATGCTGCCGGTGTAGTTGCCAGTCAGGGCAACGGTGAGGTTGCGTATGGGGGTGAGCGATGCGGTGAAATAGCCGTAGGCATCAGGACTGCGCAGTATGCGCTTTGTCTTCTGGTCGGGTACGTCCTCGTTCCATACTATCTCGCGGTCGTACTGGCTGCGTTGCAGGGTGAATCCTGCCTGCAGCTGGAACCACTTGGTCAGCGAGGCACGGGCCTCGAGGTTCACACCGTAGACGTGTGCGCCATAGGCATTGTAGCGCTCCTGTACGATATTGCCCTGTGCATCTGTTCCGCTGAGTTTGCGGAGGGCGAAGACATTGTTCAGCATGGTGTAGAAACCTTCTACGAGGAAGTTGGTCTGCACATTGCCGAAGCGGAAGTACATGTCGGACGAGAGGCTGAAACTATGCGAGCGTTCCTCCCTGAGATTGTCGGCCAGCACGGTGACAAGGCGTTCGCCGCCTACCACACCAACATGCAGGTCCTCGTCGAAAGCCTGTGGAGCACGGAAACCGCCTGCATAGGATGCACGAAGGTTGATGGCCTCCGTGGGGTTGTAGCGGAGGTTGACACGGGGACTGAAGATTACATTATTGATAAGGTTGTGCTTGTCCAGGCGCCCGCCTACGAGGAAACTCCACTGTTTGTTCTTCCACTCGTTCTGCAAGAAGGCACTGGTGATGTGGATGTCCTGGTTGAAGTTGCGGTTGTAGCCCAGGATGACATCGTCCAGACCGTCAAAGTTGTATTCTATGCCGGCGGTAAGGTCGGCAGGCATGAAGAGGCAGCGGTCGAACTTGTAGACATACTGCGTTCCCACGACATAGGTAAAGTCCTTGGTATTGCCATAGGCAAGGTTAGCTGCTTCCACCTCCTCGGGCGAACCAGAACCTGTGCCGCCATAGTAGCTGTCTCGATTGGTATACTGGAATGAAAAGTAGGCATTCAGGTGGTGCTTGGTGTTGTCGCTGAAGAAATCGTAACCCAGACCGCCACCATGGATGTTGTGCTCGGTCTGCTCAGCAATGTTGGCCATGTGGGGAGGCTGTTCCATGAGGTTGCCGCCACGGCGGAACTCGTTGATGCCATGGTATTCCAGGGTGAGGCGTGAGTTGGTACTGAGGCGCAGGAAGGAGTTGAAGCCAAGGGTCTTGTTCTTCATACCAGGCAGTTCGGTGTAACCGTCACCATCGTGGTCATATGCATCGCGGTTGCGCATCTGCCCGTACAGGAAGATGCCAGCCTTGCGGTTGTCCGTTACCAGAGAGGCGTTGGCTGTGGTAACGTTCTCAAGGGAGGAGCTGCCCCCGATGTTCATAAGTGTGTGTCCCACCTCGGCAGAGTTGTGCAAGGGATCCTTGGTGATGACATTGATGGTACCGCCTATGGCAGAAGCACCGTAGAGGGCAGAGCCGCCGCCACGAACCACCTCTACACGCTCTATCATGTTGGCAGGAATCTGCTCCAGACCGTACACGCCGGTCAGTGCGGAGAATATGGGACGCGAGTTGATGAGAATCTGTGAGTAGTGACCGTCCAGACCATTGATGCGCACCTGTGTGAAACCGCAGTTCTGGCAATCGTCCTCGGTACGTACGCCGGGCTGGAAGTTGAGTCCCTGTGCCAGGCAGGTGGATTGGGTGGTCTCGAACTCCTTGCCGTCCATCACGTTTACCAGATTAGGCGCTTCGCGGCGCTTTGTCTCGCTACGGTTGGCAGAAACCACCACCTCGTCCAGGGAAATGTCATCGGGCTGCATGATGAAGTTCACCTCGCGGGTCTCATTTCTATGGATGACTACCTGACGGGTAATGGTACGGAAACCAGTGTAGCGTACCTCCAGGGTGATGGTATCCTTGGGCAGGTTTTTGAAGAAGTAGTGACCGGTAGCGTCTGTTGTGGTGGAGATGGTGGTGCCCAGTACGCGAATGGTCACATAGGGCAGATGTTGTTTCTCGTCTGCATCAATGACATGGCCAATGATGTGTGCATCAGTTTTCTTGTCGTCGGCCCAAACAAAAGAAACTGGCAGGAACACTGCCAGCATGAATAGGAGTCGTAGAGTTTTTGTCATATATATTATATAATGTATTTTCCCTGTACTTAATACGATAGTGCAAAGTTACGATGAATTTACGAGAAGCAAATGCTGATAAAATTAAATTACCCACTATTGGGTATGGCCTATAATGGGTAATGGGGTGTGGATAGGTGTAAGAATCACTCTTATTGATTATCACGTATTAAGAGTTGTGTGTCTGTTTAGAATGCAGCATCACTGGTCGGTCGTATATCTTTGTAGGCACTATTCTCGCTTTGCCTGTACCTGAATATGAGCGATGTAATACATTATTTTGGAATAAGTTCTAAGTATGCATTGTCTTTTTTTAAAAAAGTCTTACCTTTGTGTCTATAAGTTCTAAATTAAATGTCCTCGTATTCTGTTATTATAAAAATAAGAATATCATTATGAAAATGTTGTTTATAGCATTAGTACAAAGTACAATTATTACCTTGGGTCAGGTTATGCTTAAAAGTGGCCTGTTGAAGTTTGGCACTTTCGGGTGGACATGGAACTTCTGGCGTACAGTAGTTGTAAACGTTCCATTCATAATGAGTGGCATTTTGATGGTTGTAGGTACACTTATGTGGATGTGGATGGTGAAAACCTTCCCCTTGAGCCAACTTCTACCATTGCAGGCAATAGGGTATGTGCTGGGCATTATTGCATCTATGTACTTCTTTCACGAAACTGTTAGTTACAGTCAATGGATAGGAATGGCTTTTATCATGATTGGCTGTATCTTGATTGGAAAGTGACTTATCCCGATACGTATCCTTTAATACTATTGCAAGATGAATATAGGCTTATTTAACGAGAACTTTCCTCCGATATACGATGGAGTGTCAATGACAGTCAGGAATTATGCCCATTGGTTGACTCATAAAGGGCATAATGCTTGTGTGGTTACTCCGGACGCTCCTGGCAAGGATGACTCGATGTTTGAGTTCCCGGTACATAGGTACTTCTCTCTGCCCCTTATAGGCAGAAAACCGTATAGATGGGGACTGCCTCAGTTTGACAGAGGGTTCTACAGAAGGATGCAAGATGTTCCTCTTGACCTGATTCATGCACATACGCCGTTTTCATCAGGAAATGCTGCTCTTAAGATAGCAAAGGAAAGGGGTATTCCTATTGTTGCTACTTTCCATTCCAAATACAAGTCTGACTTTGAGAGGCAGATTCCTTTCCAATTTATTGTGGATAGGATGCTTAGTGGGGTGATTTCGTTCTTCAACCAGGTGGACGAAGTGTGGATTCCGCAGGCTTCGGTGGAGCCTACGCTAAGGGAGTATGGGTATCGTGGTCCAGTACAGGTAATGGAGAATGGCAGCGACTTCTCTAATTTGGATGTTCAGACTCTCAGAACTTTGGGCAGAAATGAATTGGGTGTGAAGGAGGGAGAAACAGTGCTGCTCTTCGTGGGTCAGCATATTTGGGAAAAGAACATTGGGTTTATCATTGAATCGCTTTCATTGATAAAGGATATGCCTTTCCGTTTCGTCACCGTGGGAACAGGATACGCTACTGCCGATATAAGGAAAATGGCTGATAGATTTGGGATAGCCGATAAAATGCTTATGCTTGGGCAGATAAGCGATAGAGAGCAAATGAAAAAGGTTTATGCAGGTGCTGATCTGTTCTTGTTCCCGTCACTTTATGACACGTTCGGATTGGTTGTTAGGGAGGCTGCTGCTCTGAATGTTCCTTCATTGTTGATAAAGGGTAGTGATGCGTCAAATGGCATAACTGACGGAGTAAACGGTTTCGTCGTCGGTTACACCTCCAAAGAGTATGCACAATTCGTGCAATATTTGATGCAGAATCCTGAGATAGCAGCACAAGTTGGTAAGAACGCGTCAACAAGTCTCGTTCGAGGATGGGACAGTGTATTAGATGATGTTCTTGAACGTTACGACTTGTTGTTGAGAAAGGTGAAGAGATAGAAAAAGGGCATCGCATGTGGACTAAACGCCCTTATTCTATCTTTGACTGCTCTCGCATTTGTGGAATGGAGTCGTAGGTTTTTTGTAGCATTACCTGTAGGTTCTTCAACCTTGTTGTGCTTGCCTCGGGTTCGTCTGCCATGATGTAGCCTGAGTGCACGTCTATCATGGTCTTTCCGCTTTCGTCCACAAACAAAGCACCGGCAGGATAATTGCAATAAGCAAAGGGATAGGTGTAGTTGCGGCTGAAGATGTTGCGACTCCATGGGAACTCTTCATTGTGAGGTATTCCCATCTGGCTCAGTATGGTGGCAACAATGTCATTCTGTGCAATGATGGTGTTGAATGTCTGCACCTTGCCTACAGCACCACCCACGAAGAATAGGGGCATGTGGAAGAACTCGGGGTTGTCAAAGGTCAGACCGTAGGTGTGTCCGTGGTCGGCATAGACAACAACCAGCAGATTATCCCAAATGGGAGTGCGGCTCAGACTGTCCAGGAACTGCCCCACACAATGGTCTGTGTAGGCAAAGGCATTGTGCACCTTGTTGTCCAACCGGTGATATGGAACTTCCCATGGTTCGTGGCTGCTGATGGTTTGGCATGCCCAGAAGAAGGGCTTGTCGGGACCGTTCTCCTCCTTGGTACGTTGGATGAGTCGGAGCATACGATCCATGGCAATGCTATCGTTTGCGCCCCACACATCACGCTCTTCTGGGGCAACGTCTATATCTTCTATGTCCCACATGCGGAATCCCACGGCTTCCATATACTTGCGCTTGTTCATGTGGTTGGAGTTTCCGCTATACATGTAGTCGGCAGAGTAACCGTATCTTTTCAGGGTCTTTGCCAAACTGGGGAGCAATGGCAGACATGAGTCGGTCATCATCAGCGAGGTGGTGGGGTAGGACACGTAGCCAGACAGGGCACTGACCGTACCACGGTCCGTGCGGAAACTGGTTGCCCAGGCGTTGGTAAAGTTTATGCCTCGCTTCATCCACTGGCAAAGTTCGGGTGTTACGTTCTTTGCTCCGCCAAGACTCTCGATGAAGGGCGCTCCCATGCTTTCCAGCTGTATGGTCAGTATGTCGGGGCGCTTGGCGCGCAGCAGTGTGTCTGTTATGTCTTCGGTGTCAGTGGGGAATATTCGTGCGAAGATACTATTGCATTCGTTCTTGGGCATGAGGCGGAACTGCTCTTCAAAGTCCTTGCTGTATGTCCACAGGGAGCGGAGCATGTGTCCTACTGGATTTATGGCAGCATGGTTCAGCAGTATCTTCTCGCTATGGAAGGCACTGCGCTCATCGGCACGACGACCGTTCACCCCCCAAAGCATGAAACAGAGCAACAAGCCTGTCAGACAGAATGGTAAGCGGTAATTGGTGGACGGTGAGCGTTTAGATTTACGTTTTCCGTTTGTAACGGTTTTCCGTTCTATACTCTTTGGTGTGATGACTATCGATAGGAACGACAACAGGAAGGAGGACAGCAGGATAAGGCCGATGCGTGTGACTATGTAGTATGTCGATGCACTGGCGCTTGCGTTTCCTGGCGACGACATGTAACTGAATACGGAGGCGTCAAGCAGGAACTTCCAGTTCTCGTACATGATGACGGTGGCTCCGGTTACACATCCCATCAGGAAGGTGACAATGCCAATGTATGGCCCCACTATCCATCGTAGGGGCATGGAGGGCCATTTCATGGTGAGCAGTGTTATGAACCATACCGGCAGCACTGCCATGGCCACGGTGCTCATGTCCAGGGGCAGTCCGTGCCAAATGGCTTGCACCATCTCTTCAAGGGTGAAGAACATGATGTCTCGGTTATATGCCAGAAACTCCACCTTGCCCAAGATGGTAGCGACAAGCAGGAGTGCTGTCAGTGCCAGGATGTATAGTGTACGTTTCATATCGGACTTACTTCCTTCCGAAGTCGGCAGGTATCTCACCCCAGTTTTCTGTGTCCCATTTCATGATGGGCACGTTCACCTGGTGTGTGCGGAGCCAGTTCTCTGCTCTTGCAACAAGGTCGAGGGCTTTCTCTGTCTCTGGCGTGCGAGCCAGGGTAGTCTTTGCCTTCTTGTTCCTGACCCATGCCTGACCGCTGACGCTGTCGCTATAGATGGGCATGCGGATACCCTTTTGCTCCATCAGTGCCAGACCATGCACAATGGCCAGGAACTCGCCTATGTTGTTGGTCCCTTGTATGGGGCCGAAGCGGAACACCTCCTTGCCACTGGGCAAGTGCACCCCACGGTATTCCATGGGACCTGGGTTTCCGCTACAGGCGGCATCCACACAAAGGGCTTCCTTTATCTCGTTCATCTGAGTTGCTTACATTCTCTCGGGTACCTCAATGCCCAGAAGCGACATACCGTTCTTCACCACCTTGGCAACGGCCGAACTGAGGGCCAGACGAACGGCCTGCTTGTCTGTATTCTCCTCGCGGAGCACGCTGAAGTCGTGATAGAACTGGTTGTACTCCTTCACCAACTCGTAGCAGTAGTTTGCTATAGAAGCAGGGTTGTAGTCAGCACCAGCCTGACGCAGGGTAGCAGTGAAACCGTTCAGGTGCTGGATGAGGCTGATTTCCTTCTCGCTCAGTTCTGTATTGGTGGGCAGAGTCTCGGGAATAGCGATGCCCTGTTCGGCTGCCTTGCGCAGGATACTGCGGATACGGGCATAGGTGTACTGGATGAAAGGACCGGTGTTTCCGTTGAAGTCGATACTCTCCTCGGGATCAAACAGCATGTTCTTGCGTGCGTCCACTTTTAGGATGAAGTATTTCAGAGCACCCATACCCACGATACGTGCTATCTCGCGTGTCTCCTCCTCGGTGATGCCCTCAAGTTTCTTTATCTTGTCCTCAGACATCTTGTAGGCATCCTCTATCATGGTTGCCACCAGATCGTCGGCGTCAACGACGGTGCCTTCGCGAGACTTCATCTTGCCGTTGGGCAACTCCACCATGCCGTAACTGAAGTGAACGAGGTCCTTGCCCCACTTGAAGCCCAGTTTGTCCAACAGGATGGAGAGAACCTGGAAATGGTAGTTCTGCTCGTTGCCCACCACGTATATCATCTTGTCGATGGGGAAGTCCTGGAAGCGTAACTTTGCTGTGCCTATGTCTTGGGTCATATACACAGAGGTACCGTCGCTACGGAGCAGAAGTTTCTCGTCCAGACCTTCCTTGGTAAGGTCTGCCCATACGGAACCATCCTCGCGACGATAGAAGAAACCCTTCTCCAGACCTTCTTCCACCTTCTCGCGTCCCTCCAGATATGTGTCGCTCTCGTAGTAGATCTTGTCAAAACCTACGCCCAGAGCCTTGTAGGTCTCGTCGAAACCTGCATACACCCAGTCGTTCATTGTCTTCCACAAACCACGAACCTCGGGGTCGTTCTGCTCCCAGCGCACAAGCATGTCGTGGGCCTCCTTGATGAGCGGAGCCTCCTGCTTGGCCTTCTCCTCGTCCATACCCTGGGCAACAAGCTGCTTCACCTCCTCGCGATAGTGCTTGTCAAAGGCAACGTAGTAATCGCCAATCAGGTGGTCGCCCTTCTTGCCGCTGGTTTCTGGAGTCTCGCCATTGCCATACTTCTGCCAAGCCAGCATGCTCTTGCAGATGTGTATGCCACGGTCGTTCACGATGTTTGTCTTTACCACACGGTTGCCGTTGGCTTCCATCACCTGTGCCAGTGCCCAGCCCAGCAGGTTGTTGCGCACATGACCAAGATGCAGAGGCTTGTTGGTATTGGGGCTGGAGTATTCAATCATTACCAGAGGTGACTCCTCGGTAACGGGCAGGAAACCGAACTTGGGGTTGTGCTCTATCTCCTCCAGCAACTTTATCCATTGCTCGGCGGCAATGGAAAGGTTCAGGAAGCCCTTCACCACATTGAACTTGCTGATGAGTTCGGGGCACTTCTCCGTCAGGTATGCACCCAAATCCTGTGCAGTAGCCTCGGGGGCCTTCTTGCTGGTCTTGAGCAAGGGGAATACCACAAGAGTAAGTTCGCCCTCAAACTCGGGGCGAGTCTCCTGCAACTGTATCATCTTCTCGGGCACCTCGGCGCCATAGAGTTCCTTCACACCGCTCAATGCGGCTGCTATAATCTTTTCTTGTATGCTCATATTGAATGTTTTTATTTCGCGTACAAAGGTACGATTAAGTGAGCGAAATATCAAATTTATTTGAATATTTCCGAACGTGAGTACCTAAGACAATAGTCAAAGGTACGATTAAGTGAGCGAAAAAGCAAAAGAATTTTGTTTTTTCCGAACCTCCGAACGAAATAAAGGTAGAGGGTGCTTGCACACTATGCTTTATGAGGAGGAGGACGACGCAGTCAACGTGAGTACCTAAGACGATAGTCAAAGGTACGATTAAGTGAGCGAAAAGTATAAAAAGAAGAGGCTATCCACAAGGACAACCTCTTTGTGCAGTTACTTCTGTTGACCAGAAGACCGGATGATGCATTACTTACGCAGACCCAGAGCCTTAACGATAGCACGGTAGCGGGTAATGTCGCGCTTCTTCAGGTAGTTCAGGAGGGCACGACGCTTACCTACGAGACCGGTCAGGGCACGCTCGGTGCTGTGGTCCTTGCGGTTCTGCTTCATGTGCTCGGTGAGGTTCTTGATGCGGAATGAGAACAATGCAATCTGGCTCTCAGCGCTACCAGTGTCTGTAGCACCCTTGCCATAGGTGGTGAAGAGCTCGGTCTTCTTCTCTGAATTCAAATACATAGTGTTTGTTGAATTTTGAATTGTGTAACTTGTTTGCCGTGCAGCTTCCATACGTTCGGGCACTGCCTCCGGTCAAATGCGGGTGCAAAGGTATAAAAAAGTGCTGAAAATGATGCATGTGCGCGGAAGTTTTTTGTATTAAATGCCTTAATTTGTGCATTTGGCAAGTGTAAAATCGGTCATGTTGCCATTTTTCTGTATCTTTGTGCGCGTTTAGGTAATAAGATTGTACACAGAAAAAAAGACATAGACATGCAGAATATCCGTAACATAGCGATTATAGCGCACGTAGACCATGGCAAGACCACCTTGGTGGACAAGATGCTTCTGGCAGGCAATCTGTTTCGTGATAACCAACAGTCTGGCGAACTGATGCTGGACAACAACGAACTGGAACGTGAACGTGGTATAACCATCCTTTCCAAGAATGTGTCCATCATATACCGCGACACAAAGATCAATATCATTGACACCCCTGGTCACTCCGACTTCGGTGGCGAGGTGGAGCGTGTGCTCAATATGGCAGACGGATGTATTCTTCTGGTGGATGCTTTCGAGGGCCCCATGCCTCAGACACGATTCGTGCTGCAGAAGGCTCTGGAGATTGGTCTGAAACCCCTTGTTGTTGTCAATAAGGTGGACAAGCCCAATTGCCGCCCCGAGGAGGTGTATGAAATGGTCTTCGACCTGATGTGCGATCTCAATGCCACTGAGGAGCAGTTGGACTTTCCCGTAATCTATGGTTCTGCAAAGAACAACTGGATGGGCGAGGATTGGAGCGCTCCCACCGAGGACATTACTTACCTTCTCGACCAGATACTGGAGCACGTGCCTGCTCCCCAGCAGTTGGAGGGTACACCGCAGATGCTGATTACCAGTCTGGACTATTCCAACTATACCGGGCGTATAGCTGTAGGCCGTGTGCACCGTGGCACCCTGCGCGAAGGTATGAATGTTACCATCGTGCATCGAGACGGAAGCAAGGAGCGCACCAAGATTAAGGAAGTGCACACCTTTACCGGTATGGGTCGCAAGAAGACGGAAGAGGCAAGCAGCGGCGATATTTGTGCCTTGATTGGCTTGGAGCGTTTTGAAATAGGTGATACCATCTGCGACTACGAGAATCCCGAGGCTCTGCCCAGCATCAGCATTGACGAACCAACCATGTCTATGCTCTTTACCATCAACGACTCTCCCTTCTTTGGCAAGGAGGGCAAGTTCTGCACCAGTCGCCATATACAGGAGCGTCTGGATAAGGAACTGGAGAAGAATCTGGCACTGCGCGTCTCTACCGTGGAGGGCTATACCGACCGCTGGATTGTGAGCGGACGCGGTGTGCTGCATCTTTCTGTGCTGGTTGAGACCATGCGCCGTGAGGGATACGAACTTCAGGTTGGACAGCCTCAGGTTATCTACAAGGAAATAGACGGAGTGCGTTGCGAACCCATCGAGGAACTGACCATCAATGTTCCAGAGGAGTTCAGCAGCAGGATGATAGACATGGTTACACGTCGCAAGGGCGAGATGACCAGTATGGAAAGTCAGGGTGACCGTGTGAACATCGAGTTCAACATCCCTTCACGCGGCATCATTGGTCTTCGCACCAATGTTCTCACCGCCTCTCAGGGCGAGGCTATCATGGCGCACCGCTTCAAGGAGTACCAGCCTTTCAAGGGCGAGATAAACCGCCGTATCAACGGTTCGCTTATCTCCCTGGAGAGCGGCAATGCCTATGCTTATGCCATAGACCACCTACAGGACCGTGGCAAGTTCTTTATTGAACCACAGGACCAGGTTTATGCCGGTCAGGTTATCGGTGAGCACGTGCACGACATAGACCTTGTAATCAATGTGTGCAAGGCCAAGCAGTTGACCAACGTTCGTGCCAGCGGTACCGACGAGAAGGCACGCATCATCCCTGCCACCATATTCTCCCTTGAGGAAGCTCTGGAATACATCAAGGCCGACGAATATGTGGAGGTTACTCCCCAGTCCATGCGCATGCGCAAGGTTATCCTTGACCACCTGGAGAGAAAACGCGCAGGAAGGTAAGGGGAAACGGAAACTATTTGTCAGACACTAAACATTCAACGCTAATCGTCCATCGTTCATCGTTCATCGTTAAACCTTATTCGCAAGCTCATCAAGCTTCGCAAGTCAACGTTCACCGCTCACTGCGCTAGCCAACTGTCCCCCTGAGACAGGGGCGACGAGGAGCAAAGCGACGGAGGGGGTGGATGAAATGAGAAATGAGAAATCTGTGAGTAAGCGATAATGTGGTAAGGACGCTAGCGTCCGAGGACGATAAACAAGGCGGACGCTGCACGCAGTCCCCCCTACGTCGCAATGGAGATTGCGACCCTCACGAGGCACAGATTGACATCCCAGTCAATCTTCCAAGGACCTGTTCGCCCTACATCGCCGAGTGGGAGCAGCTAAGACGACAGTCTTATAGTCTATTTAGCCTATCTGGTAATTTAACATAAATGAAAAACTACAAGAAATACTTAATCGAAGTTGGAGTGGTGGCGTTGTTTGCCATCATCAGCGTGGCTTATTTCTGGGAACCTGTCATGGATGGCAAGGTGCTCTCTGGGCATGACCATACCGGCGCTGTAGGTGCTGGCAAGGAACTCAAAGAGTACTATGAGAAGCACAATGGCGAGCGTACCCGATGGACCAACTCTCTGTTCTCTGGTATGCCCACATACCAGATGGCACCATCCTATGACAGCACCGACTCGCTGGCAGAGCTGAAGCAACTCTACAGCCTGTATCTGCCTACAGTGGCATCCTATGTGTTCATTATGCTCCTGGGCTTCTACATCATGCTCAGATGCTTCAATTTCAGGGTGTGGATGGCAGCTCTCGGTGCAGTGCTATGGGCATTCTCCAGCTACTACTTCATAATCATTGCTGCAGGACACATCTGGAAACTCTACACCTTGGCGTTCATACCTCCCACCATTGGCGGTATGGCTCTTTGCTACAGAGGCAAGCGCAGCTGGGGCATAGTGGTGAGCGCTCTGTTCATGGCATTGCAGATAGTTTCCAACCATGTGCAGATGACTTACTATTTCCTCCTGCCCATCTTTGCCTTGTCCATAGGCTGGCTGCTCTCGGACCTGAGTCGCCAGGGAGTACAGCGCTGGCTGAAGGGCAGTTTTGCTTTTGCTGTGGGTTGCCTGTTGGGCATAACCATAAACCTTTCCAACCTATATCACACATGGGAATACAGCAAGGAGACCATGCGTGGCAAGACTGAACTTACACACAAGTCCAAGAATCCAGCAGACCAGACATCAAGCGGACTGGAACGCAGTTATATTACAGCCTGGAGCTATGGCATCGGCGAGACCTGGACTCTGCTTGTCCCCAACACTAAGGGCGGTGCAAGCATGCCGCTGTCGCAGAGTGAGAGTGCCATGTCCAAGGCGGACAGCCAGTACCGTCCTCTGTACAACCAGTTGGGACAGTATTGGGGCGAACAGCCTGGCACCAGCGGTCCTGTCTATGTGGGTGCCTTCGTGTGCATGCTTTTTGTCCTGTCCCTGCTAATAGTGCGTGGGCCCATTTGCTGGGCTTTGCTGTTTGCCACCATGCTTTCCATAGCATTGTCGTGGGGCAAGAACTTCATGGGGCTTACCGACTTCTTCCTGGACTATGTGCCTATGTACGACAAGTTCCGTACCGTGGCTTCAATCCTGGTGATAGCGGAATTCACCATTCCTCTTATGGCCATGATGGCACTGAAGAAGTTTGTGGAAGACCCCTCATGCGTACACGTGCGCATACGTATTATAAATAAGGAGGTAAATGCCCTTTGGCTCAGTTTTGTCATCACTGGCGGTATCTGTTTACTGTTCTGGCTCATGCCAGACGCATTCTTTGGCAACTATATCTCCTCCAGCGAGTACAACGGCATCCAGGGACTGGTCAGCGCAGGTTATGTGGACCAGCAGTATGTGAATGGTCTGTTGGAGAACCTCAGCGAGATGCGATGCCATGTGTTCTCCGTGGACGCCATGCGCTCCTTCTGGTTCATTGCACTTGGAACTGCCCTTCTGCTATTGCATTATTACGGAAAACTTAAGGCAGTGCCCATGACTTTGCTCATCACTGTGTTGTGTCTGGCAGACATGTGGACAGTGAACAAACGTTATCTCAACGATGGAATGTTCGTTGCTCCTCGTCCTGTGGAGCAGAATTTCCAACGTACCCATGCCGATGAGATGATACTGTTGGAACCTGATCTGTACTATCGTACATTGGATATGACAGTAAGCACCTTCAACAGCAACGATGCATCGTACTGGCACAAGAGCATTGGTGGTTATCATGCCGCCAAGTTGCGCCGCTATCAGGAGGTTATTGAAGCACATATCAGTCCAGAGATGGCTCGTCTGCAAAAGGCGGTGATAGACAGTGGTGGAGACCTGGCCAAGGTGGAAGGTGACAGCATCTTCCCTGTTTTGGATATGCTCAATATGAAGTATGTCATCATGAGGACCAACGATGGCAACAAGGTGCCCGTCTTCAATCCTCATGCCATGGGCAATGCATGGCCGGTATCTTCTATCCGTTGGGTGGACAATGCCGATGATGAGCTAGCTGCCATAGGCAAGGAGGACCTTCGCCGTGTGGCTGTTGTTGACAAGAAGTTCCAGGATATGCTGGGCAATGTGCCAGCCGACGCAGACTCATGCCGTATCAGCGTGAAATTGACCTCCTACGAGGCCAACCGTCTGACATACGAGGTTGACTCTGAAAAGGGTAGAGTGTTGGTATTCTCCGACATATATTATCCAGGATGGACAGCAACAGTGTCGGGTGAAGACGTTCCCGTGGCACGTGCCAACTACATCCTGCGTGCCATTCAGGTTCCTGCCGGCAAGCACGAGATAGTAATGACATTTGATCCCCAAACCGTGCACACCACCGAGGCTATAGCCTATGGAGCATTGGCTTTGCTGGGGCTTATAATTATAGTAAAGATAATAACATTAATACTTAAGAAAAGAAAATGCCTGAAGTAGACCCTGCTTCGCCTGTACCTCCGTCGAGCACGAAGACACAGTGCAACACTTTGGACGAATCATCACGGCCAAAGATAACCGTAGTTACCGTAACCTACAACGCCGAACAGACGCTGGAGCGCACGCTGCAGAGCGTTGCTTCCCAGACCTATCCTCATGTGGAGCATCTTATTGTCGACGGACTCAGTAACGACGGTACCCTGTCCCTTATCCAGGAGTATGCCGAGGATAATTCGGTATGCGACACTCCGCACGAAATCCAGTTTATCCGCGAACCCGACAGCGGCCTGTACGATGCCATGAACAAGGCAATAGACAATGCCAACGGCGACTATCTGGTCTTCCTGAATGCCGGGGACAAGTTCCACTCGGACGACACGCTGGAAAGAGTTGTCGAGACAGTATCCTCAGTTCACGGCAATGAGTTTGACGAGGCAACATGGCCGGCTGTGCTGTATGGCGAGACCGACATCGTTGACGACAACGGAGAGTTCCTGCGTCATCGTCGTTTGCAGACTCCCGAAGCGCTTTCTTGGCGCAGTTTCCTCAGCGGCATGCTGGTGTGCCACCAGAGTTTTTATGTGCGCACGGACATGGCACGTCAGTTACACTACAACCTACGCTACCGCTTTAGCGGCGATTTCGACTGGTGCATACGCATCATGAAGGATGCCCAGCAACAGGGATTGTCCCTGTTAAACACACGTATGGTGTTGACGGACTATCTGTCGGAGGGCATGACCACAAGGAATCACCGCAAGTCCCTCCTGGAGCGCTTCCGCATAATGTGCCGACACTACGGCTACCTGGCAACAGTTGGAGAGCATCTGTGGTTTGTACTGAGACTGGTGGTGAAACGATAAGGTTTGTTGGGGGCTGATTTTAAGATCGTTTGCCGGTAAAGAGATGATAGATAATCAATAGGACGAGGGCGCACAACGCTCCAAAACTATTGGCAAGGACATCGAACCAATCACCATTTCGGCTTGTGGTAAGGTAGGTCTGTCCCAATTCCATCAGTCCGCCATAGACGGAGGCAACAATAAAGATAACGAGGAACTGCCAGATGGCGGTTCCTTTTTCTTTGTGTACTTGCTCCTCTTTCCTGTGTGCTGAGGCTTTGGCTCTAAGGTATTCGTCTCTGAGCACGTAATCTATGCCCATAACCAGGGTGAGGAAGCCATACATGACCCAATGCGCCCACTTGTCGGCAAACTTTATGTCGGTTTGTGGGAACTCCTGTGCCGGCATCAGGCTCAGTACGGCAATAAGCAGGAGAGTGAGCAGGCTGAATATGTGGCGTCTGATAAATTTCATTTTGTGATGCGTGTATATAGCTCCATGTATCTTGATGCAACTACTTCTGCCGAGTACTTGTTCAGCACCTCTGTCCTTATTGTCTCCCTGTTGATGGCTGTTCCTTCTGTAAGGGTCCATATTATGCCTTCTGACAGACTTGCAGGAGAAAGGTACTCGGCAAGGTAGCCGTTTTCCTTGTGTCTGATGATGTCCGTTTGTCCGCTGTTGCCAAAAGAGATGGGAAGGCATCCGCATGCCTGTGCCTCTATCAGAGTTTGGCCGAAGGTTTCGTAAAGGGAAGCGGAAATCAGTGCATCGGAGGCGGAGTACAGCATGGACAGCGTGGCATTGTCCTTTACCCAGCCAATGTCGGTGTGGTCAATGGGTATGTGTGGCTTTGCCTGCTTGAATATGCCAAAAGTGACAAGGTGCAGGTCTTTTGCAAACTCCTGGTTGTGCGCTTTCAGGTAACTAATGGCATCAAGTATCATGGGGAAACCCTTGATGGGATCGTCCACTCTGGCGGCTCCGAAGATTATGATTCTTTTGTCTAAGGGTAGCCCAAGTTGCTTGCGGCATTCTGCCTTGTCCATCATCTGGAAGTCGGACAAGGACAGCGTGTTGGGTATGGTGTCTATGGGGCAATGCTTCAGCAAGGCACTTTCTTTTGCCAAGCGCTCAAGCCAATGGCTAACCGTGATAACGTGTATAGTGTTGTTGGCAAGCAATTTTTTTTTCTTCTGGAATACCCTGTTGGCAAGGTCGTGCTCGCCAGGGAATCTCAGGAACGGACAATGCATGCATTCGGTCTTGAATCTGTCGCAGGTGTATGCATGATGGCATATTGCGGTACATTCCCACATGTCATGCATGGTCCATACAACAGGTTTGCCAGAGTCAAGTATTTGTTGTATGTTCTTTAGGGAAATCATTCCCTGGTTCACCCAGTGTAGGTGTATTATGTCTGCTTCCTGAAATTCTTTGAACTTGGTGATGTCGTATCCGGTGTTGGCAATGGACACCTTGAACAGGTTGCGTTTGCTGAAGAGATTGTTTGCCCAGATGACGATGCGTTCCCAAACAAACTTCCACATGCCAAGTGGACCTTTCTTTATTTGTATAACATGATGCAGGTCCGTCTGTTTGTCGCGAACCAGCATCTTTGCATTTATGCCAATGCCATTCAGGGCGGTCAGTAATCGGCGTGCTGCTATTGCACCTCCTCCCGAACGCTCTGCGGTGGAGACCAAGAGTATATTCATGCGTTAGTTGTATTCCTTTTTGCCCATCCACTTCTTCAGCCTGTTCCTCACAGCTGTACTAATGGCAGAGAGGTTGCCATAGCGCAGGTTCAGGAACAGTTCTTCAAAACTTCGTGCCACTTTTACCCAAGGGCACATCCAACCCAGTATGCGGTATGCACGATGCCTGTAGGCGATGTGCTCTATGACGTATTTGGGGTGAACCAATGGTGTGCGTGCTGAAACATCGTTGCTATAGGCATCGAGTTCGAAGCGTTTCATGGTGAAGATACGGCGGAAACCTCGTGGCAAGGTGTTCAGGTTGGAACCATAGTGCGTGCTGTCTGCCGTGGCGCCAAGGTTGTTGATGAGGTTGCGTTTTGGGGTAATGCACAATCCGTTGCTAAGCATGAGGTGTGACCAGAAGATGCTCTCGTAGAAAGCCTTGTGCTGGTCTCTGTGCCTGCGGCTCATACGCAGGAAGTCGTCCCTGATGCTACGCTCTTTCATGTGTGCCTGTAGTTGATGCACCGTCTGCTCGTCGTCCAGCCAGGTGTAGTGTTCGTCCCATTGGTCCAGAACCCTTCGCCACGAAGCCCATCCCCAGATGCATAGATGCGTGCTGAAGAAGTAGTCTTCCTTGACGTCGTTGGTTTCCTCCTCCAGATTGAAGCCTGCTATCATGGTTATGCGTGTGTCGTGCTCGTATTTGTCCAGCATCTCCTTGCAGAAGTGAAAGAAACTGATGGAGGGAATGTCGTCGTCCTCCAGCACTATGCACTTGTCGCTCATGGAGAAGGCCCATTTCTGCGAAATGAATTCCGACGGATCACAACCGTAATTCTTTTCCTGATATAGTTTATGTACCTCGCATTCCCAATCAATGTCGCTTACCACCTCGCGACATGCCAGTATGCCGGGCATGTCTTTTTCGCTTCGTGGACCGTCTTGATAAAGGAAGAGTCGTGAAGGGCGTGCTTTCTTCACCTGTTCAAAGACCTGCCCCAACTGGTTGGGACGGTTGAAGAACAGAATCAGTACGGAAACGTCTACTAATGCTTCTTTCATGGTATATTAATGCTTAAGGCGTATCAAAGGTAGTTATTTTTTTTCTTTTCCCTATTAAGTAATGAATGTAAAAACATGAAATACCCCAAAGTAGCATCGTCTAACATCCTTCTTTCTCCCTTCTGCATGCTTGAATGTGCAGTATTTGGCGGTAATTGCACGCTGCGAAGTGAAATAAACGGAAATAATTGCATGTTTTGTTGTGCAATTTAGGTTTTGTCGGTATCTTTGTGCCAGAACTTAATATATAAGATAGGGAATGGAAAACTTATTTGCAGTATCACGTGAACTTGTCAGCAGGGTAGATATAACTTATGTGCGCGACAAGCACCAGGAGATAGATTGGGATAGTCGGTTGATTGCCATTTTAGGTTCTCGGGGTACTGGTAAGACAACATTGATGTTGCAGCATATCCGTTTGCATGACAATACTCCTCAAACCCTTTATGTAACTGCCGATGATTTTTACTTCACTACCCATAGACTTGAGGATTTTGCACATAGCTTTATGCTTCAAGGCGGCAAGCACCTGTATATTGACGAGATACATAAGTACAAGGGATGGTCGGCTGAGATAAAGAACATCTACGACAAGATGCCCGATCTGCACGTTGTGTACAGTGGTTCCTCAATACTCGAACTTGAGAAGGGTGGTGCGGATTTGAGTCGGAGGAAACTGGAGTATGTTTTGCCTGGCTTGAGCTTTCGTGAGTATCTTAATATCTCTCAGGGTTGGAATCTCCCTCGTTACACGTTGGACGAGATAGTGTCAGGTAAGGTGGACTTCCCATACAGCACAGCACGTCCTCTGCCTTTGTTTTCGAATTACCTGCGAGAGGGTTACTATCCTTTTTTCCGTGAAGGCAACTATCACATACGTCTTAGCGGTGTGATCAAGCAGATAGTGGAGGACGATATACCCAAGTTTGCCGAGATAGAGATTGCTTCCATACAGAAACTGAAGAAGTTGCTTTACGTACTGGCTCAGAGTGTGCCTTTCAAACCCAATTATTCAAAGTTGGAACGTGATTTGGGCATATCCAGAAACACCCTTCCTCAATATATGCTGTATCTTGAGAAGGCAGGACTGATAAGGCTACTGCGAGAAAAGGCTGCCGGCATCAAGCTGTTGGAAAAGATAGAGAAGGTATATTTGAGCAATCCCAACGAGGCATATGCCCTTTCCGAAACAGTGCCAGACATTGGTACCATTCGTGAAACGATTTTTCTTGCATGGATGCATGTGGGGCATTTCGTGTCATCTTCTACTGTTTCCGACTTCGAGGTGGATGGTATGACATTTGAAGTTGGAGGAAGAAACAAGAGCAAAAAACAATTGGCAACGTTACCAGTTGACAAGAGTTTCGTAGTTAAGGATGATGTGGAATACGTCTACCAAAACTCTATCCCCTTGTGGATGTTTGGCTTTGTGTACTAAAGCGTTGCCCACGATTGTTGTTTGTATTAAAAACACCTAAACTGAAGATGAAGGTTTATGGACGCGAGTTGGCTGAGGTAATAGGAATTGAAAGGTGAAGACGGAAAGATTAACTAATTATGAAAGAGTCTAAGGTAATAGCCATACTTTTGGCAGGAGGAAGCGGCAGCCGCTTTGGTGCCGACCGCCCCAAGCAGTTTCTGGAGGTTGACGGGTGCACCGTGCTCGAGCACAGTATCCGTGCCTTTCACCGCTCGCCCCTGGTGGACGAGATGGTAATAATCACCCGTCAGGATTTTGTAGACGAGGTAAAGCAGATAGCCTCTGCCTATCCCAAGGTGAAGCACGTCCGCCCCGGTGGCAAGGAGCGCTACCATAGCACCCTGTCGGCATTGGAGGTTTGCACGAATGGCGATGACCTTCTGCTCATTCACGATGCCGTTCGCCCGTTGGTGAGCGAGGCCATCATTGCCCGTTGCGTGGAGGCTCTTACCCGATATGATGCCGTGGGAGTGGCAGTGCCCAGTACCGACACCATTGTCCGTGTGGACGAGAACGAGTGTATTGTGGAGACCTTGCTGCGTGCCGTGCTCAGGAATATGCAGACCCCACAGGGCTTCCGCCAGGAGGTCCTTCGTCAGGCATTCGACTTCGGTTTGCAGGATCCCAACTTTGCCCCCACCGACGATTGCGGTGTTGTGCGCACCTATCTGCCCCATGTTCCCATCCGCATAGTGGAGGGCGAGGTTACTAACATTAAGATAACCTATCCAAAGGACTTGGAGATGATAGGGAGGGGACGTTAAGGTTTCAAGTTCCTTATGAACACTGTTCGGTACTCTCGAGAGAAAACTTCAGTTCTCCCATAAGAAAACTCCAGTCCTCTCGTGGGAGGACTGGCTTGATGCCGTGATGTGATGCGAAGGTTAATGGGGCGAGAGCTATTTTTTCTTGTGTAGGAGGTAGCCTATGGTTTCTCGCATGATTTTGGCACCGCTTATCCACATGATGCCGGCATAGAGCAGGGCTGCCAAGGCGATACGTGAAAGCATCAGCAGCCAAAGGTTTTCTATAGGCTTGGTTGCCCACCAGGTGAGGGCAAGTATGCTGATTGTGAAGCCTAAGAACGGCATGGTATCCTGTGCTGCCCATCGCCATTTCATCCCTATCAGCCTTTTTGCCCACCATTGCCATATGCCGAGCCACAAGACATTCAAGGAGATGAAAAATACCACCATGTGAATCATTTCGTAACCGCTGACGTACAGCAGGATAAGTCCTGCCCATACTGCCAGGCACTGCCCTATGGTGCATGCCATGTTCACGCCGCTATGACCACGGCTGATGGTAAGGTTGCTATACAGGGTGGTTATGGGGAAAAAGGCGCCATGTATGCACAGAAGTGTCAGTATACGTCCGCTTTCTATCCACCTCTCGCCACCTGCCAGCAGAATGAACTCCTCGGCTATCATGCCCAGGCCCAATAAGGCAGGGAAGGATACGAATGCCACGAAGCGCAGCATCTTGCGGAAAATCTGCACGTAGCGTCCGTTGTCATCCGCCACTTGTGCCAGGGTGGGTTGCGCCACCGCCGTAACCATTCCGTTTATGGTACCTGCCGCCATGTCGTCCCATTTGCGTGCCGTGCCGTAGATGCCCGCCTGGCGGTTGCCAAAGTATTTACCCAACAGCACACTGAATGCATGGTTGTTGAGGATATTGAAAACGTAGGTAATGAGCAGTTTGCTGCTGAAACTGAACATTTCCCAAGCGGGTCGCAGGTCTATCTTTAGAGATGGACGCCACTTGGAGTAGTACCAGTTCATTAATTGTACAATGAAAACGAAAGTGACGGTTTGTGAAACGATGCCCCAGTGTGCAAAACCGTTCCATGCCATTGTGACACCCACCGTTCCTGAAACGAGCATGCCTGTTATGCCGCATATGCTGGTCTCCCTGACCATCATATGTCCGAAGAGATATGCCCTCTGTACCGTGCCCATGGCGGAAAACAGGAACCCAAGGAAAAGGAATCGTGCCAGATTGGTCAGTTCAGGGTCATTGTAGAAGTCGGCAATCAAGGGTGCCATGAACCATAGGATGATGTATAGGGTGACGCTGACAATCATGTTGAACCAGAAGACGGCATTGTACTCGCGATCGGTAGGTTCCTTTTTGTTGCACAAGGCGGCGATGAAACCGCTTTCCTGAAGTGCTGCTCCCAGCGCGGCAAATATGTTGAGCATGTACACCTTTCCCCAATCGGCAGGTGTGAGCAGGCGCATCAGTGCCAGGCCAAACAAGGCACCGAGCAATTGCATTATGCCATTGCTCATGCCGCCCCACAGCAGACCGCGTGCTGTACGCTCTTTCAGAGATTTTTCGCTCATAGTGAAGCCAAAGTTACGATTAAGTGATAGATTTATCAAATATTTGAATAAATCGAACGTGAGTAACCAAGATGGCGGTCAAAGGTAGGAAATATTGCCGAGTTTATCTCCCCTTGTGGCACTTAAATGTTCTAAAATGCAGGCATGAAGGCATTTTCCTTTGCTCGCGCGTGTAATACTTCATTTCTTTTTGTTACCTTTGCGAGGATTTTAGCCCTGTTTCGGGGCATTTCGAGGCTGAAATAATATTAAACAAAACCTAAGATAATGGAAAAGATTCAGGAACTCACAGAGAAAATCTATCGTGAGGGCGTAGAGAAGGGTCAGGCCGAGGCCGACCGCATTGTTCAGGAGGCCAAGGAGCAGGCCGCGCAGATTATTGCCGAGGCCAAGAAGAAGGCTGCCGACATTGAGGCTGCCGGCAAGAAGGCTGTAGTGGAGATGGAGGCAAACACCAAGAACGAGCTGAAGTTGTTCACCGCTCAGTCGTTGAGTGCGCTGAAGAGCGAGATAGCAAACGTGCTCACCGCTTCTACCGTGGGCCAGGCCGTGGACAAGCTCGTGTCCGACAAGGACTTCCTGTGCAAGTTCACCGTGGCTTTGGCAAGCAAGTGGGCAGAGAACGAGCCCATCGTGATAGAGTCTGCCGATGCAGACACCTTGAAGGCCTATTTTGCCAAGGAGGCAAAGGCAGTTCTGGACAAGGGCGTTACCATAGAGAAGGTAAACGGCCGCAATGCCCTGTTCACCATCCAGCCCGAAGACGGCAGCTACAAGGTGAGCTTCGGCAAGGAGGAGTTTGAGGATTACTTTAAGTCGTTCCTGCGCCCACAATTGGTGCAGATGCTGTTCTAAAGCGAGAAGATGGCAAACTACTATTGTCTTATGGCCGGTTTGCCCGAGATAAACTTCTCGGACACCAAGCCGGGATGCGACATGGACGAATTCCTGGAGCAGTTGCAGGATGCACTGACCCATTGGGATGCCAAGCTGATGGCGAACTACTACTTCCTGTTGCACGATTGCCGCAATCTGGTGGCAATGCTGAAGGATGCAGAGGCAGAACTGAAATACCCTGGCAGATTTACCCGGGAGCAGTACATCGACCTCATTACCAGTGCCCGCGAACTGAACTTCAACGTGCACCGCTACCCCGTGTTCATGAGCGAATTTGCCCGTGCATGGAACTTCAACAAGGACAAGAAGGGCTATTTTGCCGAGGACGAAATGCTGTACCTGTTCTACGACTATGCCATACGCACCTGCTCCAACGCATTTGTGCGCAGCTGGTACCAGTTGAACATGGACATCAACAACATCCTCACCGCCATGCTTGCCAACAAGCAGGGATGGAAGGCTACGGACTTCATCAAGGGCGAGGGCGAGGTTCAAACTATGATACGCGAGAACAACGCCAAGGACTTCATCAAGCACGTGGGTATGGACAACATCCAGGAACTGAAGAAGATCGTGGAGGAGACCGACCCCGTGAAGAAGGAGAAGATGATAGACACTTTCAAGTGGCTCTGGCTGGACGAGCAGACCTTCTTCGAACCCTTCAGCATCGATGCCGTCTTTGCCTACATGTGCAAACTGGAGATGCAGTACCGCTGGGCCAATCTGGATGTGGAGCACGGCAAGGCACGCTTCCAGCAGATTATCGACGACCTGCGAGGTTCGGCACGCGTCCCCGAGGAGTACAAGCGCAAGGCTTGATCCATACAAAGCATTCCCAAAACGTTTTTCAAGGAAAATAATATAACAAGATATGACAAAAGGTATAGTTAGTGGCGTAGTCTCCAACATGGTGACACTCCGTGTGGACGGACCTGTCCTGCAGGGCGAGATATGCTACATTACAACTGGCGGCGACCGCCTGATGGCCGAGGTCATCAAGGTCGTGGGCAGCGATGTGTACGTTCAGGT
>JAGBYI010000169.1 GCA_017628845.1 Bacteroidaceae bacterium
CGCCCGCTTCGCGTGCGCCCCCCTCCCCCTTCGCCGTAGGGGGGCACGGGCACAGTATATAGGGGTACGCGCCTCTTGTGGGTGTCGTTGGCGCATGGCGCTTCGCTGAAAATGCGCCCCCGACACCCACTTCGGGCGCTTGTTAGCACAAACCGTTCGTTTGTACACCCCCTCCCGTCCCCCTCAAGGGGGCGCGTGGCTCTATGGATTGCCGAACATTTGTTTAAGTTCGGGTATTAGCAGACGGGCGACTTCGAGAGCAACCTTCCCTGCAAGCACGTCGTAATCGATTTTTTCGCCATTTTTAGGCTGTTTGTAATCGCTTAAGGCATACAACATAGTCGTTCCTATGTTGTCGTGCTGTAGTGCTTTTTTTACTTCGTCAAAGCCCTTCTTATCGCGTGTTTCAACAGCAAAGGTCTTGCGGGCGCTGTGCGGGGTTACGTTTTCGTCGATTTTTGCCCGTTCTCGGGCATCGATAAAGTCTTTATACACCGTGGAACGGTGTCGGTGCTTTATTCCGTATTTGTATGGGGACGGAAAAAGCCAATAATTATTGGCATTTTTCCGCAGTTTTTCCGCAAGGGCGCGAGAAAGGGAAGCAGTCCCCTGCTTCCCCGTCTTTTCTGCCACATAATGCAATTTATTGCCGACAAGGTCGGCGGGTGTACTTTTCAGCACGTCGCCAAGCCTTAACCCCGTGTAGAGGGACACTTGTACCGCAAGGCGGTTTTCATAGTTCATCCGCTTTAGTATCGGCGCGTAATCTGTTTTTGGTAGATATTCCGAGGTCATTTATGTCTCCGAAATTCAACTTTCCTAAAAATGTTGAATTTGTTTTTTTGGTAATCACCTTGATATTTATACCCGCGGTCGGTGTAACCGCCTCGCAGGGTACATCAAGGTAATTATAACACATATATACCTCTATCGGTAAGAGTAGGTCACCGCCGTGGAGATACCACCGCCCGCCGACCTTCTCGTTTTGCTTCGCAAGGTACTTGAGTATATAACTTGCTGTCGCTTCCCTATCAGCTTCGCTCCGTCCTATGCGGACGGCCGTAGTATATCCTATGTCCCAATCCGCGATATTGTATATCTGTCTACCCTTGCGGGTAGGCTCAAGCGCGTAGATGAAGTTATTTCCGTTATAGTCGCGCTTGTATTTGGTCTTTGACAGCTTAACGGCTCCGCTGTTGATGAAGCCGTGAAAGTGTATAGCACCATCCTTGTGCCGTTCTGGGACGAGTACGTACTTAAGACCAGAACGGCGCACGCGATTTGACAGCCACGCGGAGAGCTTTTTTACAATTTCGTAATAATCGTGGCGGTCACACATGTCTGGATTGATAGTAAGGGTGACCATCATATCAAGGTCACTGTTGCCGAGAACGTAGTCTCGGCACTTTATACGCGCACGGCGCATAGAACGTTCTTTGTTTGCCTTGCTTCGCAGAGCATCCGCTTCGCTTATGATCTGCGAAGCAACGATTTTTCGGGCGGGGGTCGTCATATCGACCCCGATACCCTCATATTCTGTACGGGAATGTCCTGTTTTTTCCATAGCTTCGTCGATAAAATCATCCGTAGCACGGTCTATTTTATCTTGTAGCCTTAACCAACTGCGACCCGTAGGGGTGTTGCTGTTCATGGCCAACCCTAACGGATTGAAGCACTCACGTTCACAACACATGAAACTGTCAGGGATAAGCTCCCCGTTTTTGCCAATGTATAATTTCAATCGAGAGTTTGCAAACCCCGATGAAATAAGGCTAACTCGGTTATTTTGAGCCATTATTTTTGACAAAATAATGTCCCTAATATCAAGTAAAAGGAAGCTTTCAGCTTCCTTGACCGCCTGCGGCGGTAGGAATTTGCGGAGCACTGGCACGGACAAGCCGTGCCGGAGCTCCTACCTCACAGGAAAACGCGAGGAAGCATATCACCGTTACTGATGGTTAGGAACATCAGAACAGGCAACAAAATGAAGAGACAAGTACGGAGTGTTACCGCGTATAGAACGCGGAACACAGTTAAGCGGGACATATCCCGCGTGAACGAGACGCGATACGAGCTCGTTATAGGTCGCTTCGTCGGGTCGTTCGGTAGAAATTGCAAAAAGTTCGTCCATGTAAAGCCTCACATATAGATTTGTTGCGACGTTAGGAAGGAGCGCGCCTCGGCGCGACACAGCGCGTTCGCCTCGGCTTGTGTAGCGGAGGGGGGAGGACGGGCGCGCTCGGTCACTGCGCTACACGTTGCGCGCAGACCTCGCACTGCCCTCTCAGCTCTGTTCGCGCGCTCAGAGTTTGCCTTCGGCAAAATTCGCGCTTGCCTGTTGCATCCCCCGCACCGCACCCCCCGCCCGCTTCGCGTGCGCCCCCCTCCCCCTTCGCCGTAGGGGGGCACGGGCACAGTATATAGGGGTACGCGCCTCTTGTGGGTGTCGTTGGCGCATGGCGCTTCGCTGAAAATGCGCCCCCGAC
>JAGBYI010000170.1 GCA_017628845.1 Bacteroidaceae bacterium
AAGGTCGACGGGAAGTCTAGTCAAAACGGAAAAATATTTCGTTAAACGTTAAACGTTCACCGCTCACCGTTCACCGTTCGAAGAGTCCAATATGTCGCCATATTCAGGTGGTTATAGTGTCGGGGTTCCACCTCTTCCCATTCCGAACAGAGAAGTTAAGCCCGTCCGCGCCGATGGTACTGCACACCCGTGGGAGAGTAGGTAGCCGCCGTTTTTAGATGAGAGAGTCCTCTGGAGAAATCCGGAGGACTCTTTTTTTTGTGCAGGAACGGAAAAAGGAGAAATGAGAAAGGAAATATGAATGTGAGGGTAGGGACGCTGCGTGCAGCGTCCGAATTGTGTTGTCTCTGTTATTATGCGGACGCAGCACGCTGCGTCCCTACATGCCAATATACCAATATACCAATATACCAATATACCATACTCCTTCTTCCTGTTGTACTCTCACCTGTCTTAATCCAAATTGGTCATTCGGCTGTTATTGCCACATCGTACACCCTCGGCTTATATTTCCCTAAACAGCATAATGCAATAGGAACGATAAGTATAAGCTGAAAGAACGTCTTCTATAAAATGTATCCAATATTGCGGACAATTGTACCAAACATTTAGGAACAATGTACCCAACGTTGAGTACAATTGTCCTAAACATTGAGTATAATTTTGTAAACACGTATTTCATCTGTTTATTCCACGTTCTTAATGCTTTTAATCCAAATCGGTCATTAGATTGTTAAGCGCTAATGAAACCTTCTTTTCGTTACCAGTTTTCCGATTCTCGGTTACAATGGAACCTTTTAGTTAAGCCAGAAGAGCAAGGATATGTTTACATAGTCATTGCCAAGGCTGACTTCAAACGAGTTTAACTATTGTTTTCCTCCTTGTCGCTCGGCATAATTCAAGTAAACTTGATTCTGCGCTCACTCCTGCGTCGGTTGATCCCGCTCAATTGGCTTAACGAAAAGGATCAAAAAGAAAGGCTATTATCACCATAACGCTAATGACCGATTTGGGTTCAAGGACAGCTTTTGGAAATTCTGACAGGCAGATAGGACTTGGGTGGAGTGCAGGTGCAGGGTAGCCCATTCATGCGTACTATGATTGTGCCGTTATGCTAAATAAGGCCTAATGCTAAATAAGGATGGGGAAAATTGAGCGGATGTAGAAAAACGCAAACAATCTTTAGCGAAACAAGAATAAATTCCTTACCTTTGTACCTCGTAGGCAATAAATACGTGTTGTTCAATATTAGAGTTACTCGCTATGAAGTTTATAGGTAGTTATATATTTCGCTCACTGTGTTCGTTGTTGGTGGGTTTGTTGCTGCTGTTCAATGCGGAGCAGATGCCTGAGTTGATAGTACGCTTGATAGGTTTCTTGTTTTTGATGCCCGGTTTCCTGGGTTTGATAGTCTATTTATATGGACAGTTCAACAGGAATGCGATTGTGCGTCCTTCGTTTCCTTTGATGTCTATAGGCAGTATATTATTTGGAGTCTTTCTTGAGGTATATCCTAATGAATTTGTGTCCTATCTGGTGTTCTTGTTGGGATTCCTATTGCTGCTGGCTGGAATAAACCAGTTCTTGTCCATGTTTGCTAATCGCAAGGTTACTCCACTTTCCCTGCTATTAATGCTCGTGCCTATGGTCCTAATAGGTATCGGAGGGTATTGCGTTACGCACACCAGTGAGGCACCTGCTATGTTGTTTACCATACTTGGCGCCACTTGCATATACTATGGACTGAGTGATATGTTTCTCGCTCTCCGAACGAAGTATTACTCCAAGATTGTAGAGAGAGAGCGGAAGAAGGCAGAGGAAGCAGAGCGCAGAGCCCGCGAGGCGGAATATGTGGAGTTTGAGGTAGTCAATGCTAATGAAAAGGAAGAATGAAAATGAAGGCGTATAAGAACTTGTTTGTATTTTCTATTCTGTTAACCGTTGTACTTCCTGTCTTCGCAGATTTCCCAGAAGGGTATTACGATACAGCGAACGGTAAGAAGAAGGCGGACTTGAAGGCTGCGTTGCACGAGATTATACGTACGGCATCTGTCCTCAGTTACGGTTCTGGCTCGGGCAAGACATGGAGCGGATTCTATGTTACGGACCGCACTTCGGATAATTATTGTGTGGACAGATACAGTCCTAACAAGCGTCAGTTTACATCTGCCACCCAGGCTCCCAGCGGAATGAATATAGAGCACTCCTTTGCCAAGAGCTGGTGGGGAGGAACCCAAAATCAGGCGTACAAGGACATTTTCAACCTTAAGCCCAGTGACAGTAACGCTAACACCCAGAAGAGTAACTATGCCATGGGTGAGGTTACGAACCAAACCTGGAGTAACGGCAGTATCAAAATTGGTTATGGCGACCATGTGAGCAACAGGATTTGGGAACCGGCCGACAATTGGAAGGGTGACTTTGCCCGTACCTACATGTACATGGTAACCTGCTATAGCGACCTGACGTGGCGAAGCAATGGTCTTGACCAGTTGGAGAATAACCAGTGGCCAACATTCAATGACTGGACAACGGAGATGGTGCTGAGATGGTCTCGTCAGGACCCCGTAGATGAGATAGAGATAGCAAGGAACGAGGCAGTATATAAGATTCAAGGCAACCGCAATCCTTTCGTGGATTTTCCCAACCTGTGCGAATATGTATGGGGCGATAGTGTTGACTATGCGTTCTATGTTGATGGTGCTACAACAGTTCTGCCAGATGACGGGGGGACTGAGTCTGAGACCGTTATCCTTGTTGACGAGGCATTGACAGGAGGTCTGGGTATTTTCCGCGATGTCAAGTCGGACGGAACAGCAGGAACCATTTGGCGTAGTGACAGCAAATTCGGTGCTGTGGCAAATGCTTACAACAGTGGCAAGGTGGCCGACAACTATCTGCTTGCCGACGTGGACCTGACGGACTGCACTTCTGCCAGTCTCGAGTTTGTTCATCAGACAGGTTTCAATAAAGGTGTTGAAGTAAAGGATAAGTACT
Organism: Bacteroidaceae bacterium; assembly: GCA_017628845.1. GTDB lineage: Bacteria > Bacteroidota > Bacteroidia > Bacteroidales > Bacteroidaceae > Physcousia. The sequence goes on from JAGBYI010000170.1 coordinate 2,998, forward strand.
TCAGTGTGCTTGTAACTGATGATTATTCATCCAGTCCCGAGGAAACGGCATGGGAGCCATTGGATGCGAACTTCCCTGCACCTCCGAGTTCGGGATGGACAAGCACGGCAAAATCCGGAACAATTAGTCTTGATGCCTTTGCCGGACGCCCTATAACCCTGGCATTCCGTTATATCAGTACCTCCAGCGCATGCTATGGTTGGGAAATCAGGGATGTGAAGGTGTCCGGAGTCCGTGCTGGTGCAACGGATATAGATGATGTTATGTCAAATTATCCGGCAACGTTGGACACTAAGGCTTACGATCTTACTGGTCGCAGGGTAAATCCCATGAAGGCCAAGGGCGTGTTTGTCAGAAAAGGTAGACTCTACATCAAGTAATCCACATTTCGGATGCGTTATTTCATCACATTGTCTTACGACGGCACGGCCTACCACGGTTGGCAGATTCAACCCCACAGCATCAGTGTGCAGGAGGAGTTGCACAAGGCTCTTTCCACGCTCTTGCGACAGCCCATGGAGGTTGTTGGCGCTGGCCGCACTGATACCGGAGTGCATGCCCGAAAGATGGTGGCGCATTTCAACTATGGAGAACTGGACTGTCAGCAACTGGTATATAAACTGAACAAGATTCTGCCCAAGGACATTGCTGTGCAGCAGGTGGAACAGGTTGCAGACGACATGCATGCCCGTTTCTCTGCCAAGTCCAGAACCTACAATTACTTTGTCCACCTTTCCAAGGACCCATTCCGTCGTGCCTACAGCTGGCAGGTATATGGCGAACCAGACTTTGACCTGATGAACCGTGCTGCCGAGGTGCTGATGGAGTACAGGGACTTTACCTCTTTCTCGAAACTGAATACCGATACCAAGACCAATGACTGCACCATTACTGAAGCCCATTGGGACAGGGTAGGGGATGGGCAGTGGTGCTTTACAATATCCGCCAACCGTTTCCTGCGCAACATGGTACGTGCCATCGTGGGCACTTTGTTGGAGGTGGGTCGTGGTCATATGACCATAGAACAGTTGCGGCAGGTAATTGAAGCCAAGGACCGTTGCCGTGCCGGTGACAGTGTTCCGGGCAATGCCCTTTTCTTGGTTGATGTGGAATACTGACCGCTGAAGTCTCTATAGAATAAAACAGAATAAGATATGTGGATATTGTTTGCCTTTGTCAGCGCCACCCTGTTGGGTTTCTATGACGTATTCAAGAAACAGTCCCTGAGAGGCAATGCCGTGCTTACGGTCTTGCTGCTCAACTGCCTGTTATCCTCCATCATCTTCCTGCCCATGATATGGTATGCCCCCTTCGGAGGTTGGGAGGTGCAGAAGTACATAGTGCTGAAGGCATTCATTGTGCTGAGTTCCTGGATATGCGGCTATTATGCCATGAAGCATCTGCCTTTGACTCTCGTGGGACCAGTTAATGCCACTCGTCCCATGCTCGTCCTTGTGGGAGCCATGGTGTTGTTTGGTGAAAGCCTAAACCTGTTCCAATGGGCAGGTGTGCTTTTGGCGCTGAGTTCCTTCTTCCTGCTGAAATTGGGTGGCAAGAAGGAGGGGATTGACTTTCTGCACAACCGTTGGGTCTTCTGCCTCTTTGCCGCGGCCATTCTGGGTGCATGTAGCGGTCTTTACGACAAGTACCTGCTCTCTTCGCCTGCCGAGGGCGGTTTGGGCCTGAATAGGCTGACGGTACAGAGTTACTTTAATTTCTATCAGTTGGCAATAATGATTGTTGTGGTCCTGCTTGAGAGGTGGAAGGGCAGTCCCGAAGGCAAGTTCCAATGGCGCTGGACCATACCTTTCATAAGCCTGTTCATTTGCGCTGCCGACCTGGCATATTTCTATTCCCTCTCCCTGGACGATGCCATGATCAGTGTTGTGAGCATGGTGCGCCGTGGCAGTGTCATAGTAAGTTTCATGATGGGAGCCTTCCTTTTCCACGAGCAGAACCTCAAGAGCAAGGCCGTGGATCTTGTGCTGGTACTGATAGGAATGCTGTTCTTGTATTTGGGTACAATTTGTAATGATTAAGCGAAATATGAAAAAGATACTTCTGTTGTCCGTCCTTTTCTTTGTGGCTCTTTCCTCCTGTGCTCAGGTGAGGATGAGGGACGTCTTTGCACAATTGCCGGATTCTGTTTTGCCACTGCTGACAAAGAACAACCGTTTGGACTGTATCGACTTCATTGAAAACAACATGGAAGCCAGGGTAAAGAACAGGTTCAATGACCATGTGGTTCTTGAGGCGCTTACCGATGACTACCTCTCTATCCGTACCAGTGAAAGTTCCAAGGTGGAGATGAAAATCATAGTACAGGCTGGCGATAGCCTGATTGCCGTGAATCGTACATACTATGGACCAGTGGAGGACAGCGAGGTCAGACTATACGGCATGGACTGGCAGTTTGTCCGTATAGTGTCGCGCCCGGAAGTGAAGTACTTCCTTATGCTTCCGGATTCCATCCGCCCCTGGACACCGGAAATGGCAGACACGCTGAAGATGATACGTTCCGAGGCAGATTTCCTGCCATTGTTAAAGGCCTCGCTGGCGGTTGGCAAATCACAGGTAGTATGGACCCTTCAAACCAAGGAGTTCAGCAAGGAAATAAAGAAAGTTGCCGACAGGTATCTGCAGTCTGTAACGATGGATTTGTGAAAATCATTACTGCTTTAGCCATGCAGCTCCTGCGGCATCTATGGACCGGCAACGTACAAATCGCAACTTTGTGTGAAAAAAAGTGATGTTGTGGCATCATATTTGCGAAAGTTTATATAATTTTGCAACGGAAAAAGAGCAGACGCATGATGCTACACAGAAAATCAGATGCCCACAGGGCACAAGGCATATAAGTACAGAGACATGGGGTTCGTTATGGAAACTCTGTGTCTCTGTGTTTTATAGGGCGTCGGTCTC
>JAGBYI010000171.1 GCA_017628845.1 Bacteroidaceae bacterium
GCCACGATGGCGGTGATAATGCCCTTTTCGGGTGTTACGCCGCTGGCAATACCGAATGCGATGGCCAGGGGCAGGGCCACGATGCCGACGATGATACCGGCCATCAGGTCCTTCATGAAACTTTCCTTGTTGTAGCCTTTCAACGAGTCAAGCAGACGTGGCTTCAAGACGAAACTCTTCATAATCTTTGTGTCTTTTCGAGTCGGGGTTGTACGGAGACTCTTCTTAAATCGTAATAATTGTTATAAATCGCCTGCAAAGTTACGAATAATTAACGTACTGGTTTTATCTTTGGTTTATTTTTGTTAACTTTGCCCCGCTAATTATTAACATAAATCAATTCATCAAGGCAAAAACAAGTATAAATAATAATAAACAACTAAAAACTTTTATCTATGTTCGAAGGACAACCTAAAGGTCTTTGGGCGCTTGCTTTGGCCAACACAGGCGAGCGTTTCGGTTACTACACGATGTTGGCGGTGTTCACCCTGTTCCTGCAGGCCAATTTCGGCTTTGACGAGAAGATGACCAGTACCATTTTCTCTGTCTTCCTGGGAATGGTTTATTTCCTGCCATTGATTGGCGGTATCTTGGCAGACAAGTTCGGCTATCACAAGATGGTTACCATCGGTATCTTCATCATGTTTGCTGGTTATGTCCTGCTCTCTCTCCCCTTGGGCAAGGATTCTGTTGCCCTGATTGCCATGGCTGGCGCCTTGCTTGCAATCAGTCTGGGTACAGGTCTTTTCAAGGGTAATCTGCAGGTTATGGTTGGTGACCTCTACAACGAGCCCAAGTATGCGCAGAAGCGCGACTCTGGTTTCCAGTTGTTCTACATGGCTATCAACATTGGCGCTATGTTTGCTCCCACCGCGGCTATCAGTCTGATGGATTATGCACAGAACACCCTTGGTGTATCAGAGGCTGATTCCTATCACTATGCCTTTGCCGTGGCATGTGCATCTCTTATCTTCTCCATAGCCGTGTACTATGCAGGCATGTTCACCTTCCGTCACGTAATTGGCGGCAAGAAGAAGGATGATGCAAAGGATAGCGCCAAGGAAGTTGCCGTGGCAGATGAACTGACTCCTGCCGAGACAAAGGAGCGCATCGTGTGTCTTTGCCTGGTAATGGCCGTGGTAGTATTCTTCTGGATGGCTTTCCACCAGAATGGTCTCACACTGACATTCTTTGCACGTGACTATACGGCTACATCTTCTTCTGGCATTGAGTCCATGATGTTCAACGTATGGAATCTGGTTGCTGCTATCTTCATCGTATTTGGTGGTTTCTCTCTTTTCCAGAGCAAGACTGGCAAGGGTAAGGGCATTGGCTTTGGCCTTATTGCCGCTGCTGCTGCTTTCCTTTACTGGCAGTACACCCAGTTGCCCGAGTCTATCTCTATCAGCGCACCCATCTTCCAGCAGTTCAACGCTTGCTTCGTGGTAATGCTCACTCCCGTCAGCATTGCTTTCTTCGGATGGTTGGCCAAGTTGGGCAAGGAGCCCAAGGCTCCCGTGAAGATTGGTTTGGGTATGCTTGTAGCGGCCGCTGCTTACGTGCTGATGATTGTGGGATGTCTCGGTTTGCCTGCTCCTGCCTACAATGCAGATGGCTCTAACATGCACATGGCCGATGTTACTCCCAACCTGCTTGTTGGTACATACCTCGTGCTCACCTTTGCCGAGTTGCTGCTTTCTCCCATCGGTATCTCTTTCGTGAGCAAGGTGGCTCCTCCAAAGTACAAGGGTATGATGATGGGTGCATGGTTCGTGTCTACCGCTTTGGGTAACACCCTCGTTGCTATCCCCGGCTTCCTGTGGGGTATGGACCTGACCATCGTTTGGGGTACCCTGATGGTTATCTGTATCGTTGCAGCCCTGTTCATCTTCTCTATCATCAAGAAACTGAACAAGGTTAGCTAATATCTGCTTTTTGCACCTCCAAAGGTCTTCCCTAAGACCTCCGAGTGTTAAAATAAAGTTAAACGGGCACATTCCTTTGGGAGTGTGCCCGTATTGCTTTACCTTTGCGGTGTACCATTAAACTATGACACTATGATAACTATTAAGAACCTTACCTTTGCCTATGGGAAGAAGAGTCCTGTGCTGCAGGACTTCTCGCTTGATTTCCAGCAGGGTAATATTTATGGATTGCTTGGCAAGAACGGTACAGGCAAGAGTACCTTGCTTTACCTGATTATGGGATTGTTGCATGCCCAGAAGGGTGAAGTGTTGGTGGATGGCATGTCTGGCAAGGACAGAAATCCAGAATTGATGAGGGAATTGTTCCTCCTGCCCGAGGAGTACGACTTGCCTGCCGTGCACCTTTCTGACTACGTCAGCGCCATAGCACCGTTTTACCCCAACTTCAGCATGGAGTTGATGGAAAAGTGTCTTGCCTGTTTTGAAATGTCGTCCGATGTGAACCTTGGTGCGCTTTCCATGGGACAGAAGAAGAAGGTGTACATGTGCATTGCCTTGGCGGCAAATACACCTTATTTATTTATGGACGAACCCACCAACGGCCTTGACATACTTTCCAAGAGCCAGTTCCGCAAGGCTATCGTAACGGCCATGTCGCCCGAAAAGACAATAATCGTGAGCACGCACCAGGTGCACGACGTGGAGCGTGTGCTGGATCATGTGATCATCATCGACCGCAACAGGGTATTGCTCAACCTGTCCCTTGTGGAGAATGAAGAACCCGTGGATTTGGAGAAATTGTTCGTTGATACATTAACCTATAACTCCTTGCAACAATGAAAAACTTCGATATAAGACGTTTCTGTGCCGTGGCACGCTGGGACCTCACCATCAACCGTGCCTTTTACAACAAGATGGCTATGGCAATAGCGGCATGCTCCATTCTGCCAGTGCTGTTTTATCATGCGATAGAGATGCTGGATAAGGTTACGGATTCCGATGGAATGGGCAAGTCCTATTCTTCGTTCATGGGCGATTTGGAGGTCATATCTGTGTTCATATCAGTCTTTTCTGGAATTGCCTTAACGGTGGTCCTCGGTTTTATGTTTCATAATCTCAGGAACCGTCAGGGCAGAATTGCAGAACTAACTCTGCCAGCCTCCAATATAGAGCGTTTCCTGTGGCATGCCTTCGTGGTGCTGGTGGGTGCGCATGTGTGGTTTCTGATGTCGGTGGCACTGGCCGAGATATTGAATGCTTTACTTGTGGCGGTAACATTCAATTTTGGCGACTATGAATACGTGTCCCTGACGTCAAAGGTGTGTGATAACTTCTACAAGACCTTGCCAACGGCTATGGTCTTTGACGAGAGTTTCCATCTTGGTGCTTATGTGGCAATAATACTATCTTCGCTATTGAGCATATCCGTATACCCGCTTATCAATGCGTGGAAGTACCGGCATAACGTTGCCTATACCATATTGTTCTACATCTTGGCATGGTTGTTGCTGATAGTGCTCATTACGGCATGTGCCGCCTTTGCTGCTATCTGCTCATGGGACATGGCATGGTTTTTCGGTTTCCTTGAGAATGTTCCCTCCTGGTGCCTCGTTCTTATCCTTAATGTGTTCCTTGCCGGCCTTTTGTTCCTCATGTGGCGTTGCACCTATCGCATGTATTGCAAGGCACAGATTACCACCCGTCGCAACCCCTAAAACCCGTGCTTATGGAATTCAAGAATCAGAAACCGATATACCTGCAGATTGCCGACCATATCTGCAACAGGATACTCCTTGGTGAGTATGGTGAGGACGAGCGTCTTCCCTCGGTGCGCGAGTTTGCGGCAGAGGTGGAGGTAAACGTGAATACGGTCACCCGCACCTTTGAATACTTGCAACAGAACGAGGTGGCGGCTTCTCGTCGAGGGCTTGGCATATTTGTCATGCCTGGGGCACGCGAAAGGGTCTATGCCATGCGCCGCACAGAATTTTTCAATGTGCAGTTGCCCGAAGTCTTTGCCCTAATGGATACCCTTGGTATCTCCATGAAGGAGGTGGCAACACAATACGACGCATCAAGGCACACAACGTGAGACGAGGCGCATCGCATCACGAGGCATTGTCCATCGCAACGTGAGGCATTGCCCATAGGAATATATTTCATTTTCAAACACTCTAAGCAATATGATTATCACAACAACACCCAGCATTGAGGGTAAGCAAGTTACACGCTATCTTGGCGTAGTAACAGGAGAAACAATTTTCGGCATGAACATGGTTCGCGATTTCTTTGCATCCATCCGAGATATAGTGGGCGGACGTGCCAAGTCCTATGAAGAAGTGCTCAGCCGTGCCAAGAATGAGGCTCTGGCCGAAATGGAGGAACGTGCCAAGACTCTCGGCGCCAATGCCGTGCTCAGCGTGTCGCTGGATTATGAAGCCATTGGCGGAAGCGGTTCCATGCTCATGGTCACCTGTAGCGGTACGGCCGTGTGGGTGGAGTAAAATTTGTTGGCATGATAAAGAGACTAGTATAGTCAGTCCTTTTCGTCTTTCCGAAATATTTGTTACCTTTGCATAGAAGTATTTAATAACAAACAAATAACAATACATCATTATGATTAAATCAGCATCAGAAATCCGTTCGGCCGCTCGTACTACTCTGAGCGGTCATTGGACAGAGGCAGCCATGCTAACCTTTGTTTACTGTATCGTAGCATGGGCATTCTCTGCACTTGTAGGTGGACTTGAGTATGTTCAGCAAGGTTTGGGCACAGTTGCGTCTCTGCTTCTTCTTCCTTTAGGTTGGGGCTATGCCGTCACTTTCCTGTCAAATGCACGTGGAGAGGAGGACCCCTTCAACGTCTCACGCATGTTTGACGGATACAGGGACTTCGTACGCATCTTCACCACCATTCTGCTCACTCAGATTTATATACTCCTTTGGACTCTGTTGCTCATCATCCCTGGCATCATCAAGAGTTTGTCTTATGCTATGACCCCCTTTGTCCTGCGTGACAACCCAGAAATGAAGAACAATGCGGCCATCGAACTTAGCATGAAGTTGATGGATGGACATAAGGGAGAACTCTTTTGGCTATATCTCACCTTTATTGGCTGGGGCATCCTGTGCATCCTCACTCTTGGAATAGGCTATTTCTGGCTCGCTCCTTATATGCAGGCTTCAATGGCTCAGTTCTACGAGGAAGTGAAGGCTGAGTACGAGCAGTACGACCCGAAGAGAGAGCGTTGATGGTGCCAAGGCGCAGTACGACTATTCGTACAGTCCTCTCACAAATAAAATTGTCGGAGGGTGTGTCAAAATTGATATGAACCCCGAAAGTTAGACAAAAAACTTTCGGGGTTTTATTATGAACATCAAGAAACGCAAACAACATTCTATACGTGACGTACTTTCTTACATGCACATGTTGGAAGACGGAATGTCGTTTTCATTTATCCATA
>JAGBYI010000002.1 GCA_017628845.1 Bacteroidaceae bacterium
AGTGTGTCTGCCAGTTCCCATCCTACAATCTTGCGCGAATAGGCGTCCGTTATCAGATGCAGGTAGCATACATCTCCCGTATTGAGCATGACATAAGTGATGTCTGCCACCCACAGTTGGTTTGCAGCCATGGGAACGATGCCCTTTATGAGGTTTGTCTTGTTACAAGCAGAATGCCATATAGGCAGGCAGGTATAAAACACCGTTCTCGTCCTTAAGGTTTTTGGGATGGATAATGTAACTCCCCCCTATGCGCTGGCTGTATTTCTCCCTGAATCTGTTCAAGGACATAGTGGAATACCGTTAGCTTAGCTTAACGCCTACGAAATTAGGGTGTTACGGATGCAAAGATAGGGCAAAAAACATAATGCGCAGGTATGGAAGTGCCATTTTTACCTGTAATGCGCATGTAAGGAGGTGCCGTCTTACCCTGCAATGCGCAGGTATGGATGTTCAAATGCTTACATTATTCTGCCGTTTTTCTGTTCGCTCAGCAGGAAAGAGTACACATATCTTGGACTTTGGAAAAAGAGATGTGTGGCTCCGTCCTGCAGACGTTGGTAAGTGTCGGAATTCATTTTTCCAACACTCCCAGCCACTTCTCTGCCAGTGCTGATTTGATGTGGATGTGCTCTTCCACTGCCTTGACGAAGGGATTGGACTCGAACTGGCCGCGGACTTCGCTGAAGTCCAGGCTTTGCACCGTGCTGTCCTGTCCGTCGAATCCGAATCCTGTACGGGCGCTTAGCGAGAATTCCTTGCGTGCATCCTTCCACAGCATCTGGTCCAGTTCCACCACAGAGTCCTTCCATTTCCTGATTATATCGGACAGGAGGGCAGGGGTAATCTCCTTGTTCTCATCAATGCCGTAGAAGTCCAGCATTATGCGGTATGCCCATTGCCATTCCAGGTCGTAGTAGTTCTGGTGCAGGGTGGCGAGTTCGGCATTGACCTCTTCCAGCGAGGCAATATTGCCGTTCTGTATCCTGTCCAGCAGGGGGATGAGCAGTTTCTTGGGCGCTATCAGTCCGCACAGGTCCACCCAGTCGCCCGTAGCCTCCTCGCTGGTGGGACGGAAGTGCTCCAGCTTGCCCTCCACCTTCTCCAGACGAGAGATGACGCTGTTGCCCAGGAACTTGTTTATTGCCATGGTGTACAGGCTGATGCCCTTTTCCATGGCACTGCCGGTGATGCGTGCGCTCTGGTAGGCATAGGTGTCGGAAGTGGCGCCAGAGATTTCCTTCAGCTGCTTCAAGGTCTTCAGGCCGCGCAGCATCTTCTGTATGGTGTAGGGCGAGAGCAGGTTGAAGTTCACGTAGTCCAGCCGTCCTTCGGTGGACCTTCTGTCGCGCTTAGGCCATTTCTGCGCATCGCGTATGGTGCCCACGCTGCGTAGGGCAACGGCAGGGGCAAGGTATGTGACACCGTCCTTTTCTATCAGATAGCTGAAGGGCATGTCCGAGGTGTCGGGGTTGGTGGTATGTCGGCCCATAACCAGAGAGAAGGCACCTATGCGTGCCGGCCACAGGATATAGGAGTCGCTGGCAGTCTTGGCGCCACGCTCCATGGCCCCCTGGTGTATGGGTCCCAGTTTGTACATGTGGTTGCTCTGGTTACTGCCGCTACCTGCATTCATGAACGAGAACATGCCGGCAATGAGCAGCGTGCTCTTGTGGTGCGTAACCGTGAACGGACCGGCAAAGATGGAACATGCCTCGCCGTTCTCCTCGTGGCAGTTGCAGAAGAACAGCGAGTCCGAGGCACTGTAGCCGTGCTTGAAGGTACATGCCTGGCCCACGAAGCACCGTGTCAGCGTGGTGCAGTCCTCAATGCTGCTGCCGTCCTGAACGATGAAGTCGTCGGCAATCACGCCATAGCCTATGTGTATGGGAGAGTCTGTTCTGGACATCAGCGAGCCGTTCTTCAATCGCCCGGCACCTTCTATCTTGCAGCCAGGCCCCACGTAGACGTTCTTTATGTAGCCCGTGTCCACCACGGTGCAGTGTGCCGCAATGGTGCCACGTGTGCTGCTCCTTTCCTTGGCGCGCTCCATAGCCATCTCCTTCATGCGCTGTATCAGCACAGGACGGTGGCGGTACATGGCGGTGATGTATGCCTCGTGAGCCGTCAGGCGGTCGTGTATGGCTACTTCGCGTCCCCCGGTTTCGCAAAGTACGGAAACCTCTGTGCCGCAACCAAAACTTGTCTCGCCGTCCACCAGAATGATGTCGCAGTTCTCAATGAAGCAATCCTCCTCTATGTCGTAGTTGGCAATGTAGTTCTTGATGTTCTCTATGCAGCAGTTGTTGCCCACGCTGACATTGTGCAGTGTGGCATGGAAGATACCGCTATGTTTGCGCATGCCACCGGGCATAAGGAAGGACTTGTCGAACTTGCCCAGGCGGCATGTGCCAGAGAAGCGTACTTCGCGCACGTATTTCAGGTCCGCTTCGGGGTGGACGAGTATCGTGTTCCAGTCCTCGGCTGTGCAGTGTTGGGATTCCAATTGCGCTATCTGTTGGGGAGAGAGGGGGATGTGCATGAGATAATGAGTCTTTATGCTTTTGTAGTATCTATAGTATCTATAGATTTAGCTGATTGTCTAATATAATGTCCTCTGTGGGCACCTTGTCCCACGAGAAGAGGGGGATGAGTTCTTGTGGAGTGATGGGGGCAGGGGTGTCGGTCAGTCCGGCAAGGTGTGCCTGCAGACCTATGATTTCGTTGGCCTGGGTGCCTTTGTCTCGCAGATAGCCCAGGTCCATGCTCTTGTCGCGCTTGCAGAGGCGCTGGCCCTCGGCGTTGCAGAGGAGGGGGTGGTGTAAGAAGTTAACGGTGAGGGGTGAGTGCTGAGCGGTTAATCCACCCCCTCCGCTTCGCTCGTCCCCCTGCAGGGGGACAGTCTGAGGGGTGAGCGAGGTGGCTGTAGGGACGCTGCGTGCAGCGTCCGTAATAGTTTTCCGTTTTTCGTTTCCTATTTCCTGTTCTCCAAACAGGAGTTCTCTAAGGTGTATCTGTTGGGGGGAGGACAGGAGCAGGTCGCGGCCACGCACTATTTCCGTAACGCCCATCAGGGCATCGTCCACAACAACTGCCAGTTGGTATGCCCAGGCACCGTCTTTTCTCCTTATTATATAGTCGCCGCAATGCTCTGCCAGGTTGATGTCGTGCCTGCCATAGTGCCCGTCGGTAAAGGGGATGATGCAGTCGGGAACGATGAGGCGGGTGGTGGCGGGTGGAGCGGTGAGCGGTGAGCGGTGAGTGGTTAATCCACCCCCTCCGCTTCGCTCGTCCCCCTGTCTCAGGGGGACAGTCTGAGGGGTGAGCGAGGTGGCTGTAGGGACGCTGCACGCAGCGTCCGTGTATTTAGGCCGGCATGTCCCCTTGTACACCACTCTGCCGTCGGTTTCGTGTGGGGCTTGGGTTGCCATTATGTCGGCACGGGTGCAATAGCAGGGGTAGGTGAGGCCTATTTCCTGCAGACGGCGCAGGTATTCCTCGTAGATGTGCCCACGCTGGCTTTGCCAAACGGGTTCACCATCCCAGGGAAGGCCCAGCCACTGCAGGTCGTCCATCAGTTGAAGGGCATACTCCCTGCGGCTTCGCTGAGGGTCAAGGTCCTCTATGCGCAGAACCCACTCGCCACCCTTGCTCTTGGCGGAAAGCCAGGAGAGGAGGGCGCAGAAAACGTTGCCCAGATGCATGCGCCCGGTAGGGGAGGGCGCAAATCTGCCTCGTGTCATGCCACAAAGGTAAGGCTTTTTTCTCAAATACATACAATATGCACATTTAGGAGTGCCAAACCAATGGCGAATTGGATTATAATGTGTACTTTTGGTGCGCAAAATGATACATCAACATAAAACAAGCGAACACAAAGTATGAAAAAGAACCTTCTAACCATGCTGTCGGTGGCAATGATTGCCCTGCTGATGGCATCTTGTGGCGAAAAACGAAGCTACGAGACAGTGAAAGGCGATCCTATGCAGAGCCGTATCTACACGCTGGACAACGGTATGAAAGTCTATCTGACGGTCAACAAGGAAGCGCCCCGTATCCAGACCTACATCCCCGTTCGTGTGGGTGGCAAGAACGACCCTGCCGAGACAACAGGTCTGGCGCACTACTTCGAGCATCTCATGTTCAAGGGCACGGAGAGTTTCGGTACCCAGAACTATGCCGAGGAGAAACCGCTGCTGGACCAGATTGAGGCACTGTTTGAGGTTTACCGCACCAAGACCGACGAGGCAGAGCGTGCTGCTATCTATCATCAGATAGACAGTATCTCGTACGAAGCTTCCAAGTTATCAATTCCCAACGAGTACGACAAACTCATGTCTGCCATCGGTGCCTCTGGTACTAATGCCTATACTGGTTACGATGTAACATGCTATGTGGAGGATATTCCCTCTAACCAGTTGGACAACTGGGCAAAGATACAGGCAGACCGTTTCAAGAACAACGTGATACGCGGTTTCCATACCGAACTGGAAACAGTGTACGAGGAGAAGAACATGAGTCTTACTAATGACAGCAGAAAGGTCATTGAGGCTATTCTTGGCTCTCTGTATACCAAGCACCCTTATGGCACGCAGACCGTACTGGGCAGTCAGGACCATCTTAAGAACCCCTCTATCACCAATATCAAGAACTTCTACAAGCAGTGGTATGTGCCCAACAACATGGCCATCTGTATGTCGGGCGATTTCGATTACGATGAGGCAATGGATGTGATAGAGAAGTATTTCGGCGACATGCAACCCAACAAGGACCTGCAGATGCTGGACTTCGCAGCAGAGGAGGAGATTACCGCCCCCGTGGAGCGTGAGGTTCTGGGTCTGGAGTCGGAGAATGTTACCATCGCATGGCGCTTGCCAGGTGCTGCTTCTGATGAGGCTTTGATGCTGGAAGTGGCAGATGCCATCATGAACAATGGCAAGGCTGGTATCATTGACATCAACATCCTTCAGGAGCAGAAACTGCTCTCAGCCTACTCCTTCCCATACACAATGAGCGACTATACTTCCTATATCCTTCAGGGCGAACCTAAGGACGGACAGAGCTTGGAAGAGGTCAAGGCCATGCTGCTTGCCCAGATAGACTCTCTGCGCCAGGGCAATTGGGACGAGTCGCTGCTGGCGGCAGGCATAGCCAACTACAAGCTGGATTTGCAGAAGATGCTCGAGGACAACGAATCACGTGCCGACCTCTTTGTGCAGGCTTTCGTCAACAACCAGCCATGGGCAGATGTTGTGAAGCGCATGGAGAAGATGGAGAAGATCACCAAGGCTGACGTGGTGGCATTTGCCAACGCCTATCTGAAGGACAACAACTATGCCGTGGTGTACAAGCGCCAGGGCGAGGACCCAAATATCAAGAAGGTGAACAAGCCCGCCATTACGCCAATCTTCATGAACCGCGACACTACCAGCGCATTCCTGCAGGAGATACAGGCTTCTGTGGTTGCTCCTATAGAGTCTGTGTTCGTGGACTTCGGTAAGGATATGAGTCAGGGAACTGTGGGCAAACTGCCTCTGCTTTACAAGAAGAACCAGACAAACGATCTCTTTACTCTGCAGTACATCTATGATTTCGGTACAGCCGAGATGAAGGAGATTGGCTTGGCTGCCTCCTATCTCGATTACCTTGGCACGTCCGACATGTCGGCAGCAGAGGTAAAGTTGGCATTCTATAACCTGGCATGCAACTATCGTATTAGTGCAAGCAAGGATAGAGTCGTTGTCAGTCTGAGCGGTCTGGCAGAGAACATGCCCAAGGCAATGGAACTATTGGAGAAGGTTCTTGCCGATGCGCAGCCCAACAAGGAGGCTTACGACGGACTTGTGGACGATATAATGAAATCACGCCTCAATAGCAAGGCCGACCAGCAGGCCAACTTCAGACGCTTGCAGACCTATGCTTTCTATGGTCCCAACAATCCTTCAAACACAATCCTCAGCGAAACGGAACTGAGAAGCATGGCTCCCGAGGCGTTGTTGCAGCGCATCTCGCAGTTGTCCACAATGGAGCATCGCGTGCTGTACTACGGTCCTTTGGGCATGGATGAGGTTTCCTCTACGGTCGCTTCATTGCACAAGGTGCCCGAGAACCTTACCCCCGTGCCCGAGAACGATGTGTTCAAGTTGCAGACAGTGAATGAAAATGTCGTTTACATCGCCCCATACGACGCCAACCAGATTTACATGATAACCTACGCTTCCAAGGGCGAGAAGTATGATGTGCAGAAGTCGCCCGTGCTGAACATGTACAACGAATACTTCGGTGGCGGAATGAACAGTATCGTGTTCCAGGAGATGCGCGAGGCACGTGGCCTGGCCTATAGTGCATACGCCCTTGCCATGGAACCTGCACGTCTGGAGGACCCCTACGGCTATTTCTCAATGATTGCTACCCAGAACGACAAGATGATAGATGCACTCACTGCATTTGAGGAAATCATCAACAATATGCCTCTGAGCGAGCAAGCATTTGCAATTGCCAAGGAGGCCATCATCAGCAGATTGCGCTCGGAGCGAATCACCAAGGAAGAAGTGCTGACCTATTACCTCGACCAGGAGGAACTGGGACTCACCGAGGATACCCGCAAGCAACTGTTTGACGTCGTGCAGGGAATGACCCTGGACGATGTTAAGGCTTACCAGCAGGCAAATGTAAAGGAGCGCAAGGCCGTTACTGCTATCCTCGGTCGTGAGAGCGACCTTGACATGAAGTCGCTGGAGAAGTGGGGCAAGATTGTACGCCTTACACAGAAGGATATCTTCGGTTATTGATAAGGAAGGCTATGGCATCATAGTCTCTATAAACTCTATAGTCTCTATAGTCTCTATGACTCTCTGACAGAGAGGAAACAAAAAGCCCCGCTGGCCTGTGATGGTCAGCGGGGCTTTGTTATCTATGTGCTGTTGGCATTACATCATGCCGCCCATGCCGGGAGCGCCCATGGGCATTTCGGGCTTGTCTTCCTTGGCGTCGCAGATTACGCACTCTGTGGTGAGGAACATGCCTGCGATAGAAGCAGCGTTCTCCAGAGCCACACGGGTAACCTTGGCAGGGTCGATGATGCCAGATGCCTTCATGTTCTCGTACTTGTCCTCGCGGGCATTGTAACCGTAGTCGCCTTCGCCGTTGCGTACCTCGTTGACTACTACGCTGCCTTCCAGGCCTGCGTTCTCTACAATCTGGCGCAAGGGCTCCTCGATGGCACGGCGTACGATGCGGATACCAGTCTGCTCGTCAGCGTTAACACCGGTAAGGCTGTCCAAAGCCTTCTGTGCACGGATGTATGCCACACCACCGCCGGGGATGATACCCTCTTCGATAGCAGCACGTGTTGCGCACAGGGCGTCGTCCACACGGTCCTTCTTCTCCTTCATTTCAACTTCGGAGGGAGCACCCACGTAGAGAACTGCTACGCCACCTGCCAGCTTGGCCAGACGCTCCTGCAGCTTCTCCTTGTCGTAGTCGCTGGTAGAGTTGGCAATCTCGTTCTTGATCTGTGACACACGTTCGGCAATCATCTGCTTGTCGCCATGACCGTTCACGATGGTAGTGTTGTCCTTGCTTACGGTTACCTTGTCGGCAGTACCCAGCATCTCTATGGTAGCCTGTTCCAGCTTCAAACCGGTCTCCTCGCTGATTACGAGACCGCCAGTCAGTGTGGCGATATCCTGAAGCATAGCCTTTCTGCGGTCGCCAAAGCCGGGAGCCTTAACGGCACAGATCTTCAACTGGCCACGCAGACGGTTCACAACGAGGGTGGTCAGAGCCTCTGCCTCAACGTCCTCGGCAATAACCAAGAGGGGACGGCCAGTCTGTACGGCGGGTTCCAGAATAGGCAGGAAGTCCTTCAGGTTGCTGATCTTCTTGTCGTAGATGAGGATGTAGGGGTTCTCCATCTCGCATTCCATCTTCTCGGTGTTTGTAACGAAGTAGGGAGAGAGATAGCCACGGTCGAACTGCATACCCTCTACCACACCGATTGTGGTGTCGCGGCTCTTGGCCTCCTCGATGGTAATAACACCATCCTTGCTCACCTTCTGCATAGCATCAGCAAGGAGCTGACCAATCTCGGGGTCGTTGTTGGCGCTTACGGTAGCAACCTGCTCTATCTTCTGATAGTCGTCGCCCACAACCTCTGCCATGTTCTTGATTTCTGCCACAACGGCAGTAACGGCCTTGTCAATACCGCGCTTCAGGTCCATGGGGTTAGCACCTGCAGCCACGTTCTTCAGACCCTCGCGAACGATAGCCTGAGCCAGTACGGTAGCGGTGGTTGTGCCATCACCGGCATCGTCGCCAGTCTTTGAAGCCACGCTCTTCACCAACTGTGCACCAGCATTCTGGAAGGGGTCTGCCAGTTCAATCTCCTTTGCCACGGTAACACCGTCCTTGGTGATGTGGGGAGCACCGAACTTCTTCTCGATGATAACGTTGCGGCCCTTGGGACCGAGAGTTACCTTTACTGCATTTGCCAGGCTGTCCACGCCCTGCTTCATCAGGTCGCGAGCCTCTATGTTGAATTTAATGTCTTTAGCCATTTTTGTATTGTCTTCTAATTGGAGTTGATGTTAATTCGTTTTCTGTATTAGCCCAGGATAGCCACCACGTCGCTCTGGCGCATGATGAGGTACTTCTTGCCCTCGTGCTCTATCTCGGTGCCGGCATACTTGCCATAGAGAACCTGGTCGCCCTCCTTCAGGATCATTTCCTCGTCCTTGGTGCCACCTCCCACGGCAACGATGGTGCCCTGCAGGGGCTTCTCCTTTGCTGTGTCGGGAATGATGATGCCACCGATGGTCTTTGTCTCTGCTGCAGCGGGTTCGATGAGAACGCGGTCTGCCAATGGTTTGATGTTCATAGTATTCTTGTGTATTTATTATGTTAATGTATTCTTTCCACTGCTTTACTTATCGCCAAGAGTGTGCCAAGGCGGGGAGAACGGACAAAATGTCAGTATTCGCGGCATTTGTATGCCCCACGTGTGACAATATTGCAAAATTATTCCTATCTTTGTTCGCACAGAGATATAATATAAAGGTAGAGACGCTATGCAGAAAGAGTTCCTTGTTATTGGCCGCGCCAATGCCACCACACGTCAGGGCAGTCCCTATGCCCTGTTGAAGGTGGCAGATGCCGAGCAGTCCTTCTCCGTTTCCGTGTGGGACGTGGCTCCCGATATGGCTCCCTTCCCCGGGCAGTTGGTACAGTTCATGCAAGTGAAGGACTTCGGTGGCAAGAAGTCATGTGCGCTTACGGATATGGTGTTGGGCCTGATGGCAGACGAGAAGCATCCCCTCTATGGGCTGATACCGCGCCCCATAAACCGCAAGGTGTGGGACGATACCATTGCCAACCTGCTGTCATACTGTACGGATGCAACGCTGGTACCCATCATACAGGACTTTGCCGGCAAACTCTACAAGCCTTATAGCGAATACCCTGCGGCAACCACCGTGCACCATGCCTATCAGGGTGGTCTGCTGAACCATACCCACCAGATGTTGCACATGCTGGAGGGCCTGTATCCATGCCTGCCTTACCAGATAAAGGTGGAGCGCTGCATCCTGGCCATACTTTTCCACGACTATGGCAAGGTATATGAGTACAACCGTCAGGGCGATACCCAGTCCGACATGTACCTGTTAGGGCATATCTACATTGGGGCGCACAAGTTGCAGAACGTGCTTGAGCAGCACGGCGTGGAACCCGAGGAGGTGAAGCGCATAGTGCACTGCGTCCTGGCTCACCATGGCCAGCGCGAATACGGCAGTCCTGTGCTTCCCTGCATTCAGGAGGCTGCCATAGTAACCTATCTGGACAATATCTCTGCCAAGGTAGATACCATGGAGGCCACTCCCGAGGGAGAGTATGTGCCAGCCTTAGGTACCCATGTGCAAAAGGGTTGAGGAGCGACGTGTCATGCGCTTGTCACGCAGAGGTCACACAAGTGTCACGTCCTGCCGTGACGGAAAGTGCTCGGGAATGTTTATCTTTGCAACCGAAAACGCAACGTGACGCGATGTCCTTCGCCTCGTGAGACGAAGTCTCTTGCCTCGTGAGGCGATGCCCTTCGCCTCGTGAAGCGTTTCAGCAACGCAAAATAAGTCCCACTGGCACACCTATGAATAGAGAAGTAAAACCTAAATAAAATAACTACTAAAAGCAAATGAAAAGAATCCTAATCTTACTGAGTGTGATACTGGCCACCGCCAGTGTCTATGCCCAGAACTTCCGCAAGGGTGCCCTTTATCAGGTAGACGGCATCCCCACGGAGTACAAGGGTCAGTTGTTCATCATGGATGAATTGTCAGGTTCATGGCGATTCATCGATCCCTTCAAGCAGCGTGCTTTGCGCGTGGGCGACAAGGGCATGGAGTATGGCGAGGTGAACGGTAGTGACGAGTTGCAGAAATGGACTTTGAAGGAGATTGCTCCAGGCAAGTACAGTGCCGTGCCCACCAACCAGACTTCCTTCCAGGCACTGAAGAAGGGCGTTACCATCACCGAGGCCGATGCCTTCGGCAGCGATGACAACTGTACCTATCGTTTCCGTAGCGTCCAGGACCCTGCAATGGTTTTGGGCAATGGTGACGACGGAGGCAACAATGCACGCATTCGTGCCGAGAAAATGGATACCGTGAACCGTGGCCAGTACTGGAGTATCAAGACCCTCTCGCTGGGCCGTCACCTCATCGGTGGTGCTTTCTACGACAACCATTTTGATGATGGCGGCAACAACCAGAGCATCACATGGCTGCTTCAGTGGACAGCAAACCCAGCCAACCCTGGCAATGCACTTATGAGCCTGGAACCCGTAAAGGGACAGAAGGGCGTGTACCGCGTTGTTTCTGCCAACAAGAAGAAGATGTTCCGCATTGAAGGCAACCAGATGAAGATTGCCGACATCGACGAGGCCGACAAGGCTTCATGGTTCACCATTGAGCAGGTGGAGAAGCCCAAACTGTCTTCTCCCATATGGGAAGATGAAACCGTCTTCGAGATAAACAAGCTCCCCGGTGTGGCAACCTATATGCCCTATGCCAGCGAGGCGGAGATGAAGGCCGACAAGGCTTATTATGCAACCCCCTGGACAGAGCCTAAGAGCACTCTCTACAAGACTCTGGACGGCACATGGAACTTCTGGTTTACCGAAGTACCCGAGAAGGGTAAGGTGGCTGGAGATGTGGAAGTGATGGATGTGCCTGCCTTCGAGGCAGCCCAGTCTGCCGCTAACGGCAACGTCACACGCAAGCCCGATGCCATCCCCGTTCCTTCTTGCTGGGAGATGCAGGGCTACGACCGCCCCATCTATTGCAATGTGGAGTATCCTCACGGCAACACTCCTCCCTTCATCAAGGCTCGCCCCGGTTACAACGACGGTGGCAAGAACTATGCCATCAATCCCGTGGGTACATATCACCGTAGCTTCGACCTGCCCCAGGGTTGGGACAAGCAGCGCACCATCATACACTTCGGCGGTATCTACTCTTGCGCACAGGTTTGGCTCAACGGCAAGTACGTGGGTTATACCCAGGGTTCCAACAATGTGGCAGAGTTCGACTTGACTCACCTTTTGCGTACAGGCAAGAACGACCTCGTGGTACAGGTTCACCGCTGGTGCGACGGTTCATACCTGGAGTGCCAGGACATGTTCCGCATGTCTGGTATCTTCCGTAGCGTATATATATATAATGTACCCAAGAAGAGCATCCGCAACCATGTGGTGCAGACCAATATCAGCGGTAAGGACGGTATTGTGAATGTAAGCGTTGACGCCGATGTGGCTTCCGTTGCCAAGCTGTACACCCCCGAGGGTCAGCTTGTGGCAGAGCAGGCATTCAAGGGTGGCAAGGCCAAGTTCCTGGTTCCCAATGCCAGCTTCTGGACAGCCGAGACTCCTGCTCTCTACACCTTGGACATCGTGCAGAAGGACCAGAGCGGCAAGGATGTGATGGCATTCTCCACCAAGGTTGGTATCCGCGAGGTGAAGATCGTCGGTTCTCTGCTTTATGTCAACGGCAAGCGTGTCATCCTGAAGGGTGTAAATCGCCACGACACTAACCCCGTAACAGGTCGTACTGTTACTACCGACAACATGCTGGAAGACGTTCTGTTGATGAAGCGCAACAATATCAATACCATTCGTACCAGCCACTATCCCAACGATGCACGCATGTATGCTATGTTCGACCACTATGGTTTGTATTGCTGCGATGAGGCCGACCTCGAGGACCATGCCAACCAGTCAATCTCGTACATGAAGTCATGGATTCCTTCCTTTGTGGACCGTATCGACCGTATGGTGAGCCGCGACATCAACCATGCCAGCGTAATCATGTGGTCTTTGGGTAACGAGGCAGGTGCCGGTACCAACTTCAAGGATTGCTACGAGGCTGCCCACAAGATGGACCCCACTCGTCCTGTGCACTACGAGGGAACGCGTATCGACCGTGACTTCGGTGGTAGCGCCTACTCCGACTTCTACTCCAAGATGTACCCCTCTATGGACTGGATGGCAAAGAATACCAGTAATATGGACAAGCCCATGTTCCTCTGCGAATATGCTCATGCTATGGGTAATGCCATCGGTAACCTGCCCGAGTATATGCAGAGTATGGAGGAGAGCAACGCCACCATCGGTGGTTGCATCTGGGACTGGGTGGATCAGGCTATCTACGAACCTCTGGAACTGAAGAAGGGTGTTCGTCGTCTGCACACCGGTTATGACTATCCCGGTCCTCACCAGGGCAACTTCTGCTCTAATGGCGTAGTAACTGCCGAGCGCCGCCAGACAGCCAAGTTGGCAGAGGTGAAGTTTGCTCATCAGTTCATCAAGTTCCAGTATGCCAAGGGTACTCTCACCCTGCGCAATGCCTACGACTTCCGTTCGCTCAAGGATATGAAGGTGGAGGCTAAGATCATGGTAGACGGCAAGGTGAAGAAGACTGTAACCGCCATGCTCGGCGATGTGAAGCCCGGTGAGACAACCACTATCGATATTCCCGTTTCCAAGTATGTCAAGAATACTGTTAAGAAGACCAAGACGGTTATTGTAAATGGAAAGACGGTATACAGCAGCAGTAAGTCATCAGGCCAGCATGTTGTACTCAATGTGGTTGTCATCGATACCAAGGCATCGCTGTCTACTCCTGCCAACCACATCGTTGCACACTATGGTGTGGATATTGCGAAGGGTGCTGTCCTGCCTGTCCTTGCCAAGGGCGAGAAGACCGAGCATCCCCAGTTCGCCTTCCAGAACCACCGTTGGATCGAGAACGACCGCTTCGGCGACACTAATAGCGAGAACAAGGCAGATTGCGATATTACCTACGACTACCTGAAGGATGGTAGCATAGACATGATAGTGAAGGTTACTCCCAAGGATGGTAACCTGCGTCGTGTGGGTGTGGCTGCAGAGCTCGATACTGCTTTCTGCAATGTCAACTACTATGGTTATGGTCCCTACGAGAACTATCCCGACCGTATGGCTGGCGTGCTCGTGGGTAACTACAGCGGCAAGGCTCTGCCTTTCAATGCCGACGGCACTCTGCCCGAGGGTACTTTGATGGAACCCTACATGAAGCCTCAGACCACCGGCGACCGTCTGGTGTACAACGTAACTCTTACCGATGCCAAGGGGCATGGTTGGCAGATAGAGTGCCCCGAGGGTATCTACTTCAGTGCCAACCGCTACACCGATGCTGACCTGATGAATGCCCAGCATACATGGGACATCAAGGCACGTCCCTACATCTGGTTGCAGTTGGGTATGGACATCCGTGGTCTCGGCAATGCTTCCTGTGGCCCTGGCCCCATGCAGAAGTACGTCATCGACGGCAAGCAGACCTACGAGTTCCGCGTACGAATGAAGAAGATTTGATCAATAAAAACAATCAGGCGAGCCTCCAAGCTCGCCTGATTGTTGCTTCCGGTAGGGACGCTGCGTGCAGCGTCCGCCAAGAAACCAAACAGAAGTTATGTCATCCTCTCGGTAGGGACGCTGCGTGCAGCGTCCGTATCATGCGACTCCACATTGTTTTGTCGGACGCTGCACGCAGCGTCCCTACTGGTGGATGGTGGTATTTGTTGTTCTGCTGATGTCTCGGATGCTGCCAGCGTCCGAAACATGCAGAGTGTAATTATTGTTCCTCCATATCATAGAAGCAATCCAATACCCAATTAGCAACATTATACTCAATGTATAGAGAAATGTTATTTCCATCAACCACTCCTCTTATTGCATGGTCATGGTAACGTGGTTGCCATGCGAAGTCCGGGTTAATAGAACGGGCATATCTTGTAACAGCAGATTTCAGAGAACCGATATAGGTGGAAAGGGCCGTACGTGCAGAACCTTTTCCACATCCAGACATTCGCTCCTCTCTCGTAGGGACGCTGCGTGCAGCGTCCGAAAGGATAGGCAAGGATGGACTAATGTCAATGATAGCATGGAAGTGGTTAGGCATTACTACATATTGTAAAACCTTTACGTTAGCATGATGGGAAACGACGTTCTCCAATTCATTGAGCAAGAATGTACCTATTGGGGAATATTTCATTACGTCGCCCTCAATTTCCCCAAAGAAATGTCTATGTCCTTGAGTGCAGACGGTAATGAAGTATCTTCCGTCATTGTATTCTAACCACCAGGCACGAGGTGATTTCCTTTTGGGCAATTCGCTCTTCATCGGTTTTCCAAGTAAAGATTATTTTATTAAACAAGGTGTCTTCCAAGTAGGGACGCGTGTCCGAAATGATTAATTGTATCTCTTTTGCCGTAGGGACGCTGCGTGCAGCGTCCGTATCATACGGTTTCCTGTTGTTTTGTCGGACGCTGCACGCAGCGTCCCTACGATTGGATGGGTTACAAACTGTTCTGCTGATGTCTCGGACGCTGCACGCAGCGTCCCTACATGCAGAGTGTAATTGCCATTCCTTTTTACTTTATCCCCCTTGCCTTGAATATCATTTCCTTGGCATTGTTGATTTGCTGGAACTTTTCTTCTGCTGCTTTTTTGACGTCTTCGCCAAGGGTTGCCACCTTGTCGGGGTGATGTTTGAGCGCTAACTTGCGGTAGGCTTTCTTTACTTCTTCGTCAGAGGCAGAGGGATCGATTTCAAGAACCTTGTAGCCCTGTTCCAATGTCTTGCCACCCAGATTCAGCATTGACTCCACCTCTTCGGCAGAGAGTCCCATGGCTATGGCCACCTCTTTCAAGGCCTCAATCTCAGCCTGGCACACGTTGCCATCGCTCTGTGCTATCTTGGCAAGGAAACTGAGCAGCTGAAGGCGTTGCTCATAACTCATGTTCTGCTTTATCTGCACACCGCACTCGTAGATGGCGTTCTTGAATGCCGAAGGATTCTTGGCATCCATCTGCTTGCGTTGCTCAAAAAGGTTAAGCAGAATCTGATTGCCCTCGCTTACAGCCGCTTCTCCGAAATTTACACGAAGGAACTGGCGTACAAATTCCATTTCGCTGTGCATCACCTTGCCGTCGGCCTTGATGATGTACGATGCCATTACCAGCAGTGAGAACAGGAAACTGTTCCTTTGCCCATAAGTGGGGTCAGTATGTGTGTACTGCCCGTTGTCGGTGTAGGTATTGCCGCCTTCCAGCAGTTTGCCCAAGGCATAACCTGCCAAGGCACCTAAAGGCCCTGCCGCCATGAAACCGACAATGCCACCAATCCATTTTCCAAATCCCATAATATGTGTTCTTGTTTGATTTGGGTGCAAACTTACAGAAAATATTTCATTTATCCGTATTGTCGGGTAGCCTTTCTTGCTTCTCCAAACTACGAATGCTATATTTCCCCAGAAACACTCTCTCGAGGACCGGGGTGAGACAACCCGAGGACCGAGGCGAGAGTACCGGGAACTCTCGCCTCGGTCCTCGGGAGGAGCAAAAAAGGGTATGAAAAAGCCCCGAATCGCTACGATTCGAGGCCTTATGCTTATAACCCCAAATCGGTCGCGCTCAACGGCCTAATGACCAATTGGGGTTAAATGGTATTTTATGCAGGAATTTACTTCACCACCAGGGCACGTTCTATCTGGTCGGAGAGGTTCTGGAAGTGTGCACGGCTCTTGGCATCGGCACCTGCATTCTTGATTTTGCTCTGTATGCTCTTCAGGGCAAGCAGAGCCATGGCACGAGGCTCGGAAGCAATGGTGCCGCTCAGAGTCTGGAAACGGTTGATGAGCAGGACGGTCAGAGTACTCTGCAAAGTCTGGCGGTAGTTGCTCACGCTCTTGCCGTTCTGTGCCTCGGCAAAGCAGATGCGAATGATGTCAGCAATGTACTTGTCGGCAGGGTAGAGGTCGTTCAGACCGTTCAGGCGAGTTACGAGCAATGAAGCTGCCTGAGTTGCTACGGGCTGGGTCAGAGTGCGTGTGTCGCGAGTCATTGTCTTGCAGTAGTCAAACTCGCGCATCCATGTGGGCTCGTTCAGCACGTTCTTTTCCAGCCACTGGAGAGACTCCTTCTGCTTCTTCAGGGGAGTGGGCTCGAAGGTTGTACCGCCCTGGGCACGAGTGTAGTATGTCTGGTATGTGCCACCGATGTAGCCGGCAACGTGTCCGGCATAGCGCAGGAGCTGGCCACGCATCTGTCCGTACATGGTAGCGAGGTTCTCGTCGTGGATGTCGTTCTCGTCATAGGTCCACTTGGCCAACTGTGCCATCTCGCGCTTCAGGTTCATTACACCGTAGGTGCTTGACTTCACAGCATCATCTCCCAGGTCCTCGGTCTGACGACGGGGGTCAACACCACGCAGGCCTTCACCGTCGCCCCACCACAGACGGGGGTTCTTCTGTGCCTCCTGTGTCATAGCCTCCAGAGCCTTGTGGTCCTCCATGGGAGTCTTAGCGTCGAGCATGGGACGGTAACCCCATTCGATGACCCACATGTCGTAGTCGCCAATGCGGGGGAAGATACCCTTTTGTGTGATACCGTCCTCGGGCTGAGCCACATAGTTGAAGCGTGCATAGTCCATGATAGAGGGAGTGTGGCCGTGCTTCTCTACCCATGCCTTGTTGCGCAGACTGTCGGTGGGAACCATGGCAGAAGAACCGAAGTTGTGGCGCAGACCCAGTGAGTGACCAACCTCGTGGCTTGATACGAAACGAATCAGTTCGCCCATCAGTTCCTCGCTGTAGTGCATTTTGCGTGCAGCCTCGTCTATGCTGCTGGCCTGTACCATGTACCAGTCGTGAACCAGAGACATTACGTTGTGGTACCAGCAAACATGAGCCTCCATAATCTCGCCTGTACGGGGATCGGAGATATGGGGACCGTAGGCATTGGCAATTGGGCTTGCCAGATAGCGGATCATAGAGAAACGTGCATCCTCCATGCTCATGGTGGTGTCGTTCTCGGGCCACTCCTCGCCACGGATGGCGTTCTTCCAGCCGGCTTTCTCAAAGGCAGCCTGCCAGTCGTTCACGCCCATGATGAGGTACTTGCGCCACTGCTTGGGAGTAGCAGGGTCGATGTAGTAGATGATGGGCTTCTTAGGCTCGATGAGTTCGCCACGGCACATCTTCTCGGCATCCTCGGCATTCTTGGGCTCCAGACGGAAACGAGAAATCATAACCTGCTTGCCAACGCGCTGCTGCTCGTCGCTGAACTGGTTGAAGCCATGTGTGAAGTAGCCTACACGCTGGTCAAACAGACGGGGCATCATGGGTTCCTCTGGCAGAAGCACCAGGCTGATGTTCAGACCGAAGGTCACCTTGCCGGTGTAGGCAGAAGCGGGCAGAGACA
The DNA here is from genome assembly GCA_017628845.1 of Bacteroidaceae bacterium. Classification (GTDB taxonomy): domain Bacteria; phylum Bacteroidota; class Bacteroidia; order Bacteroidales; family Bacteroidaceae; genus Physcousia. The sequence continues at coordinate 17,790 of JAGBYI010000002.1, forward strand.
TGCTGCTGCTATTGTATGTCTTTACCAGACGGATCTCGGTGTTTGTGGGGAAGGTCTTGATGTCCTCGACATAAGACAGGGAACCATCCTGCATGCCCAGGGTGAATGACTTCTTGTAGTATGACATGATGCCAAGGGGGTTGTCGCTATTGAGGAACTGTGTTACCTTGATACGTGACAAACCATTCTTGTGCTTCTCCACCTTGAAAGCACCGATGATGGGAGCTTCGTTGCTCACATTGATTGCCTTGGAGATGGCGTTTGTGCTGTCAGCAATATTTATAGTCATACGAGAGCGCAACAGTATTGTGCTGTCGGGGTTCATCTGGAAGAATACAACCTGTTCGTTGCATTCCTCACCACCGAACTTGCCTGAGCTTGAGGGAGTAGAAGTGTAACGTGTTACCGCCAGGATGTCCTTGCCCAGCAGGCTGTCGGGAACCTCCAGGAACCAGTCTGTGCCTACTTTCTCCACATTCAGCATGCCTTTGCGTGAGATGCTTGGCTTTACTTCCTTTTTCTTGGGAGCGGCAGCAGGAACTTCAGTCTGTGCCTTACCCTTCTTTTTCTTGTCCTTTTTCTTTGCCTCCACAGGCATGCCCATGAGGGCTGCTGCCATCAATAGCAGTAATACTTTTTTCATGTCGTTTATGTTAATGTGTAAATTTAAAATGATGTCTGTTAACCCAAATCGGGGCAAAGTTATAAAAAAAGGATGGAATAGGGTTGCCGTTATATATATAATTTGTATCTTTGAACTCAGAATTAACCTACTTAATAGTAATACATAATGAGAAACTACATATATGTTCTGTTTGCCATGATGCTCTTTGTGTCGGGCAATGTCTCGGCGCAGTACGCGGACGCTGTTGACCCTCGCATAGGTAGTGGAGGGCATGGTCATGTCTTTGTCGGAGCCAATGTTCCTTGGGGTATGGTCAATGTTGGTCCTGTCCAGCCATATCACGGTTGGGACTGGTGTAGCGGGTATCATGAGTCGGGAGACAGTATCGTCGGTTTTTCCCATACCCATTTGAGCGGTACTGGATGCAGTGATTTAGGCGATATAACCCTGATGCCCATCTATGGTTATGCCCGCACGGCAGGACCTCGGGCAGATTTTATAAGTGACATCGCTTCACGTTATCATCATGAGCACGAGGTGACGGAACCTGGCTATTATAGCGTTTTGTTGGACAAATGGGGCATTCGTGCCGAGATGACGGCAACAGAGCGTACCGCCATTCACCGTTTTACATTTCCTAAGGGCAACAGATATGCCAATGTAGTTCTGGATTTAGAAGGGGGCATAGGCGACCGTGCAACGGAAACACGCGTCTTACCATATGACATGCACACTTTGGTGGGTTATCGTACCAGTAGGGGCTGGACAAATCATACGGTGTACTATGCTATCAGTTTTGACCAGCCAATCAAGGACCTTGCCTGGGATAGCATAGATGCCAGGTATTGCCAGATATTCTTTGATGTGGAACCAGGTGCTGTAGTCCATGCTCATGTAGCCTTGTCTCCTGTAAGTGAACTTGGGGCCTTGCTTAATATGCAAGCAGAATTGTATGACAAGGATTTCAATGCTGTACGTGCCGAGGCCAAGGAGCGTTGGAACAAGGAACTGGGACGTATCCGTGCCAAGTTCGACAATCCAAAGGACAGCACCATCTTCTATACAGCCATGTACCACTCTCTCTTTGCTCCCCAGTTGTGGAACGACGTTACTGGTGACTACATGGGTGCCGATGGCATGATACACCGTTCGCCTGATTTTCAGAACCATACCACATGGAGTCTGTGGGACACATACCGTGCCATGCACCCCCTGGCCACATTGGTCATGCAGGACAGGCTTACTGATTGGGCTAAGACGATGATGGCTATCTGCCGTGAGCATGGTGAACTGCCGGTTTGGCATCTGCATAGCACTGATACATATTGCATGGTGGGCGAACCTGGTGTGCCCGTTTTGGCAGACATGATTCTGAAAGGAGTGAAGGGCTTTGATTATGAAAAGGCCTTCCAATATATGAAGCAGAGTATGGGCGACCCGGATACAGAACCTGAGCGCCGCAGGTTCCAGTACCGCCGCATCCCCGACCGTGGCAAGACAGAACTATGGAAATACGGTTACCTGGCATTCGACGGTTCAGAGGGCGAGACCGTGTCCAAGAGCATGGAGTACTATCTGGCAGCATGGTGTGTGGCCAAGGTGGCCGGTCGTCTGGGTCATAAGGAGGACAGCGTGCGCTTCCACAACCTGAGCATGTGCTACAAGAAGTTGTACGATACGGAAACCCGGTTTTTCCGTGCCAAGGATAAGGCTGGCAATTTCCGTACATCCGAAGGTTTCAACCCCTTGCACCAGACGGGCGACTATACGGAAGGTACGCCTTGGCAGTACCTTTGGCTTGTGCCACATGACGTGGACGGTTTGATAGAACTTCTGGGAGGCAAGGAAATGGCAGAGGCACGTCTGGACAGTCTGTTCATGGCCGATAGCAGACTGAATGCAGATGCTAATCCCGACATCTCCGGACTTGTCGGTCAGTATGCTCATGGCAACGAACCTTCCCACCATACCTTATATATATATAATTATATCGGTCAACCTGACAAAACCAGCAGACGTGTCCATGAGATACTCACTACCATGTACACTGATAAACAAGATGGAATCTGTGGCAATGAGGACGTTGGCCAGATGTCGGCATGGTACGTGATGTCTGCCATGGGACTGTATCAGGTGGAACCCTGTGGCGGCGTCTATCAGTTGTCTGCTCCTTTGGTACGCGAGGCTTCATTTGATGTGCCTGGGGGCAAGACCTTCACTATCCGTACCAAGGGCAAGGGCACGGCAGTGAAGCGTTGGAAATTGAATGGCAAGCGCCTTGAGAGAACCTTCATAACCCACGGCGAAATTATGGCAGGTGGTGTTCTGGAAGCAGAGCTTGGGAGGTGAAATGTGAAAGGTGAAAACGGAAAACTGTCCACCCTCTTTCTCCCCCTGCAGGGGGAGTCCCAAAGGGGAGGGGGTGGATTAGAACGGAAAGCGTAAAACTGAAATCGGAAAAGTATCCACCCCCTCCGTCGCTACGCTCCTCCCTTCGGGTCCAGCGTCGCACTGGGTAGTGCTCCCCTCAGAGGGCACAGAATGACATTCAGTCATTCTTCTAAAGACCCTCTTCGCCACCCTGTTTCAGGGGGACAGAGTAAACGGAAAACTTAACAGTAGGGACGTAGCGTGCTGAGTCCGAAACAAAGACACAACAGAATACCTCATAGCGGACGCTGCACGCAGCGTCCCTACAAATGTCCTCGGTTAAATACCTACTACCTAAACAAACAGCCTAAGTAATATCAATATGAGAATAAAGTCATTCCTGTTTCTCTGTGCCTTTGCTACTGGTGCAATGGCTTCACATATGCAGGAGCAGGTACCGGTGCCTGTACAGTCACCGGATACATTCTATCACCGCCCTCCCGTGGAGAAGCGTTGCTTCACCAGTAGGGCTGTGGAGCAGCAGATAAAGGAGATGCACTCCCGATTGTTGACGGTCTCTCCCAAGTTGTGGCAGATGTTCCAAAACAGTTTTCCCAACACTCTGGATACCACCGTATTCCCAGAGGAAGACCGCACATTTGTTATTACCGGAGATATTGATGCCATGTGGCTCAGGGACTCTGGAGCACAGGTGTGGACATACATTCAGTATATCAAGGACGACCCAGAGCTGGCCAAGTTGATTCGTGGTGTCATACTCCAGCAACTTGAGTTCATCTGTCTGGACCCCTATGCCAATGCCTTCCTGAGCGACACAGCAAAGGTAAGCCATTGGGCATCGGATTACACTGTTATGAAGAAGGGTGTGCACGAGCGCAAGTATGAGATAGATTCACTTTGCTATCCCATACGTCTGGCATACCAGTATTGGCTGCTGACAGGCGACACCAGTATCTTTGGCGACTTGTGGAAGCAGGCTATGGGCGAGATTCTGGCTCTTTTCCGCGAGCAACAGCGTGCCAATGGTCCCAAGACCAGTTACAAGTTCCAGCGCACCACACATTTCCTGCATGATACGTCCAGCAACTATGGCTATGGGCATCCTGCCAAGCATTGTGGCATGATAGCCAGTGCCTTCCGTCCTTCGGACGATAGCCAGATATTCCCTTTCCTCATTCCCAGCAACTTCTTTGCCGAGAGCGTGTTGCGCAAGGCAGCCGTAATCCTGCGCAAGGTAAACAAGGATGAGGCTACGGCAAAGGAGTGCATTGCCATTGCCGACGATATCCGTCAGGGATTGGAGAAGCATGCTACTGTAGTGCACCCAAAGTATGGCAAGGTATATGCCTTTGAGGTGGATGCTTATGGTTCCCACCTGCTTATGGACGATGCCAATGCGCCCTCGCTCCTGTCGTTGCCCTATCTGTGTCCCGAACTTGTTTCGGCGGACGACCCCGTTTACCAGAATACACGTCGTATGATATGGAGCGAGGACAACCCGTATTTCTTCACAGGTATGCTGAATGGTACCAAGGTGGGAGCCATAGGTTCGCCCCATACGGGATTGGGCATGGTGTGGCCCATGAGCATCATCATGAAAGGACTTACCAGCAATGACCGTATGGAGCAACAGGAATGTGTGCGCCTGCTTGTCGAGACCGATGGAGGAACGGGCTACATGCACGAGAGTTTCAATCCCGACAACCCTGCCAAGTTTACCCGCTCCTGGTTTGCCTGGGCCAATGGCCTGTTTGGCGAACTTGTCATCAAGGCATACGGACGTTGAGAACGGAAATCTGCGAGTAGGCGAGAGCATAAACAAAGTTCACTTTGATTAGTGCCGAGCATGAGCAGGTTCAAGACGACGAAGTCGGATTAAAGGTGAAGTGTGAAAACGATACACCCAACAGTAGGGACGCAGCGTGCTGCGTCCGGAATCAAGAGGAATGCCCTAAAGCGGACGCTGCACGCAGCGTCCCTACATCCAAAACTTAAACCATATAATATCTCATCGTTAACCCCTCACCGCTCACCCCTCACCGCTCACTGCTCACTGCTCACCCCTTAACCCCTAAATTTAATTAACCAACTATATGAACATGAAGAAAACAATCCATTTGTGCCTGATGGCGCTCGTATGCTGTGCATTGCCTGCTTTGGCAGAAAATAGGGTATATAAGGCTGCCGATTTGGGCCTTGTCCCCAATACGGGAAAGTCCATGTCTGCCCAAATGCAGAAGGCCATTGCCACTATACGCACTGAAATGAAGAAAGGTGACAAGGCCACCCTTGTCCTTGAGAAGGGCCGCTACGACTTCCATCCTCAGGATGCGGCCACTCGCAACTATTACGTTTCCAATCACGACCAGCCCCAGCCACGCCCTGTTGGCATACCCTTGGAGGACATGCACGATTTCGTCCTGGATGGTCAGGGTGCAGAACTTGTGTTCCACGGTCGTATGATGCCCATGTCGCTGGTTCGTTCTACGGATTGTACCTTGAAGGACTTTAGCATAGACTTTGCCAATCCACAGATTTCACAGATTGCCATTGTGGAAAGCAGTGCAGAGAAGGGCATCACCTTCAAGCCAGCGCCTTGGGTTAAGTACCGCATTTCAGACAAGGGCGACTTCATTACCTATGGCGACGGTTGGGCTTTCCGCCATCAGTATGCCATTGCTTTTGAGGGAGATACTCGCCACATCGTTTATAATACAGCCGACATGTATTGTCCCATTGCCAATGTTAAGGAAGTAGGGGAGGGATTGCTGAATGCTCCTGGTTGGAAGGATTCCCGACTGAAGCCAGGCACGGTGCTGGCACTGAGAAGTTGGGAACGTCCCTCGCCAGGTCTTTTCGTTACTCATTGCAAGGACACCAAGTTGCATAACATCAAGATGCACTATGCCGAGGGCATGGGATTGCTTGCTCAGATGAGCGAGAATATTGATTTGGATGGCTTCTCTGTTTGCCTGAAGGGCGACAACGATGCCCGCTACTTCACCACTCAGGCAGATGCTACCCATTTCTCTGGCTGTAAGGGCAAGATAACCTCAGTAAACGCTCTTTACGAGGGCATGATGGACGATGCCATCAATGTGCATGGCACTTACTTGAAGGTTGTAAAGCGTGTTGACGATTATACCTTGGAGGGCCGCTACATGCACTCTCAGGCATACGGTTTCGATTGGGGTTACAAGGGTGACAAGGTTCAGTTCGTGCGTTCCGCCACCATGGAACTTCTTGATGGAGAAAATGAGGTCGTTGAGATTACTCCCCTGGATGCCACGGTAAAGGAGCAGGGAACAGGTATGGACGGTGCCAAGACCTTCCGTATCCGTTTCAAGAAACCCGTGCCCGGAGAAATCTCCGAGAAGGCAGGCTATGGCATAGAGAACCTGACATGGACCCCTGAGGTGTATTTTGCCAACAATACCATCCGCAACAACCGTGCCCGTGGTACTCTGTTCAGCACACCCAAGAAGGTGGTGGTGGAGAACAATCTCTTTGACCACACCTCTGGTTGCGCGATCCTGCTTTGTGGTGATTGCAACGGATGGTTTGAGACCGGCGCTTGTCGTGACGTGACTATACGCAAGAACCGCTTTGTCAATGCTTTGACCAGTCAGTTCCAGTTTACCAATGCCGTCATCTCCATTTATCCCGAGATTCCTAACCTGGACGGGCAGAAGAAACTCTTCCATGGAGGCAAGAAGACCGCCGTCCGCATTGAGGACAATGTATTTGAAACCTTCGATGCCCCCATCCTCTATGCCAAGAGCATTGACGGCCTGCTGTACCGTAACAACAAGGTTGTGAAGAACACCGACTACAAGCCCTTCCATTGGAACAAGGAACAGTTCCTGCTCCAGCGTGTCAACAACGTAGAGATTGAAGACCTCTTCTTCTATCGTGGTGGCAACATCATCAAGGAGGTGAAGTTGAACAAGTAGTAAGTTAGGCAATCAACGGACTTCAAATTCCTGTGTTTCAGGTCTTCAGGAGTTCTTGCCCTAAGGATAAAGGAGGTGCAGCGCCATCAGGGTTCTGCACCTCCTTTGTCTCTTTTTGCTTTCTATTTGCAACCCGTTTAATGCCATCTGGAAGCATGACCAGTACCATAGTGTTATTACTCCAGTACCATAGTGTTGTTACTCCAGTACCAGCACGTTGTTACTGCAGTACCGATATTGCTACATTAAAAACGGTACTGGAACTGCGCTTTTGCCTAATCAAATGATAGCGGTTGTCACCCCAATGAGACATACCCGAGTACCGAGGCAGGCACTCCAGTTCTTGCATATCTTTCTTCGGGAGGATATATATCAACATTATCTAAAATTCAGTTTCTAAATCTTTTCTTGTTTTTCTCAAGGGAATTATGTATCTTTGCACTGACGGACGTACTATCGTCAAGGTATAGAAACATTAACGAACAGCGAGTAACAGAAACTCGCAGCTAAACCATATAACAAGAGAACATGATAAAGCAGTTCCTGGGAATAGTAAAGAGATATTTCCAACCCTACAAGATTTATATCCTCTGGTCCATTGTGCTCAACTTCGTAGCGCAGTGGTTGAACGTATTCTCCTTCGTGGTGCTTATACCCATCCTGAATATCCTCTTCAAGATAGACCAGAACGTCTATACCTATCAAGAATGGACGTGGAGCACACTGAACAAGGACCTGCTGGTGAACAATGCCTATGCTTGGGTACAGGAAATGATTGTTAACCATGGAGCATTCCTTACCTTGTGCCTGATGGGTGGAATAATGATTTTCATGACCTGCCTGAAATGTACCGGCTATTGGGCTGCCGCCAACATCATGATGCCGTTGAGCACCGGTGTTGTACGCGACATACGAATGGATATGTATAAGAAGATCATGAATCTTCCCCTCAGTTTCTTCTCTGCAGAGCGCAAGGGTGACATCATCGTTCGTATGAGTAACGACGTACAGGTTGTAGAAAACTCCGTCACCTCCGCCATCTCTACACTTATACAGCAACCCATTGCCATCGTCATCTGCTTCATCACATTGTTTACAGTCAGCTGGCAGCTCACTGTCTTTGTGCTCATCGTGGCACCTCCAGCAGCATGGCTTATGGGAACGATCAGCAAGCGGCTCAAGAGTCAGTCGGCTAACGTGCAGGCTGGCCTATCCGAAATAATGGCACAGATTGAAGAAACCCTCAGCGGCCTGCGCATAGTAAAAGCCTTCATCGCAGAGGAGAAGATGGCACGCCGCTTTAACTTCATCAACAACGAGTTTCGTCGTGGCATGATAAGCATGATGATGCGCATCAATGCTGCCCATCCGGTATCCGAATCCATGGGCACACTCATTATTATAATAGTGCTTCTCTTTGGCGGCTGGCTCATATTGAATGGCAATGGCTTCATTGACGCCTCCACATTCATCTTCTACATGGTAATCCTGTACAGTGTAATCAATCCCATAAAGGACCTTACACGCCAATCCTACATGATACCTATGGGACTTGCATCCATGGAACGTATAGATTACATCCTCCAAGCCGAGAATCCCATCAAGGAAATAGCAGAACCAAAGCCTCTTGACAACTTTGAGCAGGCAATAGAGTTCCAGGACGTAACCTTCTATTACAACGAAGGCAGGGATGTCCTCAAAAACATCAACCTTACCGTACCTAAAGGCAAGACCGTAGCCCTCGTAGGACAATCTGGTTCCGGAAAATCTACACTTGTAGACCTCATTCCCAGATACCACGATGTGCGCCAAGGAAGCATCCTTATGGATGGCAAGGACCTCCGGGAAGTACGCATCCATGACCTGCGTGCACTCATAGGAAACGTTAATCAAGAAGCTATCCTATTCAACGACACCTTCTACAACAACATCACCTTCGGAGTGGAGAATGCCACAATGGAGCAAGTGATAGAAGCAGCGAAGATAGCAAATGCTCATGACTTCATTATGGATACCGAACGTGGTTACGATACAATGATTGGTGACCGAGGAGGCCGTCTCTCTGGTGGTCAGCGCCAACGCGTCAGCATCGCCCGTGCCATTCTCAAGAATCCTCCCATCCTCATCCTTGACGAAGCCACCTCTGCTCTTGATACCGAGAGTGAGCACCTCGTTCAGGAAGCCCTTGACCGTCTGATGAAATCCCGTACAACCATAGCCATAGCCCACCGCCTCTCCACCATCAAGAGTGCCGACATCATCCATGTCCTGCACGAAGGCCAGATTGTGGAAAGTGGCCAGCACGACGAACTCATCGCCAAGAACGGCTACTACAAACGCCTCTACGACATGCAGCAGTTGTAAATCTTGAAATAGCAATATTCTGTATGAAAATACTATTAGGCACCCATTATCTGGCAAAGACTGGCGGAACTGAAAGTTATACTTATGCGCTGGCCATGGAACTTAAACGTTTGGGGCACACTGTGGAGTATTTTGCCATAGTGAGAGGAAATGTTTCAACCATGCTGGAAGAAAAAGGGGTGCCGTTTATGTCTGCAGATTACTATGATTTGATTCTTGCAAATCATACAACAGTTGTTGAGAAAATATGTAGATTTGGATATATCGTGCAGACATGCCATGGTAACATAGCCGAATTGGAACAGCCTTCTCCTTATGCAGATGCCTACATAGCTATTTCCGAAGAAGTAAGAAAGCACTTGCTAAACAAAGGTTTTACTTCCCTTGGCATTATTCCAAATGGCATAGATTGTAAACGCTTTTTTCCACGGAATCCCGTTTCAGAGAAACTTACAACCGTTCTGTCGCTATGCCAATCCAATGAAGCAAATAAATTTATTAGGAAGTGTTGCGAAAAGGCTGGTCTTAAATTTATTAGCAGCAATAAGCATACCGATAATGTGTGGTCTATAGAAGAACTTATAAACCAGAGCGATTTGGTCGTAGGTTTAGGGCGCTCTGTTTACGATGCTATGGCATGCGGACGTTGTGTTTTAGTATATGACTATCGCGAATACATGGGTGAGTTTTTGGGTGACGGAATGCTAACACCTGACAGTATCAATAAAAGCATGACCTGTAACTGTTCTGGTAGGGCAAATCGGTTGAAATACAATGAGCAGGATTTCATTGCCGAGATGCAGAAGTATAGTCCTCAGTTGGCAACTTGGAGTCGAGATTTCGCTATTCAGAATCTAAATATAGAACAAGCGGTAGATAAGTATTTGAGCATATGTGATAACATAGACTATAAACGTCAGTATTGTGAATTGAAGTTGGATTTGTTTGGCGTGAAGACAAAACAGGCTTTAGACTTAAATATTGATGTTAAAAGTGGATTGAAGTCAAAACTAACTAATCATCTACAGGAAACAGCAAATATTATTGCCAGCTATAGGGCCAAGGGGCAGAAACATCTTAGAGTTATTCGTTTCTTACTTTGGCTATGCATCATTTTGCTTATAATCATTCTACTTCTTGTTTTTGCAGTTTAAAAGGAATGTTTATCAAATCCAAATCCCAATTTAAATAACGTGAGTTCGACGAATTTAAAATAGAGTAAGCTGTGCCCCTCTGTGCTATGCCTTTAAATGTCCTGTGGATATGTATCCTTTGGTTACGGCAGACGCGAATCGGAGTACTGTCAACAAAACTGATTCCGGTACACTTGCCCAAAAGCACTTTCTTGATGAATAAGGCTAAGGGAATTGCTACTTCTTTTTCAAGTTCAAAGAAACGATTATATGAAACCACTTTTGGAAAAAGATGGCGAAGATGTTTACAGACATTATCAAGATAGAAATGCTTGAAGCAACGGTATCCAGAATCATGAAACAGTATGATGATAAGCATGATTTCTGCCTTTGAGAGGGTTGATTCTTGATGATAAGGACGTTTACCTGTGTTCTTTAGCGTATATCTTGCTATCATCCTGTCAAAAAACTTGCAAAAATCATCTGCCATAAAAAATAATTCTGTAACTTTGTCCTCGGTGAGCATAGCGATTATTGTTTGTAATACTTTGTAATTGAGCACTATAAAGATACAACATTTTCGCTAATCACCAAATCTACAAGCAGTTATATTTCGTCGAACTCACGTTAGAATATAATTACAATGATTTCTCTGATTATCTGCTCTACTCAATCAGATTTGTCAAAATCTCTGAAAGAAAACATACGCAGTTCCATTTGTTCCAAATATGAGATTGTTCACATTGATAATTCCCAACGTAGATACAATATCTTTGAAGCATACAATATAGGTGTAGAACGTTCATCAGGAGAATATCTCTGCTTTATGCATGAGGACATCGTGTTCCGTAGACAGGGATGGGGAAAAATCATTGAACAAACGCTTTCACATAATGAAGTTGGAGCTTTAGGTGTGGCAGGTGGTCATGTCGTGCTAGATCAACTTGACTGGAGATTTTATGGTTTTCTTGATGTTTGCTTAATACAAGGCAATACATCTGTTGAACCCAATCCCATATATTACCGTTCCTCACATGCGCGTTCAAATGACTATAAAGGACTAAGACACGTAGCTGTAATCGATGGAGTTTGGATGTGCATGCGTAAGGAACTATTTAATATAATTCGTTTTGACGAGCAAACCTTTCATGATTTCCATCTATACGATTCTGATATATGTATGCAAATTAACAAGCAGGGTTATGGAGTTTATGTGACACATGACGTCTTATTGGAGCACCGGTCAGAAGGCACCTTCTCTGAAGGTTATCAACACAGTTTGAATTTGTTCTTCAAAAAATGGGGGGATTCTTTACCCTTTATTAGGGGCCTTGTCTTGAGCAAAGAAGAAATATCGAAGAAGTTACCTAAGGCACGCCAACTATTTGCTGAACGTTTAAAACGTGATGCAATTGCAATTGGTATCAGGAAACTAATACAACAAAGACGTTCAGGAGTTCCGTCTCGAAGTTTTACAGAAGAAGAGAAAGAGGTCATGGACATTTCGTCTTTTATTGCTCGCAAGGCAATTATCAAAGACAAATTAGTCTCAACAAGAGTTGCCTGGAAATATACCTTAGAATACTTGAGGTATCCATTTGTACGTCATAGGGGAAAACTTCTGAGCAAATTTTTCTGGTATCGCTTTATCAAACGCTAATATACTTGCTCCAAAAGTCGTCAAAGTCATATTTACGCCAAGCATGACATCCGAAAGGCAACTCTTTACCAGTGAGAGAGAATAAGTATGATGGGGATCTTTCAAAAGAGAAGTGTGCTGCAATCTTTGGTTTCGGTACATTCAATGCATGGTGCGTCTCAGACAAGTCTCCACAGAAGAAAAAGTCTTCCCAACTTCCTGCAAGGTGCTGGATGAACCATCCCATGTTGTTGGGATACCTAAAATATCTTATTATGTTGCGCAAGACATGCCTGTTTGCGTGAAAAATGATTCCTCGTATTGTGTATACGGGAGCATTCGGTGTAGTACATTCGATAAACTTTCTCACTTTTCGTAGTGACAACCCACCATTTCCACATTTCCAAAGCCTCTTCCCCTCTTCGTATGAACCGAATTTTTCAAACCAGGGTGCACCAATATAATCATATCCTTGATCGCACCAATATTCCAATTCGTCCTTAAACACCCATGCATCAAGTTGGTAGATTAGCATATATTCATAGGCACTATATCTGGCATAAAAAGCATTCTCGCGCATGAGTGCATTATAACCGTCAATCCCCTTGAAAAAACAATCAGCAAAACGCTCTTTTAAAAATGGTTTATTGGTTATTGCGTCATATGATGACATATCTAATGACTCTGGACATACAAAACGCATTTCCCAACAACCCAAAATGTGCTCAAGTTGACGTAATGATGCCATCTCGTCTACCGATGGGATTTGTTTATATACGGGTATTAGAATTACACATCTATTTTTCTGCATATACTTACAATGATTCAATAGTTCTTGCAAAACTAACTTTCAACGACAAAAATACGCAAAAACATTCTTAAACTATGTAAAAGAACACATTATATACTGGTTCAAACCCTAAAAACGTGAAAAGGAGCATTATTTCGGTATATTTTGCTATATTTGCAGTTCAAACACAAAAATATGAAAAATATAGCGGTATTGACGATGGTTCGCAACGACGACTTCTTCCTGCGCAAGTGGGTAGAATATTACGGTCGTGAACTTGGAAAGGAGAACCTATACATATATTATGATGGGGAGGACCAAACGATTGCCGACTTTTGTCAGGGAACAAATGCCTTTTTGCATCCCAAGATTGGAACACAGGTGGTTGCGGCGGAGAAAGCAAGGCTGAAATTCCTCTCTGAACGTGCCGCTGAACTTTTTGCAAAGGGATATGATTTGGTCATAGGGGTAGATGCCGATGAGTATATTGTTGTAGACCCTAAACTTGGCATAGGACTTAAAGAATACCTTTCCCAACAGAATATTGATGTTAGTCTCTCACCTCTTGGACTTGACTTTGGACAGAAGTTGGGGGAAGAGGGCGATCTTTCTCATGATAGCACGTTCCTTTCACAGCGGCACTATGCCCAAATAGGAACTCGCTATACAAAACCATCCATTATAGCAGAACCGTGCAGATGGGGTAGCGGTTTCCATCGTATCAAGGGACATAACTTCCATATTGCTACTAATCTGTATCTTATGCATTTTGGTTATTCAGACAGCAAGATTCTTGAATCGCGACTTGCAGATGCAGACCGTGTGGCTCAGGGATGGGAAAAGCATATTTATAAGCGTAGCCGAACTATAAGGCTTGTAACAGAACAAAAGGCGCATGATTTTGACAGATGGACTTGTTTTGCGCGCAATTGCCAAACTTTCTGTCGTCCGATATATGCATTCAATAAGCCTGCGATGTTTGAATTGAAAATTGTTGTTAAGATTCCAGAAAGATTTGCCAATGTCCTTTGATTTCTCTTCTTCCAATTCATTTCAGGATGCTGTTAGTCTTAAACCTGCCAGTCCTGATGTAGCGACTCATCCCCTCATAAGTGTTGTTACTGCATGCTTCAATCCTTTGAAGGATGGGCGCAAGGATTTGTTTCTTAAAAGTCTTGATTCGGTACAGCAGCAGATAGGTGTAAGCTTGGAACACATCATCGTGGATGGGGCTTCAACCGATGGTACATTAGAATTTCTGCAAGCATACAACAACAAACATCATGACATACGTATCCTCTCCATGCCCGACTCTGGCATATACGAGGCTATGAATCGTGGAATTGCCCTTTCACGGGGAAAGTATGTCATATTCCTCAATACAGACGACTTCTATCATCGACAAGATGGACTTTCAGTTAGCGCAAAAGTACTGGAGCAAAATGATTGCAGTTTCACCTTTGGACCAATAAAACCACAGGGACCCCACACGCGCTTTACCCATTACCATCATCCCCAACAACGTCTGCACAAACTTTTCGTTACAAGCGTCATACCCCACCCTTCCATGCTGTATCGCCGAACTGCACTTATGCAAATTGGCGGTTATGACCAAACGTACAGGATTGTCGCAGATTATGACATGACCTTACGTTTAATTGCCACAGGGCATCAGGGTTTTTATATCAATAATTGTTTCGCAACCTTTGTCATCGGAGGCCTGTCAACACAGGCCGAGAACCGAGAGCTTGACATTAAAGAAAAAAATCGCTCAGTCAGAAATGCCCATTATAAGGCCTTTGGAATAGAACTTTCCGAACAAGAGTCAGAATTCCTTGTCGTCAAGGGATGGTATCCGCACAAGTACCTGCCCGTATTCTTGGCTTCCCAAAAGTTGATATTCAGTGCAATCCATGGACTTCCCCAAGACACATTCTATCAACTTGGACGACACTTCAATTACCTAAAGTATTATCTCAAGTGTCTGTTTACGGCAAAATGAACCATTATTAGTTTTTAGGATTTTATCTTACGCAACTTCTTTTCCAGATAATGCATGAATGGAGCAAGGAAATGTTTTTCCCACAATTTCTTCTTCTCTGTAGGCGCTTTGCTATATATTTTTCTGGAAGCAATGATGCTCTGCTCAAGATGGTACGCTTGCATTTCAGCATTTGAGGACAGCAGGAAACTTTTGGGGTTTGGATAGTAATAGTAAAGGGGCAAATTAAGGATTGAGCAACGTCCTACGTGCAATAAGACTTCGCTCCACCAAGGGAAATCCTCAAATCTTATTCCCTCGATGAAAGGAATATTTTTAACTATATCCGTCCTATACATCCTGAAACACGGCTGACAGTGTTTTATTGCCCACTTTCGGTCAATATCCTTGGGGTGGGAGTATTCTGTAGCATAGTCAAAAACATTGTCTGTTGTCACATATTTGACACTACCATATTTCTTAAAGCAAGGTTTACATTCAGGCAGATGCAACGAATGCAAAACCTTATTTATTGTCCTATAAAAATGATGGTATGTGAAGGTTACCATGTCGGCCGCCTCCTTTTCTGCGACTTCAACACATAACTCCATCAGTTGCGGATGGAAAAAGTCATCTGGATCGAGAAAAAGCAAATACTTTCCACGAGCTTCTATCATAGCGATATTCCTGGCTTTAGAAACGCCTTCGTTGACCTTATGAATGACCTTAAAGCGACTGTCTCGCAAAGCATATTCATCTGCGATGGCACCACAGGCATCAGGACTTCCGTCATCAACCAAAATAGCCTCCCAACCAGCATAGGTCTGAGTCAAAAGACTATCCAAAGCCCTATGCAAATAAGGTTCTACATTATAGATGGGTATTATTACCGATATCAGTTCCATTATCTGTCGCTTTTCGTTTTCTTCCTTAGTTTTTCTACAAATGGGATCATGAAATTCCGCTCCCACGCTTGCCGTTTATCTTCAGGTACATTGGCATAGATCAGTTTGCTCGCCTCTATGGCCTTTCTTAAACTTTCTATTTTTTGTGTGTTTGTTTTAGAAAATATGTAACTTCTTGGGTTGGGATAGTAGAAATATAATGGCAGATTAAGTATGGTGCAACGTTGGATATTAAGCAAGACTTCGCTCCACCAAGGGAAATCCTCGTATATAATATCCTTGACAAATAATATATTGCGTATATTAGAAGTTTTATACATGCACCGCCATGCCTGACAATGTTTTACGGCCCAACGGCTATCTATATCTTTGGGGTTAGAGTGTTCGGTAGCATATTCAAATATGTTATCCGTCACAAGATAAGGGGGATTTTTGTATGATCGGTAATGTGGACGAGATTCTGGCAGATGCAAAAAGTGTCGGATTAGATTCTGTGTGCGGTAACAGCGATCATAGGTAAAGGCTACAGTATCTGATTTGTCGCGTTGTACAGCCTGCATGCAAAGTTCCATTAGTTGCGGATGCAGGAAATCGTCTGAATCAAGGTATAGCAAGTATTCTCCTTCTACATGCCTCATGGCTGTATTACGAGCTTCTGATGCACCTTCGTTATCTTTGTGTATTACCTTGAAGCGGTTATCATTTATAGCATATTCATCTGCGATACTGCCACTCCTGTCTGTACTGCCGTCATCCACCAGGATTGCTTCCCAATCGTGGTATGTCTGGGCAAGTATGCTGTCAAGGGCCCTTGACAAGTATCTTTCGACGTTATATACAGGAACAATGACTGAAATCATAGTTGGCATGTTAGTAGTTGGCTAAGTCCCATTTTTCCCAACGATTATGTGACCAAAGCCACAATTCTGGTTGTTGTTTAACGTTATCTTCCAACATCCGGAAAAATGATAAAGTAAGAGGGAAACGACATTCGCCAAACTCTGCCGGAACATGCATCTCCTTAAAAGTAAAACGGTAGTGCCCACGCACAGGTCTTTCCACATTAAGGTATACCAACTCGGCATTCACCTTTTTGGCAATCTCCTCTGCACCAGGAGCGAACCACGTTTGCTGGTTTAGGAATGTGGTGCAATCTTTTGCCTTTACGTAAGGCCTTTGGTCGCTGATAAATCCACATAGAAAAGGTTCTTTTTCTGCACTCCAACGCAATAGGCTGCGCAAAGTTTGCTTCATCTCTATCTGTTCCGTATTCCATCGGCTGCGGACTTCGTGCATCAGCGAGGAGAAGTAGGGACTTCCTATTTGCTTATATATCTCCGCACTTTTCTTGGGATTCTTGTACCTGACACATACCTCTTGCACCCACTCCCAACAACCGCAATGCCCGAGAAGCATAAACACGTTCTTGCCTTCTGCTGCTATGCGTTCCGGAAGTTCATAGTTTACGACTTCAACACGGCGGAGCATTTCCTTGTCTGATATGTTCAGGCACTTGAAGGATTCTATGAATACATCGCACAGGTTTCTATAGAAGGCCTTCTCTATGCGGACAATCTCTTCCTTGCTCTTTTCCGGAAATGAACAAGTCAGGTTTTCCCTGACCAGACGGCGCCTATACCTTATTATATAATATATTGTGTAATATGCAAGATTGCTAATCAGATACAGGACTTCTAAGGGCAAGCCTGCAATGAATCGCATTATGTGGTGTTTCTTTTTTGTTCCGTTCTTATTCATTTACTTATGGTTTCGCCAAATGTTTCCTTAGCAAAGTTACAAAAAAGAAATGAACAAGAGAGCCGTACTCATCGTTTTTTTTGCCTAAAAGTAAATTGCACTGCTTGTTTGTAACCTGTGCAGGCCACTTTCGCATCATTACGTATTTTCTCTGGACTGTTTTCTTTCCCGAGCTTCTTGTTTGCCGTTCATTATGTAGATTCCTCGTTTCGGGGTGTCGTGTTTGCGGAGACCTTGTAAACCGTACACTCGTTTTGATAATAGAGATTTTTAGCAAGTGTCCTAAACCCCGATCGACCATTTGGGATTATTGCCATCCCCATGCTGCGAGGTTGTAGTTGGACTCTACGATCTTCTCGAGGTTGTCCGGCATATTGCAGAAGAAATCTATGCCCGTCTTCTCTTCTAACTCGTCTATGCTGATGGCATATTTTCGGGCAATGGCTTTGCCGGCCGTAGTGTCATCTTCGGTGTGGGGTATCCATAGGGCAATGGCCTTGTATCCGCCCTGGGTCTGCGATTTTCCTGTCTTGTATAGCAGTGCCATGTAGAAATATTTCGGTACGATGATATTGCTGGTACTGCTATTGCTGGTATAACCCATAATCTGTGTGGCTTTGTCTATGGTGCCGCCTTTCACTACGTATATTGTGTCCGTGGCATTGTTGGCAGGGCGCCAATTCTGATATAGTTTTCTGACAAACCCTTCGGCATTCACCCACACATAGCTGCCATTGTCGTCATATCCGTTGAAACGTCCAAATTGTGGATGCATGTTGGTCATATAGAAGGTCTGTGCATTTGCCGATACAGAGCACTGCCGGTCTTCGCTTGCAAGCATATGCCCACGCTGGTAACCTTTGAAATAGCCGTTCCCGACTCGGTATTTGGCTGGTACGTCTGGATCTGCTGCAAAGTCGCCTGCCCGTCCGCAATTGCTGTCGTATGTGTTGTCTATGTCCCAACGGAAGGCTGTCCATCTGCTGGCTTTCTTCAGTTGGTCGTACTCCATGCAGAAGTTCACGAACATTTTGTTGCTGTTGTCCCTGAGTCTGGCATGTTTTACTATAAACTGGTCGTATGTCCCACCTTTCAGGCGAGGGATTTCCATACGGTTTGCCTCTATGATGGCAGTGCTGTTGGCATTCTCGTTTATTTTGTCCAAAGGCGTGTCAGGACTGGGAATCTCATTGTTGCATGAAATGAGATAAAGGCATGCTGTGATGACTATCCCCATGTTATACCAAAGGACAGATGGTAATTTTCTTTTCATCATAGACGGACCTTGTACTAAAGACAAAGAAGATGTGCCATGAACATAGCACATCTTCTTGTTAAAAATCTTGATAAAGCCAAAAGCAAAGCAGATTACTTGCGAGTCTTTGCGTAGCGGCTCATGAACTTGTCCACACGACCAGCGGTGTCCACCAACTTGTTCTTACCAGTGTAGAAGGGGTGAGAAGTGTTAGAGATTTCCAACTTAACTACGGGGTACTCCTGACCTTCGAAAACTACGGTATCAGTAGCCTTGCAGGTAGAGCGGCTCAGGAACATGTCGCCATTGCTCATGTCCTTGAACACAACGGGACGATAATTCTCGGGATGAAGTCCTTTTTTCATATCTTTTTTCTTATTTATTATTATCTGTTGGTTATATAGCTGGTAACTATATGTGTAATGGAGTGCTATTTCGGAGTGCAAAGATACGGCATTTTATCTTCATGACCAAACTTTTACGGAATAAAGTTATAAAAAAGCCGCCAAGCGAGTGACTTGGCGGCTTTTATGCTAGTATGATTTTCAACAGTTACTCTGCATAGGTTATTTCGAACTGTTCAATACGTACTTGTGATGGGGCACCAGTATTAGTGCTGGTATTTGTTAAAGTTAGAGTCTTGTCATAAATGTCGTTGATAATAATAATGGGGTCTTCAACAGATGTTGTCCCCTTGTCTGTTTCTACGTCTCCACTTGCGACATAGCCAGAAGTGCATGTAAGTTTAATGCGTTTAATAGTTCTTTCAGTTGAAAAGGTAATTTCATTCTGGGGATACATACGTAGGTTGCTTCCATTGTTATAATACTTGGGAGAGTTCTGGTTGCCTCCGCCATCCACAGAAATGGTTACGCCTTGTACGGTAACCTCGGAAAAAGCCGTACCATTGCTTAACCCCAGGTCACTTGCTTTGAAGTTTGATACATTACTTCCTGTATCTTCTTCCAGGTCATCATCCTCTTGGTCACCTTCGCCTTCATCATCGCCAGGAGTGTCTCCATCAATGTCCTGACCGTTGCGCTTCTGTGAGTAGATGATGCCGTCCTTTGCTGTTTCAGGAGTATTTCCGTAGTAGTTCACGAGTTGTGCGTATACCACCACTTCGTCGCCTACCTGAACGTCATCCACAGATGTAATGTCCGCACCATTCAAACCCTTTGTGCGGAAAATGAGGAACTGAGTGCTGTTAGCACTGCCATCATCCGAGATATGGAAAGTAGCGTTCTTGTACTCTGTGTTGATATCCATCTTGCTGCTTTCACAGACGATACCCTTGACATAGAACTTCTCCGATGTTGCCTGATCGGCAGGCAATGCGGCGGTGTAGTTATATGCAGCGGCGGCATTGAAAGGATTCTCCAAAGAACCATCACCTTGTGCTCCCTCAACAGGTTCGTCGCCACTTTCTTGTTCCTGGTCATCTTCTGCGGTAGGAGCAGTCAGGGTGTACTTGCTGATTTCCCTCAAGCCGGGAGCACCGAAATATGTGGTAGCCTTACCTTTCAGCCAAACCTCGACTCCCAATTTGCTGGGGTTATTCATCAGGTTAAGATCGGTACGTGCATCTGAACCGGCAGGCAACTGTACGGGTGCACAGTTAGCATAGTTTGTTTCATCGGGAACGTCTGCGATGCAGATGTTGGTACCGGATGCACCATCGGCAGTGAAGGTCATGTTCTCTAGTACAAACGGTGATACATCTGCGGGGATAGAACCAACGATGTAGCCGTGTACCCATACCTCCTTGCCGGTCTGGTTGGCGATGGCCTGGGCAACAGTGTATGGCTTGTCCCATGTGCCTCCATCTGCAGGAGTGTCAGGTGTATCGGATGCACTGCCATCCAGCACGGTATCACCACGTTTCTGCCAATAGATATAGGCCTTTCCTTGTGTGGTTTCAGGCGTGTTGCCTTTATAGTTAACGACATTGCCATATACGATAACCTCGTCGCCAACCTGAACATCATCCTCTGATTTGATGTTTTGGTTGTTGAGACCTTTTGCTCTGTATACGGTGAATTTCTCACCTGCCAATTCACCATCGGCGCTGATGTCGAAGGTGGCATTGCCGAACTGGGCAGATATCTCCTTTGTTGAGCACACAATGCCCTTGATATATACTTTCTCAGGTGATTCTACGTCAGCCCCCAAATCCTGTACGTATTTTATAACTGCAGCAACATTGAAGGGTTCTTCCAATGTTCCATTGCCTTCTGCCCCTATAACTTCACCTTCACCCGGTTTTTCTGGTTCAATGAAAGGAGCGGGAACGTCCTCACAACTTGCCAGACCGAAAGCGGTGACGGCGGCAAGCATCATGGTTTTAAGAATCTTATTCATATATGAATGTGTTTTATGTTATTACTTGTTTCTTGTGTTTTTATTCGCTAACGTGTTCCACCATGTCGCTGTTGGTGCGCATCAGTATCTGCCATGTGCCGTTGTAGTAGGTGCAGACGCCGTAGATGTCCACCTTGCCTGCGGGGATGGGGCGTGAAGCGAAATCGCTGTATGTGCTTGTACGCAGGACGATATCCTTTGCCTCTGTGCCCTTGATATTGCGGTTGGCGCAATTACTTGTCAAGCGCACGCTGCCGTCTTCGGGAGCCAGGGTTTGTGTGCCTTCGCCGGAGATTTCCACGTTGCTGATTTTCACGATGCGTCCAATCATGGAGTTATGGTCCTTGGGAGCGCTGAAATCTATGGTGTCGGCCTTTGCCGTCATCTGTATAGTCGTGGTTTCATCGCCATTGGTGGATGTGAACTCGTCGCCCACCAAGCGTACGCTCTTTTCCCAGATACCTTGCTCCATGCGGCCCATACCTCCGTTGTATTCTGCACCGAGTTGTGCCATCTTGCCATAACCGCCGATGTAAAGGCCTTTCAGGTTTATTACAATCTTCTGACCGACTGGCATGAAGGCATACAGGTCTGTGGCGTTTATGCCCACGATGATGCCGCCGGTTTCGTCCTGAATGGAAATCTGCTTGTAGAGGTTGCCCCCCTGGTCGTTGCCGTTCACCACGGCATGCAGTTGCAGGTCATCCTCTATGAGCTTGTACCCGTTGGAGGTAATCACGCTGGCATATTTTGTCTTCAGCTCAGCGATGGTTGTCTGGACAGCCTTGTTTGGGACTATTTCGTTGTTGCCGTATGGAGGGTTGTCTCCGAAGTCGGGTGCTTTCCAGTCTTCGTCCATGCACGAACCCAGACAAAGGGCACCCAAAACAAGTGCTATGTATATTCTTGTCTTTTTCATGTCTTCTTACACCTTATATATTATATATTAGAAACGGTAGTTTATGTTCAGCATGAAGTTGAACCCCTGTGAATAGTACTTCTTGGGGTTCTTCAGGAAGTTGTATGTACGGCTGGACATCTCACCGTCGTTCACGCTGTAGTTGGCACGGCTCTGTTCGTAACCGCCGGTGCACAGGCTTGTGTTGTTGGTGATGTTGCTCAGGTTCAGGTTCACGCTCAAGGGGTTCTTGCCTAAATAGAACTGCTTGCCTATGGAAGCGTCCAGCACGAAGCCGCCGTTGCCCTTGGCCTGTTCGGGGATGGCATATACTGGTGTGCCATCAACATCTATGAATGCACCACCATAGTTGTTGGCAGCCCACAGTTCCTGTACGCTCTGCAGACGTGTCACGGGGGTATAGCTCAGATATATGCGGTCGTAGTAGTTGCCAGTCAGTCCTAAGTACCAGCCGTTCACGCGGTAGTTCAAGGCCAGGCTTGCGGCAGCCAAAGGAGTGCCGCTTTCGCGCATGCCGTTGGCAAAGCAGGTCGTGCGCTTCAGAGTACCGTCGTCTGAAAGCATGTAGTCCACATTGGTGTTGCCCACGATTTCAGCCTCGGAGTATGTGCCCAGCAGTGTTATGTCGAAGTTGCTCGTAACCTTGAACTTGGCGCCCAGTTCTACGCCATAGTTGCGTTTTGTGATGTTCTGCGAACTTACGTATACAAAACTGCTCTCGTTGTCGTCGTAGAAGCAGGACCATTCTGTTCCGTCATACTTGTAATTGAAGTAGCCGGTCAGGTTCAGGCGGAGCCAACTGTTGTTCAGGGCGTAACTGAGTTCAGCACTTGCTATTTTCTCGTTTTTCAGGTTGTACACGAAGTCGTTCATCTTCTCGGGGCAGATGAACGCATCACGTGCGCTTGGGGTCTTTGCTTCGAAACCGCCACCCACGCTCAGGGAGTGGCCTCTGCCCAGATTCAGTGTGCTTGCCAGTTTCACACCACCGTCTAAGAAACTTGCCTTTCGGCTTGTACCGTAGCTGTTATTGGCAAACAGACCGTTGCGCATGTGTCCCACGCGGTACATTGTTGTACTGGTTGAACGTGCTGCTATGTAGTTGTGGCTTATGCCTATGTTTTTGGTGTATGCTGCATATATGCCCATTTTGTGCACGTTGATGTCGTAGTCGTAGGCATAGCGGTCGCCAACATTCACTGTGCGTTTGGGATTGTTCAGGTCATAGTCGGCCTTGGGGTCATTCTCCTGATACGTACCAACCAGATGCCTGTCTATATTGTGGAAGTTTTCGCCGCCCAGCATGTCTTCCAATGTCTGGTAGTGCATGCCCTTTGTCAGGTTTGCCTGCACACCAATGTTTAGTTTGCTGGTGTTGTCTATGGTCCAGTTGAAGTTGCTGCTCAGCGCTCCAGTCAGATGGTCGTTGTGGCGTGCCTGTATCCAGTATATGGCATCGCTGCCTGTCTTGTTGAGCTGCTGGTTGGCAAAGTACAGTTCGTCAAAGTTTATCTGGCGTGCCTGCGGACCGCTCATCCAGTAATCCTTGGCAGTGTTGTATGCATCCCAGTTGTTGTTGCTGCCGTCTGTCTCGCCCCACACGTCATAGTTGTATGAAGGGAAGTTCTTCCAATAGTCTGGAGCAGGGTTTGTTCCGCTATAGTCCAGTTTCGTGCTGCTGTACAGTTGGTAGCGCACCATTGCACTGGTTGTCATCTTCAGGTCGTCCTTTATCTGGTAGTCCCATGTAAGCAGAGCTGTAGGTGCGAAGTCGTTTACTATACGGCTGGCACGCTTCTTGCCGTTCTGGTATCCCCAGTAGGGGTTGTACATGCGGTCGTTGGCCAGCCAGTATGCCTCGTCCGTACTTGCGCCCTGCTGTGCTCGTTCAGTGGGATTGCCCCATACTGCCAGGTTCAGGGAGTGCCTGTTGTTCCACTTTTTCTGTACCGACATCAGGAATGAAAGGCTGTTGTAGAACGTGCCGTCCACGG
This sequence comes from Bacteroidaceae bacterium, assembly GCA_017628845.1. Lineage (GTDB taxonomy): Bacteria > Bacteroidota > Bacteroidia > Bacteroidales > Bacteroidaceae > Physcousia. The sequence continues at coordinate 41,858 of JAGBYI010000002.1, forward strand.
CCGCTGTTTCCATATTGCCCCATCTGTATGCCAATGATCCATAGAAGGCCCAGCCATTCTTGCTCAGACCTGTTCCGTGCGAGAACATGCCTCGCACTGTGTAGTTGCGGTTCAATCCGCTCAATGTTATCTTGCTGCCGGTGCTCATGCTTGAAGCGCGGAAATCGTAGTTCGTTGCTCCGCCCAGTCCGGGCATGGCAAAGGTATTGCTTTCAAATGGATTTGCCGCATCCTTGTTTCGAGCCGCATCGTTCATGCCGCCGATATTTGAGAACTGGAAGCGTCCGTTCTCCACTTGATTGGCCTGCACACCGTTGATGTAGACATCGTTGTACTTGTTGTCCAGTGCGCGGAACTTGAAGCGTGCTGCGCTCCATGTCCAACCGATGTTGTTGGTGTAAAGATTGTTGGAGGAACCCACCTGTATGACATCTGATGTCATGTCGTCATCATCGCCCAGCTGCGACTCCGAAATGGTAAAGTCGCCAGCATCGATGACCATGATGGTGGAGTCCGCTTCCGACTCTTGGCTGCTTTGGGCATAACTGCATGTTGCCGCCAGCAGGACAAACGCCGTCAGTTGAAACTTTCTTTTCATAATGTTTTGGGTTTAATAAATGATTTGTCACGTACAAAGTTCGGAAAAATATCTGTAAAACCGCCACGCGACCTTATTTTTTTAAACAAAACCATACGAGTTGTTCAAAAAAACGTTAACTTTGCACTGTGTGATTACTATGGGAGATTGTATCCCGAATGTTGTACGCTATATGTAATAAGACCAAATGATGAAGAGAGTATCTCTGTTCTTCTGTTCTATTGCTTTGCTTTTTGCCATGCATGCTCATGCCCAGGAGCGCAAGTTGCAGATGCATGCTGTGGCTTTCTATAATCTGGAGAATCTTTTCGATACCTGCCACGATGCCGGCAAGATTGACTGGGAGTTCCTCCCCGACGGCACCTATCATTGGACCAAGGTGAAGTACGAGCACAAGTTGGCCAACATGTCGCGTGTGCTCTGCGAACTCGGTACCGACAAACTTCCCTACGGTGCCAGCATCATCGGTGTCAGCGAGGTGGAGAATTCCAAGGCTTTGGATGACCTCATTGCTCAGCCTGCCATGAAGAAGCGCGGTTTCCGCTATGTCCATATTGAAGGACCAGACAAGCGTGGCGTGGACTGTGCCCTTATCTATAATCCACGTGCGTTCCATGTTACCAAGGCATTCAACAAGGACTATGTCTACGAGAACGGTGATACTGTTCGTCGCACCCGTCCTTTCCTGTGTGTCCAGGGCAAGTTGGCTGGTGACAATGTCACAGTTATCGTCTGCCACTGGCCCAGCCGTGCTGCCGAAGGTATCTTCCGCGAGTACGGAGGCCGGCAGGTGCGTGCCCTTGCCGACAGTATCGGCGAGGCCGATCCCAGTCAGCACATCCTTGTCATGGGCGATATGAATGACGACCCCGACAATGCTTCCATGGCACAGTGCCTTGGTGCACGTCGCAAGGTCTCAGAGGTGAAGAAGGGCGACTTCTACAATCCCTGGTGGGATATACTGCGCAAGAAGGGGCAGGGGACCCTCAGTTATCAGGGAGCATGGAACCTGTTCGACCAGATTGTGATGAGCCGCAGTCTTGTGGAGGAGTACAAGGCAAATACCTACAACGGTCTCACCCTTCACTCCTATCACATCTTCAAGCGTGATTACCTGTTCCAGACCGAGGGAGCCTACAAGGGCACTCCCAAGCGCACCCACTCCCGTGGTGTATGGCTGGACGGTTTCAGCGACCACCTGCCCGTGGTGGTCTATCTTGTAAAGAAGAGTTGAGGATCATACATAAACATAAGATATAATTACCATAAACCCTTTAATAACAATTACAAAAAATGACAAGTTACAAGGAATTGGGTCTGGTGAACACCCGTGAAATGTTCGCCAAGGCAGTAGCAGGTGGCTACGCTATCCCTGCTTTCAACTTCAACACAATGGAGCAGATGCAGGCTATCGTTCAGGCTGCTGTAGAGTGCAAGTCTCCCGTTATCATGCAGGTATCTAAGGGCGCTCGTGCTTATGCCAACGGTACTATCCTGCGCTACATGGCTCAGGGTGCTGTTGAGTACGCAAAGGAGCTGGGTTGCGAGAATCCCCAGATCGTTCTGCACCTCGACCACGGTGACAGCTTCGAGATCTGTAAGGAGTGTATCGACAACGGTTTCTCTTCTGTAATGATTGACGGTTCTCACCTTCCCTACGAGGAGAACATTGCTCTCACCAAGAAGGTTGTTGAGTATGCACATGCACACGACGTAACTGTTGAGGCTGAGCTCGGTGTATTGGCAGGTGTTGAGGACGAGGTATCTTCAGAGGTTTCTCACTACACCAAGCCCGAGGAGGTTGTAGACTTCTCTACACGTTCAGGTTGCGACTCTCTGGCTATCTCTATCGGTACCAGCCATGGTGCTTACAAGTTCACTCGTGAGCAGTGCACTGTAGATCCTCAGACTGGCAAGCTCGTTCCTCCTCCATTGGCATTCGACATCCTGGCAGAGATCGAGAAGCAGCTGCCCGGTTTCCCCATCGTTCTCCACGGTTCTTCTTCA